>DASUIM010000507.1:0-1125 GCA_036279775.1 Fluviicoccus sp. | reverse complement strand
TCGAACTATCGAGCTAACCTCAACTTGGGGACAAGCTACGCAATATTTTTCGTGCCCTGCAGGAGGACTCTGGGATGAAGTGCAACAAGCAATTGTCGCTCGCGGGCATCAATGCGTTCGGGACGATCGCTTTTGGCAGCGAAAGTTCATCTGCTGATTTGCCTGCGGCACCTGTCGTCAAAGCACCGACTCCCGTTTATCCTCGCTTCAGCTGGGCTGGAGGTTACATCGGAGGCAGTGTAGGCGCGGGTTGGGGTACCAGCCAGACCGACCTCGCTGTGGGCAATACATTCATTGGCGCCCCCGTCAACCAGACTGTAAACCAGCTCATCGGCGGCACTGCCGATTTGAATGCGCCATTGCCGCAGGTGCAGATGAACCGGCGGCGTACAAGCCGGTTACAACTTGAGCTATGGCTGATTTTGGGTGACGCGGCCTGATCAGGCGGCGTGGCTTTCAGTGTTCGGAATGACTTCGATTCCGTCGATGAACTTTACACCGGCGATGACTTTCGGCAACTGGTTCGTGCTCTTCAATCGCCGCCAGGTCTTCGATGCGGCGTCGATGAGCTTGAACACCATCAGCTTCGCAGTTTGTTGCGACAGCGATCCCTTGGTCCGCACCGTTCGGTGGCGCACCGTGGCGAAGACGCTCTCGATCGGGTTCGAGCTGCGTAGGTGGATCCAGTGCTCAGCAGGGAAGTCGAAGAAGGCGAGCAGCGCATGGCGATCCTTGATCAGGCACTCCACCGCACGTCCGTATTTGACGTGGTATTTCTCGACGAAGACGTCGATCGCGGTTTCAGCTTCGGCCCGGTGTGGGGCCAGATAGATGTTCCGCAGGTCGTTCTTCATGGGGCCCTGCACGGATTTGGCGACCTTGTCGAGTACGTTGCTCACTTTATGGCACCAGCATCGTTGGTGCCGCGTGCCGGGAAAGGCCTCGTCCAGTGCCTTCCAGAAGCCGAGGGCGCCGTCGCCGATGGCGAGTTGCGGGGCAATCCGTAACCCGCGTTGCCGCAGGTCGATCAGGAGTTCGCGCCAGCTCTGCGCGCTCTCGCGCACGCCGACCTGGAAGCCGATCAGCTCCTTCTTGCCTTCCGGCGTGGTGCCAATCAGCACCAGC
>DASUIM010000506.1:0-1426 GCA_036279775.1 Fluviicoccus sp. | reverse complement strand
GTGTAACTCCCCGCCGGCGACACCAGGTAAAGCACCGAACCGGCCATTTCTTCAGGCTCGGCAATACGGCGCATCGGCACGTGTTCCAGCACCTTTTCCACGATCACCGGGTTCTTCACCAGCGCCGAGGCGAATTTGGTGTCGGTGAAGCCGGGCAGCAAGGCGTTGACGCGCACGCCCATGCTGGCGCATTCCTTGGCGAAGCACTGGGTCATGGAGATGACGGCCGCCTTGGTGATGGAGTAGATGCCTTGGTACATGCCGGGAATGACGCCGTTGACCGACGCCACGTTCACAATCGCGCCGCCGCCGTGCTTGGCCATCAGCTTCGCGCCCGCCGTCGACATGAAGAAATAACCGCGGATGTTCACATCCACCGTCTTCTGGAAGGCGGACAGGTCAGTGTCGACGATGGGGCCGAAATGCGGGTTGGTGGCGGCGTTGTTGACCAGGATGTCCAAGCGGCCATGCTTGTGTTCGATGGTCTTGAAGATCTGCTCGATCTGCTCCATCTCGCCGATGTGCAGCGCCATCGCCTCGGCGGAACCACCGGCGGCGACGATACCGTCCACCACCATCTGGCAGGCCTCGACCTTGCGGCTGGAGACAATCACGTGCGCGCCGTTGGAGGCGAGGATCTGGGCGATGCCTTCGCCAATGCCGCGGCTGGCGCCGGTAACCAGCGCGATCTTGCCGGTCAGGTCAAACGGGTTGCTTGCACTCATGGATTCATTCCTTTAGCGATAGGTCACGAGATCCGCCCGGCGATGCTGCTCCAGGTGGGCGTGGTTATTAAGATAGCTGAGGCTGAGCCGATTGCCGCTGTAAAGCAGCCGGGTGACGCCCGCGTTCACCAGCGACCAGTTCAGGTTGAAGATGTGGCTGTCGGGAATGGTCAGCAGTTGCTGGGCGATGGCGGTGATCGGCCCGCCGGAGGTGAACACCCAGATGTCCTGTGACGGTCCGGCCTGCTCGATGATCTGGTGCAGCCCCTTCCAGCAGCGTTGCTGGAAGCTTGGCCAGCTTTCGGCGTAGTCCTCATCGAATTCACCGCTCAGCCAGCGCTCCACCGCCACCGCGAACAGATCCTGGAAGGCGCGGCGCGGGTTGGCCGTGGTCGCCAGATAGGCCGCCAGCGCCGCCTTCTCGCGCAGGTCGGGGCGGTAACGGTACAGCACCTGCTCGTGGTCGAATTCGTTGAGGCCGGGAATCAGCAGCGGCGCGTGACGGGTCTGGCTGCCGGACTGGAAATGCTCGGCGCTTTGCGCATGCCGCCGCGCCGGGCCGATCACCACCTTGGACAAGGGCAAGTCGCAGGCGCGCTGCCACTCCCCCAGCAGGCGCGTCTGCTCCATGCCCAGCGCCGACAGCTGGTCGTAGTTTTCCGCGCCGAAACTGGCCTGGCCGTGGCGGACGAGATAGATGG
>DASUIM010000505.1:0-2073 GCA_036279775.1 Fluviicoccus sp. | reverse complement strand
CCACCTGATCCCTTCCCGAACTCAGAAGTGAAACCACTCAGCGCCGATGGTAGTGTGGCATTCGCCATGTGAGAGTAGGTCATCGCCAGACACTTAACACCAAAACCCCCTTGCAGATCACTGCAAGGGGGTTTTGCTTTTATAGGTTTTGGGGCTGAGATTGTGCCTCCATCTGAGGCGTTTCAGTCTTCAGTGATGCGGCATGTGGTGGGCCTCACGGGCATCATGGCGAATGGTTTCCTCAATCTGGTGGAGCAGGCGCAGGGTTTCCCTCATGGCTTCGGCGTCTGCTCCGGCATCTTTCAGCATGTGTTGCTGCATTTCTTCGAGCTGGGTAATTTGCCGGTGGATGGTGCGTGGGTCGACATCACGCAAGGTAATCGTGGTCATATCAGTCTCCCTGTGAGACAAGCTAAAGGCAGTCCTAATTGATATAGACCACGCGACTGCATGTCGCCAGACTACTTTTGCCAATCCTTGAAGTATTGCTGGAACTTGATCACCTTCGGGGCGACAACGAACTGGCAGTAGCCTTGTTGCGGATTGCGGGCGAAATAATGACGGTGGTATGCCTCGGCGGGATAAAATATCGGGTTGGCGGCGACTTCGGTAACAATTGGCGCGGAAAAGGCTTTAGCCGCCGTCAACTCATCGATGAAGCCCGCTGCTTGGTCACGCTGTCGGTCAGATTGGCAGAAAATCACCGATCGGTATTGCGTGCCGACATCGTTGCCTTGCCTGTTCAGCGATGTCGGATCATGAATGGCGAAAAAAACTTCCAGGATTTGACGGAAAGTGATGAACGCCGGATCGAAGCGAACTTCCACTACTTCGGCGTGCCCGGTAACGCCGGTACAGATTTGCTCATAGCTGGGGTTGGGCCGATGCCCGCCGCAGTAGCCGGGAATAACCTGATCCACCCCGCGTACTTGTTCATAGACGGCTTCCAGGCACCAGAAGCAACCTCCCCCTAAAACGGCGATTTCCATACGATGCTCCCCCTTGGGTTGGCGGCTTGCGGGCTAGTGCGTGCGCTCGTAGACAGCAAACCGGTAATGCATATCCGCAGGTTCATAATAGTGCGCTTCACTGCCGATTTCCCGCCATTGGACAGGATCGATACTGGGGAAGAAGGCATCGCCTTGAACAGTCTTTTTGACCTCGGTGAGATACAAGCGGCGCGCTTGCGGCAGCGCGAGCGCATAAATCTGGGCGCCACCGATCACGAACAAATCTTCGTTGCCATTGATCTCACTGATTTGTGTTGCCAGGGCTATGGCATCGTCCAAATTGGTTACGGTCTTGACGCCTTCGGCTTGATAACCGGGATTATGGCTGATGACGATATTGGTGCGGTTCGGCAACGGCTTGCCGATGGACTCATAGGTCTTGCGACCCATGATGACCACGCTGCCGGTGGTCAAGCGGCGGAAGTACTTGAGGTCTTCCGGCAGATACCAGGGCAATTGATTGTTGATGCCGATACACCCGTTTTCAGCAACGGCGGCGATGAGGGCAAGACGTGGCATGAGGATGGCCAATGGTTAAGGTATCCGTGCATTCTAGTGAGTCGACGGCCGCCAGTCATCTCCGTTGCCGATCCGCGTCTCCCCGTGCTGGAGCAGTATGAACTCCTGCTCGGTGAGTCCGGCGGCCTTGCGGGCAATTGCCAATGCCCTCGGAGGCTCGTCAAGGGGCTCGTCGGAGAGTTCAAAGGTTCCCCAATGCATGGCGACGGCGCGCTTGGCGTTTATGCGCGACATGGTATCCACGGCTTCGGCGGGACTGATGTGGGCGGGTTTCATCATCCAGCGCGGTTCGTAAGCGCCAATGGGCAACGCTGCCAGATCAAAGCCGCCGGTTCTGGCGCCGATGGTGTCAAGATCGTCAGAGAGTGCAAAATCCCCTCCAAAGAAGAATCGCAGTTGCGGACTGTGAACGGACCAGGCTCCCCACAGGCGATGGTTACGATCGCGGATGCCTCGGGCGCACCAGTGCTGAACCGGCAGCAGCTGCAGGTCGATGCCCATCAGGGTGGATTTGTCCCACCAGTCCAGTCCATGCAGATGGCGG
>DASUIM010000504.1:0-1369 GCA_036279775.1 Fluviicoccus sp. | reverse complement strand
CTGCTGGGCCGGGCTGAGGCCTTTGCCAGCAAGCATCCGCCGCTGCCTTCCGCCTTTGACGGCCTGATGATCGGCGCGGGTTTCACGCTGGTGCTGGTGTTGCTGGGCAGCATGCGCGAATTGCTGGGCAACGGTACGCTGTTCGCCAACATGCACCTGTTGCTGGGCGAGACGGCGCGCAACTGGACGCTAACACTGCCGGATTATCACAAGTTCCTGTTCTTCATCCTGCCGCCGGGCGCATTCCTGTGTCTGGGGTTGGTGATTGCGGGCAAGAACGTGATTGATGAACGGATGAAAGCCCGCGCCCAAGCCGAAGCGGCTGTTACCCCTGCCGGCGGCAAACGCGTACGCACCACGGGACATATCGCATGAAGAAGGCTGAACGGGTCCGGGAAATCTTCACCCGGCTGCGGGCGCAAAATCCTCACCCTACCACTGAACTGGTTTATTCCACGCCGTTTGAATTGCTGATCGCCGTGATCCTGTCCGCGCAGGCCACCGATGTCGGCGTCAACAAGGCCACCGCCAAGCTCTACCCTGTAGCCAACACCCCGTCCGCGATTCTGGCGCTGGGACTGGACGGCCTGAAGGAGTACATCAAGACGATTGGTCTGTACAACAGCAAGGCCGTGAATGTGATGAAAACCTGCGAGATGCTGGTGCAACTCCACAACGGCGAAGTGCCGCGCCTGCGCGAGCAGCTGGAAGCGCTGCCCGGTGTGGGCCGCAAAACCGCGAACGTGGTGCTGAACACGGCATTCGGCGAGCCGACAATGGCGGTGGATACCCACATTTTCCGCGTCAGCAATCGTCTGGGGCTGGCCAAGGCCAAGACAGTCGAGGTCACCGAACAACAATTGCTGAAGACCATTCCCGCTGAGTTCATGCTGGATGCCCATCACTGGCTGATCCTGCACGGACGCTATGTCTGCAAGGCGCGCAAGCCCGACTGCGGCAACTGTATCCTGGCCGATTTGTGCCCTTCCAAGGACAAGGTGTCATGACGGAAACCCTGACCGCCCTGCCCAACACCCGCTGCCCGCTTTGCGGCGGCGCCAACGACTGCGCGCCCGCATCAACAGGCCGACTGGATGTCACTTGCTGGTGTACTACCGCTGCCATCAGTCCGGAAGCCCTCGCGCGTGTTCCGGCTGAGCTCGTCAACAAGGCCTGTCTCTGCCCGCGCTGCGCCGCCGGAATGAATGCTGATATTTCCGCGAAGGAAGCGTGAACCGGCCGTTTCTTTGGCGGGTCATAACGGGTTATATTCCGCTGTAATATCCATTACAAATCCGTTTCCCCATGAATCCCATTCCCTCCATCCAGCAAGCCGTCTGGAAAGCCGCCGACCAGTTGATGGCCCAGG
>DASUIM010000503.1:0-1653 GCA_036279775.1 Fluviicoccus sp. | reverse complement strand
CTGCAAGGGCGCGAACATGGCGTTGAAGCGCTTGTGCCGCACCTTGCGGTTCAGTTCCAGCGCCCGCTTGTTGGAGTGGGTGATGATGATCGAGGCACGGCCGGACATGTGGTCGGCGCGATAGCGGGTGGCGTCGTCGTCGCCGGGCAGATAGCGCCAGTCATCGGCGGGCGGCAGCCAGTCCACCGGGTCGTGCGCGCCGCTGAGGATACTGTCGCGCAGCCGCCCGGCCTGTTGCAGGATATGGCTGCCTTCCTGCTGCCGCACAATGGCGGTCAGCTCGACTTCCCGCGCCTTCAGGCCGAAATACTTCTGGATGTGCTGCGCGAACAGCGCCATCGATACCGTTTCCCCCACCGGCGGCAACTGCGCGGCATCGCCCACGAAGATGACGCGGTTGCCGCTGAGCAAGCCGCTGGTGAGGCCCGACCAGAACAGGAAGTCGCTCAGCAGCTGCCCGGAGCCGTACTGGGTGAACAGTGAGGCCTGACCTACCGGCAAGGGGCTGCCGTTGGCCAGCATCGAGGCTTCGTCGATGATGATGACGGTGTTTTCCGGCCCTTCCTGTGACAGGCTGAAACGCACGTTCAGGCCGGTGTCACCGCTGATTTCGACACTGGCGAATTCATAAATGACGGAATGGACGGTCTGCGCGCCTTCGCCGGTGGCCAGGCCCAGAATGCGCGCGGCGCGGCCGGTGGAGGCCAGCAGCAGGTAATCCTGTTGCGTCTCGCGAAGGTGCTCCAGCAGCCGGGACACCAGCGTGGTCTTACCCGTGCCTGCGTAGCCGCGCAGGATGAAGCAGGCATCGTCGCTGTCGAGGAATTCACGCATGGCGGCGAGGGCGGCGTCCTGTTGCGGCGTCAGTTGCAGGGGGGCGGGCGTGGTCATGGATCAGCTGTCGGGACTTTGCGCCGAGTATAGCGGTACACCCCCTTGAAGTCCCGCGCCACAGCCCCATCTTGGTTGCATCGATTCCTTCCGACTCAACCATGGAGAGCCCTGATGAGCGACCAAGCGACCCAAAAAGAAACGCGCGGCTTCCAGACCGAAGTGTCCAAGCTGCTGCACCTGATGATCCATTCGCTGTACAGCAACCCGGAAATTTTCCTGCGCGAGCTGATATCCAACGCGTCTGATGCCGCCGACAAGCTGCGTTTTGAAGCCTTGAGCCAGCCGCAGCTGCTGGAAGGTGACAGCGAACTGAAAATCTGGATCGACGTCGACAAGGACGCCAATACCATCACCCTGCGTGACAACGGCATCGGCATGAGCCGCCAGGAAGTCATCGACAACCTGGGCACCATCGCCCGTTCCGGTACCTCCGAGTTCATCAAGAACCTGTCCGGCGACCAGAAGAAGGATGCGCAGCTGATCGGCCAGTTCGGCGTCGGTTTCTATTCCTCCTTTGTGGTGGCCGAGCGCGTGGAAGTACTGACCCGCCGCGCCGGGCTGAGCGCGGCGGAAGGGGTGAAGTGGGAATCCGGCGGCGAGGGCGAGTTCAGCGTCGAATCCGTGGAGAAAGCCGATCGCGGCACCACCATCATCCTGCACCTGCGCCCCACGCAAACCGAGTTTTCGGACAGTTTCCGCCTGAAGAACATCATCCACAAGTACGCCGAGCACATCGCCATTCCCGTCTGCATGCACAGC
>DASUIM010000502.1:0-3692 GCA_036279775.1 Fluviicoccus sp. | reverse complement strand
TCAGGACTGGCTGGGCAATGATGAACGCACCCCGTACAACATCATCGGCACCAACAAGTGCCGCGCCCTGCACGACAACCACAGCAAGGGTCACATCTGGGAAGAATTCTCGTCCGAAACCTACAAGAATTCCCCGGCGGTGGCCTCGGACAAGCGCGTCTTCAACCGCCTGATCCCGTGGCTGGGCGGCAAGACCTTTGGCGAACGCAAGATTGACGGCGGCTCCGGCTACCTGCGCAACATCTCGCTGCTGTCGGTCTGGGCCACCGCCCCGTTCCTGCACAACAACGCCGTGGGTGAAGTCACCTTCCTCAAGGACGGCTCGCCGGACTACACCATCGCCGGGCGCATCAAGCAGTTCGAAATGGCTTTTGACGAGCTGATGACCTCCGATGATCCCAAGGCCAAGGTGCATCGCCCGCAGAAGATCACCACCCTCAACGAGGACATGGTCGTCACCCCGCGTGAAGACATGCAGGGCTGGCCGAAGATCACCCTGAAGAAGGGTACTCCGGTGGCCTACGCCGCCTCGGCCGACCCCCACAACGCCCTGTTCATGAAGTGTGATGACCTGGTCGAAAACAAGGGGCACCAGTTTGGCGTCGACCTGAGCAAGGAAGACAAGTACGCCCTGCGGGAGTTCCTGAAACTGATGTAAACGGAACAGGGAGCGCGGAATCCCCGCGCTCCCGGATTCCGGAAATCCAGATAAAGCGGTCACTTAATAAAACACGTAAAAGTAAAATTACATCCGTCCGCCGAAACTGTCCGAGCCACCCGCCGGGCAACGAAGTGCCGGAATCGCTCCGGCACGACAGCGTCCCGGCCTTAAGCGAGTTTTGAGGCGGACACGGTTTTGCCTCCTTTTGCCAAGACAAAAGGAGGGCCCGCGGCAGGCGGATGCCGAACGTTCCAGAGACCCCCTGAATGCGCCAGCCCACCCGCAAGCACCTGACCATCACCGTGATCGCCATCCTGATCGCCATCACGGCCTGGATGCTGCTGCGCCAACCGGCCTCCACCGTATCCATCACCGAACTGGCCAAAACCGCCCCATTGCATGCCCAGACCCTCTCGGAAAGGCTGATCCCGGAAACCGACCTGCCTCCCGCCGGCACCCGCTCGCTGTTTGACCACTTCATCGTTCAGAACGACAGTCTGCCATACCCGTTCAGCAAGCTGATCGCCCTGTTGCAAAAGCAGCACCCCGACGGCCAGCCGCCGGTCACCCTGCTCATTCCGCACGGCCGTTCTCTGCTGAAAGGGCAAGCCGATGACGCCCATCCGCGGATTGTCGTGGCGGCGGACTACCAGACCGGCAATACCCCGGTTGCGCTAGGAACCGCGCCGCAAGGACAGCTGTTCCTCGGCTTCGTTGAAAACGCCAAGGAAATCGAAGTGCTCAGCTACAACGAGGCGGCGGGGCGCTTTGAATTCCAGCTGGTGCAAAACTACTGCGAAGGCTGTATCCCGCGTATTGTTTACGCCCGCCGCGCCATCTGCACCACCTGCCATCAGGGTGCCACCCCCATTTTCTCGCAGCGTCCGTGGAATGAAACCAACGGCCAGCAGGCGACCGCCGACGCCATTGCCGCCGCGCGCGGCGACAAGCCTTACCACGACGTCCCGGTGCGCCAGCCGCTGTCCATGCCCGAGCGTTTTGACCAGTTGACCGATGTCGGCAATTTTCTGAAAGCCACCCAGAAGCTGTGGCTGGACGGTTGCGGTGCGCAGGGCAATGAATGCCGTCGGCAAATGCTGTCGCTGGCGCTGCTTTATGCGGACAATCCCGGCGGCTTTGATGCGAAGAGTGCGGAAGCGGACCGCTTGCGGCAGTTGCAGGCGCAGTCCTTCCCCAAGGAGGGTATTGCCGTCCCGGAGTCCGACTTGCGCAACCGCGACCCCATTGGCGAGAAACAGGGTTTCAAGGGCTGGCTGCGCTCGCTGGTGACCCGGGATATCCGTTTTGGCGAGGGCGCGCGCGACAACGAAGACCTCGGCCAGTTCGACAAGCTGCCGCCGCTGGCCGCCGAGGTCGATCCACTGACCGTGCGTCCGCCCAAGCAGCTGCTGAAGGCGACCGATATTGACGGCGTGTATGGCGTTGCCGGATTCTTCACCGAGGATGATCTCAAGTTGCTGGCGCAGCAGTCCGGATTTGATATCAGCCGCTTGCGCGCACGCGTGGCGGCATTACCGCCGGAAACCTTCGCCCCCCGGCCGTTGTCGCGGGTAACGATGATGAACGCGCTGCTGGACAAGCCCCGGCAGTATTGCTGCCTGAAGACGGATGAAATGTCACCGCCGGTGGTGTCGGGCGTGCCGCCGCTGAAGATCGCCCGGCAAACGCAGTTGAAGCCTTTCGAGGAACATTGCTTCGCCTGTCATCGCGGTAACCCGGCCAAGCGCCTGGATTTCATGAACGGTGAAACCGAAGACGCGGTGCTGGCCAATATCCAGGCCAAGAAAGAAATCCGCGACGCCTTGGACTGGGAGCGCTATGAGGGCACCGACAAGGCCTCGAAGCTAATGCCGCCGCGTGACTCGGTGCAATACCAGAAGCTTAAGAGTGCCGGTCCGGAATACCGCCAGAAGATGCGGGAAACGGTGCCGGGGATGTTTGATTTTTAAAATAACGAGGACTCTATGCGCCTGCTTGCCTTTCTGACGGGTTCCCTGCTGCTGGGGGCTGCGTGGCCCGCCCAGGCCATGCCCGCCTTTGCGCGGGAATACAAGCAGCAGTACGGTTACATGCCGTCCTGCAATGCCTGCCATACCGAAGGCGGCGGCACGGCGCTGAACGGTTACGGCAAGGCGTTCAAGGAAGCGGGAAAGACAGCAGCCGCTTTCGCGAAGATTGCCGCCGCCGACAGTGACGGCGATGGCGGGGCAAATGCCGCCGAAGCGCAGGCGAAGGCCAATCCCGGCGACAAGGCGTCCACCCTGAAAGCACCCGGCAACTGGCTGGACATGGCCAGCCTGATTCCCAAGGAAGTGCAGGCGCGTTTTCCCGGTATCCTGACCTGGATGCCGCGCGACGCCATCCTGACCCCGGCGGACATAGCCGCCGCCAAGGCGATGGGCGCTACGCTGGGCGCGGCGGATGAAAATACCATTTACGTGCCGGTGAAGGACCAGCGTCCGGCCGGTACCGCGCTGATCTTCCCGGTCACGTTCCAGGGCAAGACCGGATTCCTGCTGATGACCACCGACCGCGCCCTGAAGATTACCGGCGTCTCGGTGCTGCATGCCGACAAGTTGCCCGCCGCCAAGAGCAGCAAGGTCTACGCCTCCTTTAACGGTCTGCAGGCGCAGGCGGTTCCCGCGCCCAAGGGCAGCGATCTGGACGCCGCCATCGCCACGGCGGTGAAGAACGCGGGCGTGCTGCTCTATGTGCGCCTGAAAGGAGCCTGACCATGAACCTCTGGCGTTATCGCTGGTTGCTGCTGCCACTGCTGGTTCTGGCCGCACGCGCTTGGGGCGCGGAGGAAAACTTCGATTTCTTCAGTGACAAGCCCATTCCCGACGCGCAACTGGTGCATGTCGAGCCGCCGAAGCCGGAGTGGATGACCATCGGTGGTCCCATCGCCTTGCTCGGCCTGTTCTTTACCTTCTGTTTTATCGTGCGCTGGCTGATTCCCTTCCGCGAAACCGCCATGCGTTTTGACCTGCACGACCTGCCGGTGGCGGCG
>DASUIM010000501.1:0-13149 GCA_036279775.1 Fluviicoccus sp. | reverse complement strand
GGCCAGCGACAGGCCGTCGAAGGTGCTGGTGCCCCGCCCCACTTCGTCCATCAGCACCAGGCTGTGGCGGGTGGCGTTTTGCAGGATATTGGCGGTTTCCGTCATTTCCACCATGAAGGTGGAGCGGCCGCCCGCCAGGTCGTCGGCCGAACCAATACGGGTGAAGATGCGGTCAATACTGCCGATGCGCGCCTGCCGGGCGGGCACATAGCTGCCGATATGCGCCAGCAGCACGATCACTGCGCTCTGGCGCATGTAGGTCGATTTACCGCCCATGTTCGGGCCGGTAATCACCAACAGACGCTGTGCGGAGTCCAGCCGGGTGTCGTTGGCGGTGAACGGCGTGCTGAGGATCTGTTCCACCACCGGATGGCGGCCTTCGCTGATCTGGATTTCCACCGCGTCCGTGAGTTCGGGAGCCACCCAGTCGAAACGGTGGGCGCGGTCGGCCAGCGTCACCAGCACATCCAGCTCGGACAGTGCCATGCCCATCACCTGCAAGTCCCCCAGATGCGCCAGCAACAGGTCGAGCAAGCCTTCGTACAGCAGTTTTTCCCGGGCCAGCGCCCGCGCGGCGGCGGACAACGCCTTGTCTTCAAAAATTTTCAGTTCGGGGGTGATGAAGCGTTCGGCATTCTTCAGCGTCTGGCGGCGGATGAAGTGCGCCGGGGCATTGTCAGCCTGCGCCCGCGTCAGCTCGATGTAATAGCCGCTGACCCGGTTGTAGCCGATCTTCAGGCCGGGAATTCCAGTGGCCTCGCGTTCGCGGGCTTCCAGTTGCAACAGGTAGTCACCGGCGTTGGTGCTGATAGCGCGCAGTTCATCCAGCTCGGCGTCGTAGCCCTCGGCAATGACGCCGCCGTCACGCACCACCACCGGCGGGGTTTCGACAATGGCCCGCTCCAGCAGGCTTTGCAGTTCCGGAAACTCCCGTACCGACTCGGCAATGCGCTGATGCACCGGCGATGCAAGCCCGGCCATGGCCTGCCGCAACGCAGGCAAAGCGGACAGCACTTCCCGCAAGCGGCTCAGGTCGCGCGGGCGCGCCGTCTTCAGCGCCACCCGCGCCAGAATGCGCTCGACATCGCCCACGGGTTCCAGCGCCGCCTGCAGCGTTTCGAAACGGTAGCCCTGCATCATTTCGCCTATCGCCGCCTGACGGTCGCGCAGCACCTGGCGATCCCGCACCGGCTGGTGCAGCCAGCGCCGCAACAGGCGGCTGCCCATCGGCGTTTGGCAAGCATCCAGCACCCAGGCGATGCTGCAACGGAACTCGCCCTGCGAGGTTTGCGTCAATTCCAGATTGCGGCGGGTCACGGCGTCCAGGGTAATGAAGTCGCTGCCCTGCTCGACGCGAATCCCGCGCAGGTGCGGCAGGCTGCTGCGCTGGGTTTCACGGGCGTAATTCAGCAGGGCGCCGGCGGCGGTGATGGCGGCGGGCATCAACTCGCAGCCGAAGCCTTGCAGGTCCTTGACGCCAAATTGCTGGCACAGCGCATGACGGGCCGTTTCGGGGACGAATTCCCAAGGCGGACGGCGCGTGACCGGCCGCTCGCCCATCCAGTCCTGCATCTGCGAGCCGTCCGCCACCAGCACTTCCGCCGGACTCAGCCGCGCCAGTTCGGCCTCCAGCGATTCCGGCGAAAGCTCGACCTCCGCCACGGTAAAGCGGCCGCTGCCCATGTCCAGCACCGCCAGCCCCAAGGTATCGCGCGTGGCGTGCAGGGACAGCAGCAGGTTCTCGCGCCGGCTGTCGAGCAGCGCCTCGTCGCTGACCGTGCCGGGCGTCAGGATGCGGCTGACCTGCCGATCCACCGGCCCCTTGCTGGTCGCCGGATCGCCGACCTGCTCGCAAATGACGACCGTCTCCCCCAGTCGCACCAGTTTTGCCAGATAACCTTCGACCGCATGATGCGGCACGCCCGCCATCGGGATCGGGTTGCCCGCGCTCTTGCCCCGATGGGTCAGGGTGATGTCCAGCAGCCGCGCCGCCTTGTGGGCATCGTCGAAAAACAACTCGTAAAAGTCGCCCATGCGATAGAAAACAATCGCATGCGGATGCTCGGCCTTCAGGCGCAAATACTGCTGCATCATCGGCGTGTGGTCTTCAAAAGCAATCGTCATGGCGGCGCAGCTCGGTTACGTTTTTCGGTCGGAAGGCGCGCATTCTAGCAGGCTCTTTCCGGGCTGACTTGCCTCTGTTTTCGGGCATAACGACAAGCTGTGACGCACGACAATTTATGTCCTCTAGCCAGCCTTTCCCGAACGTGGCACGATACGCTCCACCTCGACAGCCCAAACCTGAAATTAGGAGAAATACTATGGATGAGAACAAGCGCAAGGCTCTGACAGCCGCCCTTTCCCAGATTGAAAAACAGTTCGGCAAGAACTCCGTGATGCGTCTTGGCGACCAGCCCACCGAGAACATCCAGGCCGTCTCCACCGGCTCGCTCGGCCTGGATATCGCCCTCGGCATCGGCGGCCTGCCCAAGGGCCGGATTGTCGAAATCTATGGCCCTGAATCGTCCGGCAAAACCACGCTGACGCTGCAAGTGATTGCCGAGTGCCAACGCAACGGCGGCACCGCCGCGTTCGTCGATGCCGAACACGCGCTGGATCCTTCCTATGCCAAGAAGCTGGGGGTTGATGTCGACAACCTGCTGGTTTCCCAACCTGACAATGGCGAACAGGCGCTGGAAATCGCCGACATGCTGGTGCGTTCCGGCGCGGTCGATGTGATCGTCATTGACTCTGTGGCGGCCCTGACCCCCCGCGCCGAAATCGAAGGCGAAATGGGCGACTCGCACATGGGCGTGCAGGCCCGCCTGATGTCGCAGGCGCTGCGCAAGATTACCGGCAACGCCAAGCGCTCCAACTGCCTGGTGGTGTTCATCAACCAGATCCGCATGAAGATCGGCGTCATGTTCGGCAGTCCGGAGACCACCACCGGCGGCAACGCGCTGAAGTTCTACGCCTCGGTGCGCCTGGATATCCGCCGTATCGGCCAGGTCAAGGATGGTGACGAAGTCATCGGCTCCGAAACCCGCGTCAAGGTTGTGAAGAACAAGGTGGCCCCGCCCTTCCGCGAAGCCGAATTCCAGATCATGTACGGCGAAGGCACCAACCGCCTCGGCGAGCTGGTCGATCTGGGCGTAAAGCAGGACATCATCCAGAAGGCCGGCGCCTGGTATGCCTACAAGGGCAACAAGATCGGCCAGGGCAAGGCCAACGTCATCAAGCACTTCGAGGAGAATCCGGCCATCGCCGAGGAAATCGAAGCCGAAGTTCGCCGTCAACTGCTGTCGCTGCCGGCTCCGGCCGGTCAGGCGGAAGAGGAAGATGCCGGTGAATTCGAACCGGCCGACGCCTAAGACCGTTGCTCAGGGAATGAGTGAACCGTCTTCCCCGCTGAGCCCGGTTGCCTTGCGCAGCCGGGCTCTTGCGTTTCTGTCGCGGCGGGAGCACACCCGGCATGAACTCCATGAAAAGCTGACTTCTCTGGGCGGCTCGGCGGGCGAGATTGCCACCATTCTCGACGAGCTGGCCGAACGGAACTGGCAAAGCGACAACCGCTTTGCGGAGGCTTATGTCCGTCAGGAAAGCCGCAAGGGGCACGGCCCTTTGAATATCCGGCAATCGCTGAAACAGCGCGGCGTCGATGAGGTGCTGATTGCCGAGGTGCTGGCGACCGAGGACTGGCTGGAATGGGCGCGGCTGACCCGGCAACGCAAATTCGGCGAAGAACCGCCAACCGACCGCAAAGAACAGGCACGGCAGCTGCGTTTTCTCCAGTATCGGGGCTATACCTCGGATCAGTGCCGTAAAGCGCTGCGCAACACCGAAGACTGAGCAACGCACCAAGCGGTGACATCCCGCAAAAACCCCTCCCCCTTGCGCCATAACCCGCTATAATCTACCCCTTTTTTGAAAACGCCGTTCCCACGGAGCCCGCCAGCCCATGCGCACCAGTGCCGATATTCGCGAAGCCTTCCTTGCCTTCTTCGAGGGAAAAGGACATACCCGTGTCGCTTCCAGTTCGCTGATCCCCGCGAATGACCCGACGCTGCTGTTCACCAACGCCGGGATGAACCAGTTCAAGGACTGCTTCCTCGGTCTGGACAAGCGCCACTACACGCGTGCGGTCAGCTCCCAGAAATGCGTGCGCGCCGGCGGCAAGCACAACGACCTCGAAAATGTCGGCTATACCGCCCGTCACCATACCTTTTTTGAAATGCTGGGCAACTTCAGCTTCGGCGACTATTTCAAGCGCGATGCCATCACCTACGCTTGGGAATTCCTGACGTCGCCGCAGTGGCTGGCCATACCCCAGGAAAAACTGTGGGTGACCGTCTACGCCACCGACGACGAAGCCTATGACATCTGGCACAAGGAAGTCGGCATTCCGGCCGAGCGCATGATCCGTATCGGCGACAACAAGGGCGCGCCTTACGCCTCGGACAATTTCTGGGCCATGGGCGACACCGGCCCCTGCGGTCCCTGCACCGAGATCTTCTACGATCACGGCGCCGACATCTGGGGCGGCCCTCCCGGCAGCCCGGAAGAAGACGGTGACCGCTACATCGAGATCTGGAACAACGTCTTCATGCAGTTCAACCGCACCGCTGACGGCGTGTTGCATCCGCTGCCCGCCCCGTCCGTGGACACGGGCATGGGTCTGGAGCGCATCTCCGCCGTGATGCAGCATGTGCACAGCAACTACGAGATCGATCTGTTCCAGAAGCTGCTGGACGCCGCCGCCAAAGCCATCGGTTGCGCCAACGAGAGCCAGCCCTCGCTGCGCGTGGTTGCCGACCATGCCCGCTCCTGCTCCTTCCTGGTCGCCGACGGCGTGGTGCCGAGCAATGAAGGCCGCGGCTACGTGCTGCGCCGCATCATCCGCCGCGCCTGCCGCCATGGCAACAAGCTGGGCGCGACCGGCGCGTTCTTCTTCCGCATGGTGGAAGCGCTGGCCGACGTCATGGGCTCCGCCTATCCGGAACTGGTCGAGCGCAAGCAATACATTGAACGCATCCTGAAGCAGGAAGAAGAACAGTTCGCCGCCACGCTGGAACAGGGTCTGAAGATTCTGGAAGCGGACATCGCCGACCTCAAGGGTGACATCATCCCCGGCGAAGTCGTCTTCAAACTGTACGACACCTACGGCTTCCCGATGGACCTCACCGGCGACATCGCCCGCGAGCGTAACCTCGGCATCGACGAGGCCGGGTTCAACCGCTGCATGGACGAACAGCGCCGCCGCTCCCGTGAGGCCGGGAAATTCCGCCTTGACTACAACAGCCTGATCAAGGTGGACAGCGAAACCGTCTTTACCGGATATGAAGGCACCAAGGGCAGCGGCAAGGTGCTGGCCCTGTTTGTCGGGGAAAACCAGGTTGAAAAGCTGAATGAAGGCGATGAGGCCGTGGTGATACTTGATCACACCCCCTTCTATGCCGAATCCGGCGGTCAGGCCGGTGATACCGGCTACCTGACCGGTCCCAATGCCCGTTTCGAAGTGCGCGACACCACCAAGGTAGGCGGCGCCTTCCTGCATCACGGCATCGTCACCATGGGCCACCTGCATGCCGGTGATACGGTCGAGGCCGATGTGCGCGCCGACCTGCGCCTGCGCACCGCCCGCAACCACAGCGCCACCCACCTGCTGCATGCCGCCCTGCGCCAGACACTGGGCACGCATGTGCAGCAGAAGGGCTCGCTGGTCTGCGCCGATTACCTGCGCTTCGACTTCTCGCATCCCGAAGGCGTCACCGCCGCGCAGATGGCCGAGATCGAGCGGCTGGTGAATGACCAGATCATCCTCAACAGCGCCGTCGCCACCGAGGTGACCGATATAGACACCGCCAAGGCCAAGGGCGCGATGGCGCTGTTCGGCGAGAAGTACGGCGACACCGTGCGCGTACTGAGCATGGGCACCGGCAACTTCTCGGTGGAACTGTGCGGCGGCACCCACGTCAGCCGTACCGGCGACATCGGCCTGCTGAAGGTGACCAGTGAAGGCGGCGTCGCCGCTGGCGTGCGTCGCATCGAGGCCCGCACCGGCGACGGCGCGCTGGCCTGGCTGAACGAAGGCGAAGCCGCGCTGAACAGCATCGGCCACCTGGTCAAGGGCAACCGCCAGAGCGCCGCCGAGAAGGTGCAGCAACTGAGCGAACGCGCCCGCGAACTGGAAAAGGAAATCGACCGCCTGAAAGCCAAGCTGGCCTCGGCCGCCGGGAATGACCTGCTGTCGCAGGTTCAGGACATCAACGGCGTGAAGCTGCTGGCCGTGAAGCTGGATGGCGCGGACAGCAAGTCACTGCGCACCACGCTTGACCAGTTGAAGAACAAGCTGGGTTCCGGCGTCATTGTGCTGGCAACGGTGGAAGGCGACAAGGCGACCGTAATCGCCGGTGTCACCGCCGACCTGACCAACCGCTTCAAGGCCGGCGAGATCGTGCAGAACGTTTCGGCACAACTGGGCGGCAAGGGTGGCGGACGTCCGGACATGGCGCAAGGCGGCGGCACCGAGATTACCGCCCTGTCCAAGGCGCTGAACAGCGTCACGACCTGGATTCTGGAACGCGGTTAAAGATCAACCGGGAGCGGTTCACCGCTCCCAGCGGCTGGACCCCGAAGGTTCCGGCCTCCAAACGGCAACGACACAAGGCACTATCATGGCACTGATCGTACAGAAATACGGCGGCACCTCCGTCGGCTCCCCGGAGCGCATTATGGCCGTCGCCGAGCGCGTGCAGCGCTGGCACGCGCAGGGTCACGACATCGTGGTGGTGGTCTCCGCGATGAGCGGCGAAACCAACCGCCTGATCGGTCTGGCCAAGGCGATTACCCCTGACCCCGATCCCCGCGAACTGGACCAGATGGTGTCCACCGGCGAACAAGTCACCATCGCCCTGCTGGCGATGGCCCTGCAGCAACGCGGTCTGGGCGCGAAGTCGCTGACCGGCGCGCAGGTCGCCATCCGTACCGACAGCGCCTTCACCAAGGCCCGCATCGAGTCCATTGACGACACGCTGATGCGCGCCGAACTGGCCAAGCGCAACGTCATCATCGTCGCCGGTTTCCAGGGCGTTGATGCCGAAGGCAATATCACCACCCTGGGTCGCGGTGGTTCCGACACGACAGGCGTCGCGCTGGCCGCCGCGCTCAAGGCGGACGAATGCCAGATCTACACCGATGTCGACGGCGTCTACACCACCGACCCGCGCGTAGTGCCGCAGGCCCGCCGCATGGACAAGATCACCTTCGAGGAAATGCTGGAAATGGCCTCCCTCGGCTCCAAGGTGCTGCAAATCCGCTCGGTCGAATTCGCCGGCAAATACCAGGTTCCCCTGCGCGTGCTTTCCAGCTTCGGTGAAGGCGAAGGCACCCTCATTACCACTGAATCCGAGGTCACTATGGAACAACCCGTCATCTCCGGCATCGCCTTCAACCGCGACGAAGCCAAACTGACCGTGCGCGGCGTACCCGACCTGCCCGGCATCGCCTTCCGCATCCTGGGCCCCATCGGCGAAGCCAACATTGAAGTCGACATGATTGTGCAGAACGTCGCCGCCGACAACACCACCGACTTCACTTTCACCGTGGCTCGCGGCGAGATGAAGAAGGCATTGGGTGTGCTGGAAACCGTGGCCAAGGATATCGGTGCGCGTGAAGTCACGTCCGATGACAAGATCTGCAAGGTGTCGATGGTCGGCGTCGGCATGCGCTCGCACGCCGGTGTCGCCAGCAAGATGTTCGGCGTGCTTGCCAAGGAAAACATCAACATCCAGATGATTTCCACCTCCGAGATCAAGATTTCGGTCGTCGTGGAAGAGAAGTACCTGGAACTGGCGGTTCGCGCGTTGCATACCGCCTTCGGCCTGGATGCTCCGGCCAAAGCCTGATTGCCGATAAAACACGCGGATTTGCCGGTTATTCGTCCGGCAAATCCGCTTCTACCCCGTTTATCTTTTATCCACCTTCAGTCATACTCGGATGACCTGTCGTTTGTCGGGATAAAAAACTCAAGGAGTCGTTCCATGTTGATTCTTACGCGCCGTGTCGGCGAAACCCTGATGATTGGTGATGAAGTCAGTGTGACTGTCCTGGGTGTCAAGGGCAACCAGGTTCGCATTGGCGTGAACGCCCCGAAGGAAGTGGCCGTTCACCGTGAAGAGATTTACCAGCGCATCCAGCGCGAGAAGGTCATCAGCCAGCATCAGGACATGGAAGACTAAACCGGTTTTCCATCGCCAAGCCTGCATGCCTCGCGGAAACAAAAAGCCCGGATCTGCTATTCCCTAACAGAACCCGGGCTTCCTTGTTGCTTGTAATCAGAACTTCCTGTTATACCGTCCTGGCATTCCTGCAGCGTCATCCCTCCCTACTTACGTCCTGTCAGCCCCCTATGCTGCTATGGCTGTGTTTCGATCCTGAAACATCTGCTGTCCCTACCCTGCTTTCCTGCTTCCTTCCGGCATCCTGCCACACGCATTGTCCTGTCGGCCATCCTGACCGTATTCCCTTGCGATGTGGGTATTATCGGACACCCGCCCCTCCCCGTGAAGTCGCCAAATCGACAATCCTTGTAGGAAAAATCCTACAAAACCGTGTCGTTCATGCCTACACGCTATGCAAGACGCAATTTCGCCCTATAATCGCCGTCACGTTTCGCAGACCCCGATGGTGGAGAATCCCATGAGTCATGATCCCGTAGTTATCGTCAACGGCGCCCGCACCCCGATGGGCGGCTTTCAGGGCGCGCTGAGCAGCGTCACCGGCCCGGAACTGGGCGCCATCGCCATCCGCGAGGCCGTGGCCCGCGCCGGGATTGCTCCCGAGGACGTGCAGGAAGTGGTCATGGGCTGCATTCTCTCCGCCGGCCTGAAGCAAGGCCCGGCGCGCCAGGCCGCCCTCAAGGCCGGCCTGCCCGCCGCCACCGGTTGCACCACCGTCAACAAGCTGTGCGGCTCCGGCATGCGCGCCACCATGTTCATGCATGACATGATTCTGGCCGGCAGCGTCGAGATCGGCGTTTCCGGCGGCATGGAGTCGATGACCAACGCCCCCTATATCCTGCCGAAGGCCCGCGGCGGCTATCGCATGGGCCACGGCGAAATCAAGGACCACATGTTCCTGGATGGTCTGGAAGACGCCGAAACCGGTCGCCTGATGGGTTCCTTCGCCCAGGAAATGGCGGACAAGCTGGGCTATACCCGCGAACAGATGGATAATTTCGCCATCACCTCGCTGCAACGCGCCCAGAAGGCCATTGCCGAAGGTTGGTTCGAGGCAGAAATCGTGGGCGTCCCCGTCCAGTCCCGTAGCGGTGAAACGCTGGTGAACGTGGATGAGCAGCCGGGTAACGCCAAGCTGGACAAGATTCCGACACTGAAGCCCGCGTTCTCCAAGACCGGCACCATCACCGCCGCTAACGCCAGTTCGATTTCCGACGGCGCTTCCGCACTGGTGCTGATGAAGGAAAGCACCGCCAAGGCGCGGGGTCTGACACCGCTGGCGCGCATTGTCGCTCACAGCACCCAGTCGCAGCATCCCAGCGAATTCACCATCGCACCGATCGGCGCGCTGACCAACCTGTTCAAGAAGACCGGCTGGACCGCCGACTCCGTGGACCTGTACGAACTCAATGAAGCCTTTGCCATGGTGACGATGGGCGCGATGGATGCCCACAAGATCCCGCATGACAAGGTCAACATCTATGGCGGCGCCTGCGCGCTGGGCCATCCGGTCGGTTCGTCCGGTTCGCGTATCATCCTGACCCTGATCCACGCCCTGCGCCAGACCGGCGGTAAGCGCGGCGTCGCCTCGCTGTGCATCGGCGGCGGCGAAGCCACCGCCATGGCGGTTGAGCTGATCTAAAATCGGTGACACCCGGTCGGTTCATGACACGCACTGACCGGGTCCTGCTCCAGGCGAAGCGCCGCATGGCTATTTAGGCGCATCCGCTCACTCAAGACTTCGATATCAAGCTGCTTTAACGCCGCCAATACACCGGCAACCACAGGCAGGAACTCCGGCGAGTTACGCCGCACCCCCAGCTCCCGCTGCGGTAAGGGAGTGATATCAGGAGCATCCGTCTCAATCACCATCGCATCCAGCGGCATGGCCGCCACCACTGCATGCAACCGTCGGGCTTGCGGATAAGAAAGGCCGCCGCCAATCCCCAACCTGAAGCCCAGCCGGTAATAGTGCTTCGCTTCCTCCACGCCTCCCGAAAACGCATGAACGATACCGCCCTGCCGGAAATGCTGCTCCCGCAGTATCCGGAAAATATCGGCGTGCGCTTTGCGAACATGCAGGATGACCGGCAGATCATGGGCTTTGGCCAACTGCAATTGATCGATAAAGAAGCGCTGTTGGGCTTCATAGACTTCAGGAGGCTTCAGTTCGGGCAGATAGGTGTCCAGACCGATTTCCCCCACGGCCGCACAGGGAAAACTGCGCAGAATGGCATCCAGTTGCTCCAGATGCCGGGGGTGATGCTTGTGGATATAGCAGGGATGCAGGCCGGGAGCGGCGTGGAGTCTCGGGCCGGTGATGCTGCGGCAAACCTGAAGCAAATGCTCCCAACGTGAAGCCACATAACCGGGAATAACGATCGCCTCAACCCCGACGGCGGCGGCGCGCTGCGCCACGCTTTGCCGGTCCGGCTCAAACTCGTCGGCGTCAAAATGGCAATGCGTGTCGATCCACATGCGCAACGCTCCCGCCGTCGGCTCAGCGGAACTCAGGCCGTAACAGCGGCGTCAGCTTGTCGCGGCTCACAACAAACTCCGGTTGGCCAAAGGCAAACGGGCCAGCCTCATAAACCTGATATTTCACCCGGATGCCCTCCTTCAGCAGCGCCACGTTGGATGTCTTGCTGAACGGCCAGGTTTGCGCGAACTCGGCGTCAGTCGAGTCCATTTCCTTTAACCAGGCCGCATGCAAGGGTTTGACCAACGCCCAAAATGCCGGCTCCTGCCCTTCCGCCAGCATTTCCGCCAAGGTCAGCACACGATTGCCGTGGGCGCGATCAATATTCAGGTACAGGGTGTTGGGAATGCCGTGCGCGCCGCCGTTATAGAGATAGGAATCCAGTTGCATGACCAGCAAAGGACCATTCTGGTAAAGCATCCGGCTTTGGAGCTCGATTCCCCAGTCGCTTTCCCCCCGCGCCCAGAAGTCGGCTGCCAAGGCCTTGATGCCCTCGTATTGCACCGGCTTGTCACCCAGCATAATCATGCTGGCCAACGCACTTTCAACCTGAGCATCAATGGCGGGATCACCGGTCAATCGCTCCAGGTCGGTTTCCAGCGCCGGGCAGGCTTTGCCCTTGCAACCGGGTTTGGCGACCTTGGCCTTCTCCACCGACACGGTCAAGGGTGCAAAGGTTGGAGCGGCCGCCTTGGGAGCCGCCGCCGGGGGCTTGGGCGGCTCGGGCTGGTCACATCCGGCCAGTCCGGCCGCCATCAGGCCAACGATCAGATACCGCATGTTCATCCTTCCCTCCAGACGGAAAAAAGGCGCTCCCTGAGCGCCCCGGTTATCAATGTTCGCGGGTTGGCCGGAACTGGATCTCCGGATACCGCTCCTGCATCAATTGCAGGTTCACCCGTGACGGCGCAAGGTAGGTCAGGTAACCGCCGCCATCTTCCGATAATTGATCATGCGCCTTCTTCTTGAACTCGGCGAGTTTTTTCTCGTCGTCACAATCGATCCAGCGCACCGTCGCCACATTGACCGGTTCGTAGACACAATCGACCTTGTATTCTTCCTTCAGGCGGAAGGCCACCACGTCGAACTGCAACACACCGACCGCGCCGAGAATAAGGTCGTTACTGATAAAGGGCATGAAAACCTGTGTAGCGCCCTCCTCCGACAACTCCTTCAATCCCTTCTGCAATTGCTTGCTTTTCAAAGGATCTTTCAAACGGACACGACGGAACATTTCCGGGGCGAAGTGGGGAATGCCGAGAAAGTGCAGGTTTTCCCCTTCCGTGAAGGTGTCGCCGATCTGGATGGTGCCGTGGTTGTGCAGGCCGATGATGTCGCCGGCGTAGGCCTCTTCCAGCATCTCGCGCTCGCTGGAGAAGAAGGTCAGCGCGTCGGCGATCTTCAGATCCTTCTTGATCCGCACGTGGCGCATCTTCATGCCCTTCTCGTACTTGCCCGAGCAGATGCGCATGAAGGCGATGCGGTCGCGGTGTTTCGGGTCCATGTTCGCCTGGATCTTGAACACGAAGCCGGTGAAGGGGGCCTCGGCCGGCTGTACCAGACGGGTGTCCGCGTCGTTCACGCCGGCCACCCGCGGCTGCGGCGGCGGCGCCCAGTCGAGCAGCGCCTGCAGGATCTCCTGCACGCCGAAGTTGTTGATACCGGAACCGAAGAACACCGGCGTCTGCTTGCCGGCGAGGAAGTCGCCGAGCGAGAACGGGCTCGATGCGCCCTGGATCAGCTCGACATCCTCGCGCAACTTGCCGACTTCGAGCGGGAACAGCTCGTCGAGCTGGGCGTTCGCGATGCCCTTGATGAGCTCGCCCTCGCTGCGCTTTTCCTCGCCCGCGGTGAAGCGCAGCACGCGGTCCTCGAGCAGGTGGTACACGCCGCGGAAGGTCTTGCCCATGCCGATCGGCCAGGTGATCGGGGCGCAGTCGATCTTCAGCACCTCCTCGATCTCCTGCAGCAGGTCGAAGGTCTCGCGCACCTCGCGGTCCATCTTGTTCACGAAGGTGATGATCGGGGTGTTGCGCAGCCGGCACACCTCGAGCAGCTTGATCGTCTGCGCCTCGACGCCCTTCGCCGCGTCGATGACCATCACCGCCGCGTCGACGGCAGTGAGCACGCGGTAGGTGTCTTCCGAGAAGTCCTGGTGGCCCGGGGTGTCGAGCAGGTTGATGGTGTGATCCTGGTACTCGAACTGCATCACCGAGCTGGTCACCGAGATGCCGCGCTGCTTCTCCACCTCCATCCAGTCGGAGGTCGCGTGGCGTGCGCTCTTCCGGGCCTTGACGGTGCCGGCGAGCTGGATCGCGCCGCCGAACAGCAGCAGCTTCTCGGTCAGCGTGGTCTTGCCCGCGTCGGGGTGGGAGATGATGCCGAAGGTGCGGCGTTTCGCGACGTCGCGCGTCAGTTCAGGCGGATAGGGGG
>DASUIM010000500.1:0-4731 GCA_036279775.1 Fluviicoccus sp. | reverse complement strand
GCAAACACGCCCTTGACGTTGGTGGCGTAGCAGCCCGGACCGTCCGTCGTGGCGGCGGCATTGCCGCGCGCATCCTTGTTGACGCCGAACGATTCCAGCACGCCGCCCACCGGGTTGGTGAAACCCATGGCCAGGAACACGGCATCGGCCGGAATCTCGAACTCGGAGCCCGGAATCTCGGCCATCTTGCCGCCTTCCCAGGACAGGCGAACGCCTTGCAGCGCCTTCACCCGGCCGTTGCCATCGCTGACAAAGCCCTTGGTCAGGACGGAGAAGTCGCGCTCACAGCCTTCGTCGTGCGAGCTGGAGGTGCGCAGCTTGATCGGCCAGTACGGCCACACCAGCGGCTTGTTCTCTTCCACCGGCGGCATCGGCATCACTTCAAACTGGGTGATGGAGGCCGCGCCGTGGCGGTTGGAGGTGCCGACGCAGTCAGAGCCGGTGTCGCCGCCGCCGATGACGACGACGTGCTTGCCCTTGACGTTGATCGGGTTGACCGGACCGCCTTCCACTTCCTTGTTCTGCGGAATCAGGAATTCCAGCGCGAAGTGGATGCCGCCCAGCTCGCGGCCGGGAACGGGCAGGTCACGCGGAACTTCCGAACCGCCCGACAGGATCACGGCGTCAAACTGCGACTTCAGCGTTTCGGCGGAAATCACTTCCTTGGCGTCGTTGGTGATGCCGGCGGGAATGGAATCCGGGCCGACCAGCACGTTGGTGCGGAACACCACGCCTTCGGCTTCCATCTGCGCCACGCGGCGCTGGACGATGGACTTTTCCAGCTTGAAGTCCGGAATGCCGCGACGCAGCAGGCCGCCGATGTGGCCGTTCTTTTCGAACACGGTCACGTCGTGGCCGGCGCGCGCCAGCTGCTGGGCGGCGGCCAGGCCGGCAGGGCCGGAACCGACGACCGCGACCTTCTTGCCGGTCTTGACGCTGGCGGGTTGCGGCTTGATCCAGCCGTTTTCCCAGCCCTTGTCGATGATGTAGTGCTCGATGGACTTGATGCCGACCGGCTCGGCGTTGATGCCGAGGGTACAGGCCGTTTCACACGGGGCCGGGCAGATGCGGCCGGTGAAATCGGGGAAGTTGTTGGTCGAGTGCAGCACTTCCAGCGCCTGCTGGGCATTGCCGCGATACACAAGGTCATTCCAGTCCGGAATGATGTTGTTCACCGGGCAGCCGTTGTTGCAGAACGGAATGCCGCAGTCCATGCAGCGCGCGCCCTGGGTCTTGGCGTCGCTGTCGGAGAGGCTGCTGACAAATTCCTTGTAGTGCTTCACGCGGGTGTCGGCGGCTTCATAGCCTTCGGACAGACGCTGGAATTCGATAAAACCGGTTGGCTTACCCATGGCTCAGGCTACCTCTTTCTGTTGCTGCGCGGCCAGTTCGGTCAGCGCGCGCTTGTACTCGTGCGGATACACCTTGACGAACTTGTCACGGCTTTCGTCCCAGTTGGCCAGGATGGCCTTGGCAGTGGCGCTGCCGGTGTATTCGGCGTGACGGCTGATCAGGTCCTTCAGCTGCGCCTCGTCCTTCAGGCCGCGGTGCAGCGGCGCACCGGCCGGAGCGTCGGCGTCGGCCACCACCTTTTCCAGGGCGACCTGGGCCAGGTTGCAGCGGTCCTTGAACGCGCCACTGGCGTCGTAGACATAAGCGATGCCGCCGGACATGCCCGCCGCGAAGTTGCGGCCGGTGTTGCCCAGCACCACCACGGTGCCGCCGGTCATGTATTCGCAGCCGTGGTCACCCACGCCTTCCACCACGGCGGTGCCGCCGGAGTTGCGGACGGCGAAGCGCTCGCCGGCAACGCCGGTGAAGAAGCCTTCCCCTTCGGTGGCGCCGTACATGACGGTGTTGCCGAGGAT
The DNA here is from genome assembly GCA_036279775.1 of Fluviicoccus sp. Lineage (GTDB taxonomy): Bacteria > Pseudomonadota > Gammaproteobacteria > Pseudomonadales > Moraxellaceae > Fluviicoccus. The sequence goes on along the minus strand of DASUIM010000500.1, from coordinate 2,863 downwards.
GATGTTCTTCGCGGTGTCGCCGCGGAAATCGGCGTGCGGACGGATGATGATGCGGCCGCCCGACAGGCCCTTGCCGACGTAGTCATTGCCTTCGCCCACCAGTTCCAGCGTGATGCCCTTGGCCAGGAACGCGCCGAAGCTCTGACCGGCGGTGCCGTTCAGTTTCAGGTGGATGGTGTCATCCGGCAGACCGGCGTGGCCGTAGCGCTTGGCCACTTCGCCCGACAGCATGGTGCCGGCGGTGCGGTTGACGTTGCGGATCGGCAGCTCGATGGTCACCTTCTTGCCGTGTTGCAGGGCCGGTTGGGCCAGTTCAATGAACTGGTGGTCCAGCGCCTTGGCGATGCCGTGGTCCTGGATCTCGGTGTGCTTGCGCGGCACGGAGGCGGGAACGGACGGCTGGAAGAAGACCTTCGAGAAGTCCAGGCCCTGCGCCTTCCAGTGGGTGATGCCCGCCTTGGTGTCGAGCAGGTCGGCGCGGCCGACCAGGTCTTCAAAGCGGCGCACGCCCAGCGAGGCCATGATTTCACGCACTTCCTCGGCGATGAAGAAGAAGAAGTTGACCACGTGCTCCGGCTGGCCGGTGAAGCGCTTGCGCAGCTCGGGGTCTTGCGTGGCCACGCCCACCGGGCAGGTGTTCAGGTGGCACTTGCGCATCATGATGCAGCCTTCCACCACCAGCGGGGCGGTGGCGAAGCCGAACTCGTCGGCGCCCAGCAGCGCGCCGATGACGACGTCGCGGCCGGTGCGCAGCTGGCCGTCGACCTGCACGCGGATACGGCTGCGCAGCTGGTTCAGCACCAGCGTCTGCTGGGTTTCGGCCAGGCCGAGTTCCCACGGCGCACCGGCGTGCTTGATCGAGGACAGCGGCGATGCGCCGGTGCCGCCGTCATGACCGGCGATGACCACGTGGTCGGCCTTGGCCTTGGAGACCCCGGCGGCGACGGTGCCGACACCGACTTCGGACACCAGCTTCACCGACACCGAAGCGGCCGGGTTGGCGTTCTTCAGGTCATGGATCAACTGCGCCAGATCTTCGATGGAGTAGATGTCATGGTGCGGGGGCGGCGAGATCAGGCCGACACCGGGCACGGAATGACGCAGGAAGCCGATGTACTCGGAGACCTTGTGGCCGGGCAGCTGGCCGCCTTCGCCGGGCTTGGCGCCCTGGGCCATCTTGATCTGGATCTGGTCGGCGTTCACCAGGTATTCGGCGGTGACGCCGAAACGGCCGGAAGCCACCTGCTTGATCGCGGAACGCAGGCTGTCGCCGGCCTTCAGCGTCAGGTCGCGTTCAATGCGGCCCTTGCCCAGCACGTCGGACAATTGTGTGTCCTGCGCGACGGGGATGAAGCGCTTGGCGTCTTCGCCGCCTTCACCGGTGTTCGACTTGCCGCCGATCCGGTTCATGGCGATGGCCAGCGTGCTGTGGGCTTCGGTGGAGATGGAGCCCAGCGACATGGCGCCGGTGGCGAAACGCTTGACGATGTCCTTGGCGGACTCGACTTCCTCCAGCGGCACCGGAGTGATGCCCTCGTTGCGGAACGCGAACAGGCCGCGCAGCGTCAGGTGGCGCTGGGACTGGTCGTTGATGATCCGCGAGTACTCCTTGAAGGTGGAGAACTGGTTGGAACGGGTCGAGTGCTGCAGCTTGGCGATGGCGTCCGGGGTCCACAGGTGGTCTTCACCGCGGATACGGAAGGCGTATTCGCCGCCCGCGTCGAGGGCGTTGGCCAGCACCGGGTCGGCGCCGAAGGCGGCCTGGTGCATGCGGATGGCTTCTTCCGCCACGTCGAACACGCCGATGCCTTCGATTTTGGAGGGGGTGCCGGTGAAGTACTTCTCGACAAAGGCGCTTTGCAGGCCGATGGCTTCGAAGATTTGCGCGCCGGTGTAGGACATGTAGGTGGAGATACCCATCTTCGACATGACCTTGCACAGGCCCTTGCTCACGGCCTTGGTGAAGTTGTAGACGGCCTTCTCGCGCTTGGCGGCGTCATCACCGGCCAGCGATTGCAGGGTCTCCAGCGCCAGGTACGGGTGCACGGCTTCCGCGCCGTAGCCGCCCAGCAGCGCGAAGTGGTGGACTTCGCGGGCGGAGCCGGTTTCCACGACCAGACCGGCGCTGGTGCGCAGGCCCTTCTTCACCAGGTGCTGGTGGATGGCGGAGGTGGCCAGCAGCGCCGGGATGGCGACATTGGCGCTGTCCATGCGGCGGTCGGACACGATCAGGATGTTCGCGCCGGAACGCACGGCGTCTTCGGCTTCGGCGCACAGCGAGGCGAGACGGGCTTCAACGCCGTCCTTGCCCCAGGCGACCGGGTAGCAGATGTCCAGTTCCTGCGAGCGGAACTTGCCGCCGGTGTACTTCTCGATGTGGCGGATCTTCTCGATGTCGCCGAAGTCCAGCACCGGTTGCGCCACTTCCAGGCGGATCGGCGGGTTGACGTCGGTGATGCCGAGCAGGTTCGGCTTGGGTCCGATGAAGGACACCACCGACATCACCAGCTCTTCGCGGATCGGGTCGATCGGCGGGTTGGTGACCTGGGCGAACAGCTGCTTGAAGTAGTTGTACAACGGCTTCAGCTTGGACGACAGCACCGGCAGGGCGGCGTCGTTGCCCATGGAGCCGGTGGCTTCCTCGCCGCTGGCGGCCATCGGTTCCAGGATGAACTTGATGTCTTCCTGGGTGTAGCCGAAGGCCTGCTGGCGGTCGAGCAGGGACACGGCGGACGGTTCGCAGGCTTCGTCGGTGACCGGCAGCTCGTCCAGCTTGATGCGGATCTTGTCGATCCACTCGCGGTAGGGCTTGGCGTTGGCCAGCGAATCCTTCAGCTCCTGGTCGTCGATGATGCGGCCGGCT
>DASUIM010000499.1:0-1407 GCA_036279775.1 Fluviicoccus sp. | reverse complement strand
ATGACGTCGTCGGTGTCGGCCAGGCTGGTGTAGAGGCGGCTGCCCGCCAGCGTCACCAGCCCGTGCGCCATGTAGGCCGCGCCCATTTCCTCCATCATGTGCTTGCGCGGTTTCACCTCGCGCAGCAGGTGCAGCGGGTTGCGTGCGTTCAGCAGCAGCACGCCGGAGGTTTGCAGGTGCACCACCGAGCCCTGGTTGTAGGCGACGTAGGGCAGTTTCAGGCGGGCGATGATGTCCTGCAGCCCGTCGCAGAGGCGGTCGCCGGCGCGTCCGGCCTTCACCGCCGCCTCGCGCTTTTCCATTTCCACCAGGGCGTAATAGCCCGCCACGCAGGACAGCGGGTTGGCGCTGAGCGTGCCGCCGACCATGGCCCGCTTGCTGTTATTGCCGCCGATGCCGCCCGCCAGCAGCTGCATGATGTCCTTGCGGCCGCCGATGCCGCCCGCCATCGGGTAGCCGCCGGTCAGGCACTTGCCGAACACGGTCAGGTCGGGTTTGACGTTGAAATAGCCTTGTGCGCCCGCCATGCCGGTGCGGAAGCCGCTGACCACTTCGTCGAAGATCAGCAGCACGCCGAATTCGTCGCACAGTGCGCGCAGCTGCCGGTTGAAGCCGGCGGTGGCCGGGCGCGTGCCGCTTTCCGGGCCCAGCGGTTCGACGATGACGGCCGCCGTGCCGCCGCGCAGGCGGTTCAGTTGCAGGCGCAGGCGGATGGCGTCCAGGTTGTTGGGAAAGCTTTCCTGAGTGTAGGTCGTGGCGCCGCGCGGGATGCCGATCGCCTCCAGGCGGCCGGTGCCGGGCAGCCGCATGCCGTAGACCATCTGGTCGCTCCAGCCGTGGTACGCGCCGCCGATCTTGATCACGAACTTGCGGCCGGTGTAGGCGCGGGCCAGACGGATCGCCGCCATCACTGCCTCGGTGCCGGAGCCGAGCATGCGGAACTGGTCCACCGACGGCACATGGCGGCAGACCAGTTCGGCCAGCTTCACCTCGTATTCGTGCAGCAGGCCGGTAACCGGACCGCAGTCACGCAGGGTTTCCTGCACCTTCGCCAGCACCACCGGGTCATTCGAGCCCAGCAGCGTCGGGCCGCCTGCTTGCAGGAAGTCCAGGTAGCTGTTGCCGTCGACATCGGTCAGCGTCGCGCCGTGCGCTTCGCGGATGGCCAGCGGGAAGGGGTAATTGAAGGCTAGGTTGTGCTGCACGCCGCCGGGGATTACCGCCTTTGCACGGTCGGCCAGCGCTTTCGAGCCCTGGCAGCGTTGCTCGAAATAGCGCAGCACCGTCTCCATGTGCGCGGGCCGGATCGGCCGGATCGGCTGGCTGACCAGCGCCTTGAGGCGGGCGTTGACCGCCTCGACATCGGGCCAGCGGGAAATGCCGGAGGGGGTGGAATGCAGGCCGGGG
>DASUIM010000498.1:0-2452 GCA_036279775.1 Fluviicoccus sp. | reverse complement strand
TGAAGGAAAAACGCGATTCTAGCAAAACGAGACCGACATGCAGTGGCAGCGCCTGTATAAACGTTCCCTTTCCATGGCGAAATTCGTTATTCGCCGCTTCCTGCATGATGATTGCCGCAGTAACGCCGCACAACTGACCTATACCACGCTGTTCGCCATCGTGCCGATGCTGACGGTGCTGTTCGCCGTATTGTCCGGCATTCCCTCGCTACAGTCGCTCAGCCAGGAAATCACCAACGTCATCTTCAACAATTTCCTGCCCGACACCGGCGTGAAAATTCAGACTTATCTCAACGACTTCGCCAAACAGGCTTCCAACCTCACCGCCATCGGGGTGCTGATGCTGTTCGTGACATCGTTGCTGATGCTGATGAATGTCGAGCGCGCCTTCAATCAGGTCTGGAAGGTGCGGCAGCCGCGCCAGAACCTGATCAGTTTCCTGCGCTACTGGGCGGTGCTGAGTCTGGGACCGTTGCTGCTGGGCGTGGCATTTACCGTCTCTTCCTACCTGACGTCACTGCGCTTCATGAACAATGCCGGGGAATTGGTGGAAACGGTGATTCCCGGTTTGCAGATCATGCCTTTCATCTTCACTTCGCTGGCGTTCACGCTGCTGTATGTGACCGTGCCGAACTGCAAGGTGCCGGTGAAGTCAGGATTCGCCGCCGGTGTGTTTGCAGCAGTGTTGTTCGAAGCGGCCAAGCGTACCTTCGGCCTGTTCGTCACCAATTTTTCGTCCTACAAGCTGGTCTACGGCGCGTTCGCGGCGTTCCCGATCTTCCTGATCTGGATCTATGTCTCGTGGATGATTGTATTGCTGGGTGTGGAAGTCAGCCGGGCGCTGACGCTGTACAAGGAACAACACTATAGTAACCGCCATCCGGTGCTGGCGATGCTGGATATCCTGCAACTGTTCCTGCGGCGGCAGAAGGACGGGCATTCCGTGTCCGATATCGAGGCGATGTCGATTCTGGGACGCTATGAAGTGGAAACCTGGACGGACATGGCCAACCTGTTGCAGAACCTCAATTACATCAAGAAGACCGAGAACGGCAATTACGTGCTGGCGCGCAATCTGGACCGCATCAGTTTCTGGGATTTCTACCAGCAACTGCCGTGGCATCTACCGCGTCCCGAAGACCTGAAAACCCTGCACGCCGATGATAACTGGGCGCGGGAGCTGGCGCCGCACCTGCTGCGCGTGCATGAACTGACCGGACAGGAACTGAACCAGACGCTGGGACAGATTTTGTCCGTGGATTAGGTATAATTCCGCCACGATTTCCCTCACTCACCCTTTCTTGCGGGAAAGGGTTTCCGGAGCCCCACGATGACCGTGATCAAGCAAGACGACCTCATCCAGAGTGTTGCCGATGCCCTGCAATATATTTCCTACTATCACCCGCTGGACTTCATCCAGGCGGTGAACGAAGCTTACGAGCGCGAGGAAAACCAGGCCGCCAAGGATGCGATGGCGCAGATCCTGATCAATTCCCGCATGTGCGCCGAAGGCCATCGCCCGATTTGTCAGGACACCGGCATCGTGACCGTGTTCGTGAAGGTGGGGATGAATGTGACGTGGGAATCGACGATGTCGCTGGATGACATGATCAATGAAGGCGTACGCCGTGCCTACCTGAACCCGGACAACGTGCTGCGCGCCTCGATTTTGCGCGACCCCGCCGGCAAGCGCCAGAACACCAAGGACAACACGCCGGCTGTCATTCATTACAGCATCGTACCGGGCGATACCGTCGACATCCAGATCGCGGCCAAGGGCGGCGGCTCCGAGAACAAGTCGAAAATGGCGATGCTCAACCCGTCCGACTCCATTGTCGACTGGGTGCTGAAGACCGTACCGACGATGGGTGCGGGCTGGTGTCCGCCCGGCATGCTCGGTATCGGCATCGGCGGTACGGCTGAAAAGGCGATGCTGCTGGCCAAGGAGTCGCTGATGGACCCGGTCGATATTCATGAACTGCAGGCGCGCGGCCCGCAAAACCGTGTGGAAGAGCTGCGCCTGGAACTGTTCGAGAAGGTGAACGCGCTGGGTATAGGTGCGCAGGGCCTGGGCGGCCTGACCACCGTGGTGGATGTGAAGATTCTGGACTACCCGACCCATGCGGCCTCGCTGCCGGTGGCGATGATCCCGAACTGCGCCGCCACCCGTCATGTGCATTTCGAACTGGACGGTTCCGGTCCCGCCGATCTTGAGGTGCCGAAGCTGGAAGACTGGCCGCGCGTCACTTGGGATGCCTCCAAGGCCCGTCGCGTCAACCTCGACACCATTACCCATGACGAAATAAAGTCATGGAAGACCGGCGAGACGCTGTTGCTGAACGGCACCATCCTCACCGGCCGCGATGCCGCCCACAAGCGCATGGTCGACATGATCGCCAAGGGTGAAGAACTGCCGGTTGATCTGAAGGGCAAGTTCATTTACTACGTCGGC
>DASUIM010000497.1:0-1148 GCA_036279775.1 Fluviicoccus sp. | reverse complement strand
CGGGCTGTCGCCGTTGCCGGGCGCCGGCGAGACCGTGCGGGTGTTTGTCTATACCGGGGAGGACGGCTATCCCGCGGCGTCAGTGCGCACCCCGTTGGCCCTGGTCAACGAGGTGGCCAGCCTGACGACGCTGGAAGCCGGTCGCCAGGGGGTATGGCTGGATCTGGGCGTGGAGGAGGCGGTATTCATGCCGCGCGCCGAGCAGCAGCAGCGGCTGGAACCGGGCTGGCGCTCGGTGGTGATGCTCCTGGAAGACGAGCGGCTGGGGCTGATCGCCTCGGCGCGGCTGAACGATTTTCTGGAAGACGAGGCCGAGGGGCTGGCAGCAGGGGAAAAAGTGTCGCTGGTGGTGGCGCTGCGCACTGACCTGGGCTTCAAGGCGGTGGTGAACAACCGCTACTGGGGCATGCTCTATGCCGACGAGGTGTTCGAGCCGCTGCGCATCGGCGACCGCCGCGAGGGCTACATCAAGCGCCTGCGCAGCGACAAGCGGCTGGATGTATCGCTGGCGCCGCCGGGCTATGCCAAGGTGGAGGGCGCGTCGGAGCTGGTGTTGCGGCGGCTGGAACAGGCGGGCGGTTTCCTCCCGCTGGGCGACCACAGCTCGCCGGAAGCCATCCATGCCGAATTCGGTATCAGCAAGAAGGTTTTCAAGCAGGCGATCGGGGCATTGTTCCGGCAGCAGCGCCTGATCATCGAAGACGACGGCATTTCGCTGGCGGACGAGCGCCGCTAAGCGGTCAGCGCCCGCGCGCCGGTTCGGGGCATCCGTCGCGCCGGGGTGTGCCGCTATCGGGATGGGCGGCGTCCGCCGGCATCGGCTCCGGTTTTTCCGGACACTTGTTGTCGCCCAGTTGCGCGGGCGGCGCTTCCGGGCGTTCGACGCCGTTCAGCTTTTTCAATGTGCCGATGACATCGTCCGGCAGCAGCATGTCGGCGGCGAACAGCCCGACCATCAGCAGCGGCAGCACCGCCCCGGTGCGTTTGAAACGGGCTTGCAGCGCCGCCGTGTCCGGCTTCATGCCGTTTTCCCAGCCGCGTTGCTGCGCCAGCAGTTCGCGGACGCCGCGCAAATACCAGCCGCCAAAGCCCAGGAATACCGGAAACAACAGATCGGTAAAGGCCAGTCGCCCGTCCGCGACCATGAC
>DASUIM010000496.1:0-1733 GCA_036279775.1 Fluviicoccus sp. | reverse complement strand
GTGAAAGGAGTCGGGGCCAGGCTGGCCACCGCCATTGTGGCCGGTCGGCCCTATGCCACGCTGGCCGATCTGCTGCGGGTGAAGGGCATGGGCGAAAAGTTGCTGGCCAGGATCGGCGGCGGGCTGTCGTTGTAAGGGGCGTACGGCGGGAACCGGCCGGGGAAGTCAGGGAGCAGGCCCCGGTCTTCCCCGGTCAGGCATCAGTTTTCTTCCGTGCCCGGCTCGGAAGGCACGGTTTCGTCCTGCTGGCCGGAATCATAGCTGTCGGACGGGGCATAGGCGGACGGAGCGGCTTCGGCAGACGGCGCTTCGGCCGGGGCGGCCATTTCAGGTGCGGTCGGAGCGGCCATTTCCGCTTTCGGCATGGCCTCACTGGCCGTCGTCACCGGAGCGGCCTGCTCCGTCAGGGTCTCGGGCGCCACGGCCGGTTGCGGCCTCTTCAGGCCGGGCAGGTTCAGCAGGCCAACCCCCATCAGCAAGGGCATGAACAGCACACCCAGCACGACAAAATTGCCATTGGGAGCCGGGGCCGGGCCGTACTCGTTCTCAACGTCCGTTCCCGGCACCAGCAGCAGATAGAACCACATCAGCACATTGATCACCGGCACGGCAACCAGGAGGCTCATCCAGCCGGTGCGGCCCAGGTCGTTCAGGCGACGGACAATCATGGCCCAGAACAGGGCGATGTAGCCCACCATGGCTACCCCCATCAATGTCATCCCGATGATTTGCGAGGTGGCTTCGCCCAGTATGACCCCCAGCATGGCCAGGGGAATGAACACCAGCATGATCGCCATGGTGTAGGCCAGGTAGCGCAGGCGGCCGATACGTCCGCTGAAGGAAAACACGTTGGGAATATACGTGCTGGGAGCCGTCTGGGCGGCGACAGCGGAGGTGGATTGATAGGGGTTGTTGGTTTCCATGATGGAGCGTCCTTTTTGGTGTGGATGTGGATTCCCGATGCGGCGCCAATGATCAACGGCGGCGACTCCGGCGGTAAAGGAATTTCGGGCTTTTTTGTGACTCGATTCACAGATGACCCTACATCCATCCGGGATTTGCCCCGTGCCCATTCCCCTACTTTTAATACGGGAAATACAGGTCTATGATTTGAGGATTACCCCGAAAATCCCTGACCCTCCACCCATACCCGCAGGTGACCAACCCTTATGGAAAACACCCCCTTCATCGCCACCCCGACCGAATCCGCCCAACCCGTTGCCAAGCCCCGCGCCCGCCGCGCCCGCACCGGCGACACCATCCCCGGCACAGCGCCCGCCACCATTGAACGCCACGTGGTCAGCGAAGCCGTGGACGCCTCGCTGACCAGCCAGCGCGAGGCGCTGAAGGACATCCTGGCCGACAGCGCCGGGCAGACCGCCCCGGCCATGATCGAAACACTGAAGTCGCTGCTGGCCGGAGCCTCCGCCGACGAGGCCGCCGAGCTGCGCTCGCTGCTGACGCCCGCCGACGGCGAGACGGCGCGCCTGCCCGCCACCCCCGACGACGAGCTGATCTCCGACTGGCGCGAAGGCCGCTACCCCTACCGCAACCTGATGCTGCGCAAGAACTACGAGAAGCAGAAATACCGCCTGCAGGTGGAATTGCTGAAGTTGCAGGCCTGGGTGAAGGATACCGGGCAGCGGGTGGTGATCCTGTTCGAAGGCCGCGACGCGGCGGGCAAGGGCGGGGCCATCAAGCGCTTCATGGAAAACCTCAATCCGCGGGGCGCG
>DASUIM010000495.1:0-2398 GCA_036279775.1 Fluviicoccus sp. | reverse complement strand
CGCATGCGGTTGACCCACGCGCCGGTGGCATTGACCACGACCTTGGCCTTGACCAGGGCGCTCTCGCCGGTCAGTTCGTTGCGGATTTGCAGGCCGGACACCTGATCACCGGTGAGCAGGGTCTTTTCGGCCTTGACGTAGTTCAGCATGACCGCACCATCGTGGCGGGCTTCATCCAGCACGCGCAGCACCAGGCGGGTATCGTCGGTCACGGCATCGGTGTAGCGCGAAGCGCCTTGCAGCTTGTCGCTGCGATAACCGGGCACCCGCTCCAGGAACTTGCGCGTGTTGAAGAAACCACGGTCATGGATGCCTGCCAGAAAGTCATAGGCCATCAGCAGGATGTAGAAGGCCCAGCGGTTGGATTTGATGCCGCCGCCGTCATAGTGGGCGAAGAAGTAGCTCATGCGGTCGACCAGCCCGGGAGCCTCGTTGAGCAGGCGTTCACGCTCCACCAGCGAGTGCCAGGTCAGGCGGATGTCACCCATGGCGATATAGCGCAAGCCGCCATGTACCATCTTGGAGGAACGGCTGGACGTGCCGAAGGCGTAGTCCTTCTGCTCCAGCAGTAAAACCTTGCTGCCGGTGCGGGCGGCTTCGCGGGCGATCCCGGCGCCGGTAATCCCGCCGCCGACCACAATGATGTCCCATTCCGTCTCCGGCAGTTGTTGCCAGAGCGTCGTGCGTTGATCGGTCATGTTACAGGTCGCTATCTCAGTCAATCAGCAGTTTGCCGGGGTTAAGGCGTTTGTCGGCGTCGAAATGCTTGGCCAGGGCATGCAAGACCGCCATGCCCTGTTCGCCCTTTTCGGCCGGAAGATAAGGCGCGTGATCGCGGCCTACCCCGTGCTGGTGACTGATGGTGCCGCCATGACGGACGATTTCTTTCGAGGCGGCCGCCTTCAGCTTGTTCCAGCGGGCCAGCGTGTCGTCATAAGTCCGTCCGGCGCGGAACACGTAGGTGGTGTAGATGCTGGAACCCTGGGTATACAGGTGCGACAGGTGACTGAACGCCAGCACGGTTTCGCGGCTGTCGGCCAAACCGTCGCGCAGCGCCTGTTCCACATCCCGGGTGTACGATGTGACCTTGGGCCAGTCAATCGCGGTTTCCAGCGTATCAACGGCATAACCCAGCTTCCACAGCGCCTCGCGCAGATAGGGAGCCTTGAAGCGGTTCTGCAGCCAGCGGGTGCCCAGGGTCTTGCCGGTGGGGACGGCGTCAAACTGCTTGAGGATGCGGTTGATTTCCAGCAAGGCATAACGCACCTTTCCGTGGCTGCCGGTGAATCCGACCGTCAGCATGCACTTGCCTTCGCCCGCGCCGCGCCAGCTCAGCACTTTTTCCAGACCGGCAATGGCGGCCTTGTGCCCGGCCAGGATCAGCTGGGTGCGGGTTTCCTCGGCATTGCTGACGCGAAGCATCGACAGCGGCAGCTTCTGCTGGGCGACTTCACGCACGGCGGCTTCGGCGCTGGCGAAATCGGGCAGGAAGTAGACGCGGAATTCTTCCCGCTCCGGCAGGCGGCTGATGCGGACGGTGGCTTCGGTAATGACACCGAAACGGCCCTCGGAACCCATGATGATTTCACGGATATCCGGTCCGGCGCTGGACGCGGGCAGCGTCGGCATCAGCAGACTGCCGTTGAGTGTTTCCACCCGGCCGCCCGCGAACAGTTGCTCGATACGGCCGTATTGCAATGACTGCTGGCCGCTGGAACGGCTGGCGATCCAGCCGCCCAAGGTGGATAACTCGAAGGATTGCGGGAAATGACCCAGCGTGTAACCGTGCGGCTTCAGCAGTTCTTCCAGCTGCGGGCCGCTGGCGCCGGCGCCGATGGTGGCCAGTTGCGAACTGCGGTCCAGGTTGATCAGGTGATTCAGTCGCGCCAGCGACAGGGTCAGCACCGGGCGGGCGTCGGGCAAGGGATTGATGTGCCCCACCACCGAGGTGCCGCCGCCGTAGGGAATGACCGTCCAGTCCTGCTGCCTGGCCAGCGCCAGCAGCTCGGCGACTTCCGCGCTGCTGGTTGGAAAGGCAACGCCGTCCGGGAACACGCCGAATTGGCCGGAACGCATCGCCAGCCAGTCCGGCAGGCTTTGGCCGCGGGCATGGCGGACGCGGGTTTCCGCGCCGGTATCAATCAGGGGATGTTCAGGCAGACGACTGGCCGGTACGGTCGCGATGACGTCGGCCAGTGTGGCGTCTTTCAGCGGGGTTCCGGGCCCCAGCAGATCTTCAAGGAAAACGCGTGCATTAGGGTGTATGGCCATGGAAACCCGGCTATCACCCCAGCTGTTCCATTGGCGCATATCAGCCTCATGGTATGGGAGTTAACTGACTGGTCTGCTGGTAACCCGGCGCACGTTCAGCACATTGGCCAGATAACGTTCGCCCGGA
>DASUIM010000494.1:0-1456 GCA_036279775.1 Fluviicoccus sp. | reverse complement strand
GATGGCGCGGTCATAGCGGTAATGCGTGACATGATTCAGGGCGACATGGATGGACACGGCAGGCTCCCGTCTGCGGAAAACGTGGCAGGTCCTGCCACCGGAGCAAGAGTTGTGCCATGCCATTCTGACGGGAATGTGTCGTTATCGGGGAAATTGCCGCACCATTCGGGTGCGCGCGCACCCGAATGGTGATCCGCCTGCCCGTCCGGACGGGGCGGTCATCAGGGCAGTTCGTTCCAGTTGTAAACAGGGAAGGGCAGGGGCGTGGTTGCCTGCCGGTATTCCGGCAGCTCGGTGCGCTGCTGCATGGCCACCACTACCGCGTAGGGCGCGGTGCGTTGTACCAGGTTCGCGGCCCAGGGCGGAATGACCCCGCCCGGGTCAAAGTAACCTTCCGCCTCCATTTGCACCTGCCGGTCGGAGACCGGCAGGAAACGGATGGTCATTTCCTCGGCCACAACCCTTACCAGCGGCGGTTTCGGCGGCAACAGCTCCGGCTCGGCGCTGATCCGCAGCAGCACGTGCGGGTGTCCCTTGACCTGCGGCTCGATCACCGCACGCAGGATGGTGTCGCGGTCGGGCAGTCCGTAGGGGGCATCATGCATCATGTAGACGAGGTAATCTGTCGCCGAATCCTTGCGCAGCAGGCGTGACTCCAGGGTTTTCCAGAACCAGCGGGTGTAGTTGTCAAAATCCAGCAGCACCCGCGCCAGCGGTTCCATGTGCGTGTCCAGCATCGCCTCCACCTTGAACGAGCGGTAGCGCTTGCCGTCCTCGTGGCGGGCGAAGGTCTTGATCTGGCGCAGACGGTCGTTTTTCACCAGCAGCCATTCATTGCTCAGCCGGTTGCGCAGGGATTCCAGATCGCTTTTTTCCCCCGTTTGCGCCGGGGCGGCGGTCGCCGTCAGGCACAGGGCCAGGATCAGCAGGCAGTGGCGGAGCATGTCGTCGGCGTCCCGGGTTGTTCTTGTGGATTATGAAGGGAAACAGCCTGTTTATCGTTCAGCCCGGCCGGGCTGTCAATGCCCCGCCGGACGGTTGGCCGGATCAGCCGGCAGTGTGGCGCAGCAGGTTTGACAGCTTGGGGTGGGGCTTCTTGGCGGCGCGGTACAGCAGCACGATCTTGCCGATGATCTGCACGGCTTCGCTGTGGGTTTGGGCGGCGATGGCGTCAATCACTTCGCGGCGGGCCTCACGGTCCTCGCCACCGACGCGGACCTTGATCAGCTCGTGGTCTTCCAGGGCGCGTTCGATTTCCGCCAGCACGGCTTCAGACAGACCCTGGCCCCCCAGCAAGACGACGGGGTTCAGTTGGTGGCCGATCTGGCGGAAGCGTTTTTTCTCGGTAATGGACAAAGGCATGGCGCAAAAGCTCGAAACTTGATAAAAAGAGCGGTTATTTTAACCCAAGTTCAGGTTTCACGCATTGTGGCTGTACGCATCAACAACCGGAATC
>DASUIM010000493.1:0-1116 GCA_036279775.1 Fluviicoccus sp. | reverse complement strand
AGGCCTTCACATTGCCCAGTTCACCGGCTTCCTTCATCAGCTGCACCAGATGGATGGTGGAGAACAGCGGGAACAGCACGCTCACCGCCATCATCTCGGTGACACGCACGAACTCGCTGCCGCCGACCGCCTTGTAGACATCAAAGGCCACCGCCTTGTGCTCGGCCTCCTCGATGGCGTGCCAGGCCCAGATCGGGGCCATGCGCGGGTCCATTTCATCCAGCGCGTTGAACTTCAGCAGGAACTCCTCGGCCATCATGGCGGTAAAGTGCTCCACCGCCACGGTATGCGCCAGCTGGCGCTCCGGGCTCAGCTTGCGCAGGCGGTCCATGAACATGGCGATTTCATGCTCCAAGCGGCCCAGGCCGATGCCGCGCTCCTCCAGGAAGCCGTTCAGCGCCTTGTGTTCCTTGCTGTGGTGCGCTTCCTGGCCGATGAAGCCGCGAATGGCCTTCAGCAGCTCGGGATCGGTGATGCGGTCCTGGTAGTGACGCACCGAGTCGATGAAGAAACGCTCACCGGGCGGGAAGCCGGAGGACAGCGCCGCCAGCAGCAGCGTCTTCATCGGGTTGTTGTCCCACCACCATTTCGGCATGTCGGCGGGAAAATCGAAATCGGGACGGCGGACTTCCGGGATCATCCCGGCGGGGGTGGCGGTGCGGATGGCGGTGACGGCGGCGGTCATGGCGTTACCTTGTGCGGTTCTCTGTGGTGATGGGCACAGGTTACGATTTGCGCAAAAGGGGCGTGAGGGCCGCCGGGGACAATCGGCTTGTCAATGGAGGCCAGATATTCAGGCCGCCCGCGCCAGCGGAATCACATTCAAGGGGATGGCCGCCACCTTCTGCTGCGCCTGCCACAGATCATAATCCGCCTGCATCCTCAACCACACCCGCGCATCCCCGCCACGCTCCATGCCCAGCCAGGCCTCGATGCGCAGGGCCATCTCCGGGGTTACCCCCGCTTTTGCATTCAGCAGGCGCGACAAGGTCACACGACTGACTCCCAACTGACGGGCGGCCTCGGTCACACTCAGCCCCAGAGCAGGCAGGACATCCTCCCGCAGGGATTCCGCCGGGTGCGGCGGGTTGAACATCGTCATCATGCCATCCACCT
>DASUIM010000492.1:0-3438 GCA_036279775.1 Fluviicoccus sp. | reverse complement strand
GCGGCCGGGGCCCTGTCCTCGCAGCTGGTGAAGAACCTGCGCCGCCTGCCGCCGGTGCGGCCGCTGTTCGACGAGCTGAAGATCAAGCCGCGCAACCGTTTCAAGGAAGGACTGTTCATGGCGCGCGGCCGTCAGGCCCGGTTGGACCGGGGCAACCACCTGCCGCAAGCCTGGCTTCGGGCGGCGGACGGTCGCGGGCTCTGGAGCGACGATGTGATGGGCGAGCAATGGACACTGATCGGTTTCGGGGTCGATCCGTCGCGGGCGCTGAGCCCGGCGCAACGCGCCGCCTGGGAGGATGCTGGCGGAGCATGCCTGCATCTCCGCCATCGCGGGCAGGCAGGGGCGTCGGGTTGGGAAGATATCACCGGGCAACTGGTGCCCGAGATGGCCCCGGTCGGCTGGGTGGCGGTGGTGCGCCCGGACCGCGTCATTGTCCATGACGGACCGGCCGAGGTCATTGACGGTTTGGTGGTTGAAAGCCTGGCCCTGCTGGCCGGACGGAGGTAAGCCGGTCATGACCATTCGCCGACTCGACGACATCCGTACGCTGGAAGCGCAAGCGCTGGACCCGGCCGCGCTGCCCGCCAGCACCTACGACGCCCTGCGCGAAGCGGCGCGGCGCACGCCGTCCGCCAAGGCATTGACCTTCTTCCTCGACGCCGACCGTTACACCCGTGCGCACCGCTGGACCTACGGTGAGCTGTTCGCCGACATCACTCGCGCCGCCAACGCCTTCCATGCGCTGGGCGTGACCAAGGACGACGTGGTGGCCTTCGTGCTGCCGAACCTGCCGGAAACGCATTTCACCATCTGGGGCGGCGAGGCGGCCGGGATCGCCATGGCGGTGAATCCGCTGCTGGAAGGCCCGCAGATTGCCGAGCTGGTGCGCACCGCCCGCGCCAAGGTGCTGGTGACGGTGGCCCCGACGCCCGGCGTCGATCTGTGGCCAAAGTTGAAGGAACAGCTGCGTCACATGCCGGACGTGCGCACCGTGGTCTGGGTGAACATGGCGCCGTATGCCGGGGTAAAGGGGCCGGTGCTGCGCTATCTGGCGATGCACGAGCGGCACAGCGTCCGCAACCTGACCATCGTGGATCTGGGCAGCCTGATGAAGCGTCAGCCCGCCGACCGCCTGCTCAGCGCCCGCGTGATCCGGGCGGAGGAGCCGTCTTCCTATTTCTGCACCGGCGGCACGACCGGCCTGCCCAAGATCGCGGTGCGCACGCACGGCAGCGAGGTGTTTGACGCCTGGGCGGTGAACCGGGTGATGGAGGGCGAGGGCGGTGAGCGCACCCGCACCATTTTCTGCGGCCTGCCGCTGTTCCACGTCAACGGCCAGCTGGTCACCGGCCTGATGAGCTGGATGCGCGGCGACCATGTCGTGCTTGGCACGCCGCAGGGCTATCGCGGCAAGAACCTGATTCCGCGCTTCTGGGAGATTGTCGCCCATTACCGCATCAACCTGTTCTCCGGGGTGCCGACGCTGTACGCCGCGCTGTTGCTGCAGCCGCATCACCGCCTCGACATCAGTTCGCTGGAATTCGCCATCTGCGGCGCCGCGCCGATGCCGGTGGAACTGTTCCGCGCTTTCGAGGCTTCCACCGGCGTGCGCATCCTGGAAGGCTACGGCCTGACGGAAGGCGCCTGCGTGTCGTCGATCAACCCGCCGCACGGCGAGTCGCGCATCGGTTCCATCGGCCTGCCGCTCCCGTGGCAGGCGATGAAGGCGGTGGTGCTGGACGAGGACGGACGGTACGCGCGCGACGCCGCGACGGATGAAGTCGGGGTGCTGGTGATCCGGGGGCCGAACGTGTTCGCGGGCTACCTGAATCCGCTGCACAACCGGGGGCTGTGGGTGGAGATTGGCGGCGAGTCCTGGCTGAATACCGGCGATCTGGGCCGTCAGGACAGCGACGGCTATTTCTGGCTGACCGGCCGCAAGAAGGAGCTGATCATCCGCGGCGGCCACAACATCGACCCGAAAATGATCGAGGAGCCGCTGCACGCGCACCCGGCGGTGGCGATGGCGGCGGCAGTGGGCATGCCCGATCCCTACGCCGGGGAACTGCCGGTGGCCTATGTGCAGTTGAAGCCGGGACAGCAGGCCAGTGAGACGGAATTGCTGGCGTTCCTGACGGAGCGCATCGCCGAGCGCGCCGCGCTGCCGAAGTCGATCCGCTTCCTCGACGCCATGCCGGTGACGGCGGTGGGCAAGATTTTCAAGCCGACCCTGCAGATGCGCGAGATTGAGGGCGTCATCCGCCGCGAGTGCGAGGCGCTGGGCATACAGCCCGCCGGGCTGGAGGTGTTCCAGGACAGCAAGCGCGGGCTGGTGGCGCGGGTGGTTGTTCGGGGTGAGACGGCGAAGCTGCGCGAGGTGTTGGGCGGGTATGCGTTTGCGGTGGAGTGGGGGGAGGGTTGATCGGAAATCGCGGTTCCGTGCGCCATGATCCGCAACGGATCATGGCGCGTTTGCTTCACTCCTTCTCCCGGATCCGGTACGGACACCGTTCATCCGCCTTCGCATAGCGGACCATGTCGCGCCCCCGCGCCAGGGTGTTCGCGTAAGGCATCTGCCGCTGGAAGTAATTGACCAGCCAGGCCGGAATGGTGGTTCCCCCCGGCTCGACATAACCCTCGGTCACTTCCGCACTGCGACCGTTCGCCAAGGGACTGAGCCGCGTCACCACTTCCCAGGCCGGCAAGCGCAGCAGCGGCGGCTTGGCGGGGATCTGGTCCGGCACGCCCGTGAAGCGGATGGTCAGCGCACCGCGCCTGGCCGAGTAAGGCGTCAGTTCCACATGCAGCGGGATATCGCGGTCCGGCAGCCCGAAAGGGGCCTTGAAGCGGAGATACAGGTAAAACTCGGTATCCGAGATACGCCGCAACAGCTTGCTTTCCGCCGCATTCATGAACCAGCGGGGGTAGTTCTCCGCATGCAGCAGCTGGCAGGCCGAGACATCCAGCGGCTGGTCGAATTCGGCTTCGACCTTGAAGGAGCGGAAGACCTTGTGGTCTTCGCGTTTGTAGTATGTTGTGACGCCATGCCGCTTGTCCGATTTCATGAGCCGCCATTCATTCGCCCCCTGATCCTGAAGCTCCGCAAACTCAGGGTCCGCTTCGTCAGCAGCATGAGACACGGACACCGCGCATAGTGCCAGCATCCCCAGTAACCGCTTGATCCGCCTGCTTTTCATGTTCAGCCCCCGCCGTCCGCAATAAATACTATCGGGCGTGACCACGCGCCCGTTCTTGATCGCCGTCAAGGGTTTGGCGGCGTGGGCGAACTATATTTGAATAAATTTCATTTATGAAGTATTTTCATTATTGTTCGGGAATTAACCGACAAATGGCGTTGGGTCACGGGCGAACGGGTTGGAGGTGCGGCATGAACGGTGGGCAATACACCCCTTATACGGATGAGGAACGCCTGAA
>DASUIM010000491.1:0-4644 GCA_036279775.1 Fluviicoccus sp. | reverse complement strand
CTTGACGATATCCAGCAGTTCCACTTCAAACACCAGCACGGAGTTGGGCGGAATCGGGCCGCTGCCGTTTTCACCGTAGCCCAGCTTGGCGGGAATGGTCAGGCGGTACTTGGAGCCGACCGGCATCAACTGCACGCCCTCGGTCCAGCCCGGGATCACCTGGTTCAGCGGGAAGGTGACCGGCTCGCCGCGCTTGATCGAACTGTCGAACACGGTACCGTCCAGCAGCTTGCCTTCATAGTGAACCTTGACCTGATCGGTGGCCAGCGGCTTGGGCCCCTTGCCTTCGGTCAGCACTTCGTACTGCAGGCCGGAAGCCGTGGTCTTCACTCCGGTCTTCTTGGCGTTCTCGGCCAGGAATTTTTCGCCCTTGGCTATGTTTTCACTGGAAGCCTTCTTCATCCGCTCCTCGGCCTCGGCCTTCATGCGGACCTCGAAGGCCATCAGGGTCGCCTTCATCTGTTCAGCATTGAGGGCGCCCGGCTTCTTGGCATAGGCATCGCGCAGGCCGGCGGCGTAATTGTCCAGATCCAGCTTCGGAATCTGCCCTTCGAGGGATTTTCCGGTCATGTAACCAATGCTGTAGGCCGCCTTGGCATCCTCGGTTTCCAGCTTGGGAGTCTTGGCTTCGTCTGACTTGTTGCAGGCGGCGAGTGCCGCCGCCACGGCAATGGCGACTCCGGCGAGCTTGAACTGACGCTTCATGTTTTTATCCTGAAATTAGAGTGGGCGCAAAAAAGACCACGAAATTACACCGTAACGGGTGAAAGCGCCAGTTACGGTTCACGCATGGCCTGTAAAGCGCAATTACAAAGCGCGTCTACGCGGCATTTCCGGCTTTATCTATATTGTCTGGACGCATTCGCGATTCCAATCTTGCATTTGAAAACAGGACTTCACCCTCTATGCCTCACGATATCAGCCTGATCTCGATGATCGCCGTCGGCCTAGCGCTGGCGCTGGTCCTCGGCTATCTGGTTTCCCGTCTGAAAATGCCGCCGCTGGTGGGTTACCTGCTGGCAGGCGTGGCGATCGGCCCGGCGACGCCGGGGTTTGTCGCCAATGTCGGGCTGGCGGGCCAGCTGGCGGAAATCGGCGTGATGCTGCTGATGTTCGGCGTGGGCCTGCACTTCTCCCTGGCGGACCTGATGGCGGTGCGACGAATTGCGGTGCCGGGCGCCATTGTCCAGATCGCCGCCGCTACCGCCCTTGGCGGTCTGACCGGGCTGCTCTGGGGCTGGCCGTTCGGGCAGGCCCTGGTTTTCGGGCTGGCGCTGTCGGTCGCCAGCACGGTGGTCTTGCTGCGGGCCCTGGAGGATCGCGGGTTGCTGGACAGCATCAACGGCCGGATCGCCGTCGGCTGGCTGGTGGTGGAAGACCTGGTGATGGTGCTTGCGCTGGTGCTGTTGCCGCCGCTGGCCGGATTGCTGGGCGGACATCCTTTGCCAGGACAGGAGGATGCGGGCGGAAACATGCTGCAGACGCTGCTGGTGACGCTGGGGAAGATTGGCGCGTTCATCGCTTTCATGCTGGTCGTCGGCAAGCGCCTGTTTCCCCGGCTGCTGTGGCTGGTGGCCCGCACCGGTTCCCGCGAGCTCTTCACGCTGTGCGTCATCGCCACGGCGCTGGGCGTGGCCTACGGCTCCGCCAAGCTCTTTGATGTTTCCTTTGCGCTGGGCGCGTTCTTTGCCGGGATGATGATGCGCGAGTCGGAATACAGCCATCGCGCCGCCGACGAGTCCCTGCCCTTGCGGGATGCCTTTTCGGTGCTGTTCTTTGTTTCGGTGGGCATGCTGTTCGACCCCCGGGTGCTGGTGGATGCACCGCTGAAGGTGCTGGCCGTAGTCCTGATCATCATGCTGGGCAAGACGCTGGCGGCGATGGCGCTGGTGCTGCTGTTCCGCTATCCGTTGAACACGGCGCTGACCGTGGGGGCGAGCCTGGCACAGATTGGCGAGTTCTCGTTCATTCTGGCCGGGTTGGGCATGGCGCTGGGCTTGCTCTCGGTGGAAGCCAACAGCCTGATCCTGGCGGGTTCGCTCATTTCCATCGCGCTGAATTCGCTGCTTTTCGCCTCGGTCGAACCGGCGCTGGCCTGGATTCGCGGACGCTCCGATCTGGCGCGGCGACTGGAGCGCCGCGATGACCCGCTGGCGCAGCTGCCAATGTCGGTTGACCAGGAGCGCCTGACCGGGCAAGTGGTGCTGGTGGGCTACGGCCGGGTCGGCCGCCGTATTGCCGCCCAGCTGGAGACGGCCGGCATTCCCTATGTAGTTGCCGAGCAGAACCGGGAACTGGTCGAGTTGCTCAGGTCACGCGACATCCCGGCGGTTTCCGGCGATGCGTCCGAGGCGGAGGTGCTGATCCAGGCGCACATCCATCGCGCCGGGCTGCTGGTTATCGCCACGCCGGACAGCTTTCACGCCCGGCAGATGGTGGAGATTGCCCGTCAGCTGAACCCCGGCGTACAGGTGCTGTTACGCACCCATAGCGAAGAAGAGGCGCACATGCTGGAGCAGGAAGGGCTGGGTACGGTGTTCTTCAGCGAGGGCGTGCTGGCGCAGAGCATGGGGCGCCGGATTCTCGAGGCCTTCGGCAAGCACGCCTGACAACCGCCTCGCTCAGTCCTTGCCGACGTTGAGCACGGGCTGGGTTTCATTGTCGGAAACCAGCACGGTCATCAGGTTGACCACCAGCTTGACGCGGTCGGCATCGCCCAGCTTGACCACCCCTTCGGCTTCCAGCTGTTCAATGCCCATCTTCACCATGCTGACCGCACCTTCCACAATGCGGCCGCGCGCCGCCACGACCGCTTCCGCCTGCTGGCGGCGCAGCATGGCGCTGGCGATTTCCGGGGCATAGGCCAGATGGGCGATGCGGGCCTCGACGATCTCGATCCCCGCCAGCAGTACGTGGTCCTGGATGGTTTCGGCCAGCAGGCGCGCCACGGCATCCATGTCGCCGCGCAGGGAGTTCAGGCCGTGGGTGTCGCCGTCGTACCAGCGCGAACTGACCACGGCGCGGACAGCGGATTCGCTCTGGATCACCACGTAGGTGCCGTAATCCTCGACATCGAACAATGCCCGCGCCGTGTCCGCCACCCGCCAGACCACCACGGCGGCGACTTCCACCGGATTACCGGCGCGGTCGTTGACCTTCAGCGTCGGCGTCGTCAGGTTATGGACGCGCAGCGAGATGCGCTGCCCGGCATAGAACGGATTCACCCAGAAGAATCCCGATTCCTTCATGGTGCCCGCATACTGGCCGAAAAAGGTGAACAGGGCCGCCTGGTTCGGTTGCAGGATATTGAAGCCCTTGGCTATGAACATCAGCAGCGGGATGGCGATGATGGCGGTCAGCGAAAGTCCGCCCTGTCCGCCTGCCGGTGCATCCACCAGATGCCAGACCGCCATGCCGAACAACGCCAGCCAGACCGGCAGCGCCAGCCAGCCTGACAGTCCTGAAACATTGCATTCTTCGCTTTGTGCCTTCATGCCGGTTTCCTCGGGTTCTTTGGATAAGCAGTCTAGTCTGGCGAAATGACACCCACAAGACACGGAATTCGCCGCCATTACCCAGCGGTCTGGCGCTATAGTAAGGAATACCCATAAGAACACGAGGGCATTCCTCCATGACGACAGGCCGACACGCCACCCTGGACGCCAATGAAGCCGTCGCCTCGGTCGCCTACCGGCTGAGCGAAGCCATCGCCATCTACCCGATTACCCCGGCCTCGGCCATGGGCGAGCACGCCGACGACTGGTCGGCGGGACAGCGGCCGAACCTGTGGGGGCAAACGCCAACCGTCATCGAGATGCAGTCGGAAGGGGGCGCGGCCGGGGCTGTGCACGGGGCTTTGCAAGCCGGAGCGTTGACCACAACCTTCACGGCCTCGCAAGGCCTGCTGCTGATGATGCCCAACCTGTACAAGATTGCCGGGGAGCTGACATCGTTCTGCCTGCATGTGGCCGCACGCAGCGTCGCCACGCATGCCTTGTCCATTTTTGGCGACCACTCGGATGTCATGGCGATGCGCCCCACCGGCTTTGCGTTGCTCGCGTCCGGGTCCCCGCAAGAGGCGCAGGACCTGGCCGCCATCGCCCATGCCGCCACGCTGGAGTCCCGCATCCCGTTCCTGCACTTCTTCGACGGTTTCCGCACCTCGCATGAGCTGCAGAAAATCCGCACGCTGGCGGACGAAGACCTGCGCGCGCTGATAAACCCCGCCGCCGTCCAGGCCCATCGCGAGCGGGCGCTGACCCCTGACCGGCCGGTGCTGCGCGGCACGGCGCAAAACCCGGATGCCTTCTTTCAGGCCCGTGAAGCCGCCGAGCCGTGGTATCGCGCCTGCCCTGAGAAAGTGGACGCCGTCATGGAGCGCTTTGCCGGCATCACCGGGCGGCGTTACCGGCTGTTTGACTACCATGGTCATCCCGAGGCGGAGCGGGTGCTGGTGCTGATGGGTTCCGGCGCGGAAACCGCCCATGAAACCGTGGACTGGCTGCTGGCGCGCGGCGAGAAAGTGGGTGTGCTGCGGGTCCGGTTGTACCGGCCTTTCTCCGTACAGCACTTCCTGGATACCCTCCCCTCCACCGCCACCGCGCTGGCGGTGCTGGATCGCACCAAGGAACCGGGTGCTACCGG
>DASUIM010000490.1:0-6883 GCA_036279775.1 Fluviicoccus sp. | reverse complement strand
TGGTCGCCGGAGCGCTGGTCGCGCTGGGTGCTGGCCAGCGACCTGAGTGGCATGGCCCTGAATTTGGCCCGGCACGTGCTGGTGACCGGCGACCAGGCCGGAGAGGCGGTGATGGAGCTGTCCCCCCGGCACGAGATCATGGCCAACCGCGCCCTCGATACCTTGCTGGCCCGCTTGCAGCAGGATTTTCCTGACATGCGTCTGCGCCGCGAAAGTCGCGAGCCGTCGGGCATGACGCCGCTGGAAATCGAGCAGGAGCGGCAGCGGGTGGAGCGCGCCGACGCCAAGGCCGCCTTTCTGGCGGACGGTGTGGTGCAGGCGCTGATGCAGGCCTTTGATGCCGAATTACTGGATGAAACCTTGATTGTTGGAGAAAAGCGATGAATATCAATCAGTTGATGCAGCAAGCCCAGAAAATGCAGGAACAGGTGCAGAAGAAGATGGCGCAGGCTCAGGAAGAGCTGGCCCGTACCGAAGTCACCGGTGAGTCCGGCGCCGGTCTGGTCAAGGTCACCATGACCGGCAAGCATGACGTCAAGCGCGTGGCCATTGATGCCGAATTGATGAAGGAAGACAAGGACATGCTGGAAGATCTGCTGGCCGCCGCCGTCAACGATGCCGTACGCAAGGTGGAGCAGCTGACCACGGAACGCATGGCCGGCGCCACGCAAGGCCTGGGCCTGCCGCCCGGCATGAAGCTGCCGTTCTAAGCATGTTCAGCCCGCTGCTGAATGAGCTGATCCAGGCGCTGCGCGTATTGCCCGGCGTCGGGCCGCGCTCGGCGCAGCGCATGGCGTTGTTCCTGCTGGAGCGCAACCGTTCCGGCGGACTGCGTCTGGGCGACGTCTTATTGCAGGCGATGACGGAAATCGGCCATTGTCAGGAATGCCGCACGCTGACCGAGGAACCGGTTTGCCGCCTGTGCACCAATCCGGCTCGTGACCGAAGCCAGTTGTGCGTGGTCGAGTCCCCGGCGGATGTGTTGGCGGTGGAACAGAGCGGCGGCTATCGGGGGCTGTATTTCGTGTTGGCGGGACATCTGTCGCCGCTGGACGGCATTGGCCCCCGCGAATTGGGCATTCCCGACCTGATGGCGCGACTGGACCGTGGGGAAGTGCGTGAGCTGATTCTGGCCACCAACGCCACGGTGGAAGGGGAAGCCACGGCGCATTACATCCGGGAATCCTGTCGTGAGTCCGGGTTGCAGGTCAGTCGCATCGCGCACGGCGTGCCGATGGGCGGGGAGCTGGACGGCGTGGACAGCCATACGCTGGCGCGCGCGCTGTCGCAACGTCAGCAAATCTGAACAATCATTCCGTTTTGACCTCTCCGGCCATTGACAGCTTCAGCCGCAGCGATAAATATCGCAGTCCTTGGTACGTTCGTACTATCTTTTTCCCGATTAGCCAGGAGTCCGGTCATGGCGCAGCAGAAAGTAGTGGTGGTTCGCGAGTTTTCACGTCCGGTGGAAGCCATTTTTGCCGAACTGGCGGATCACAATAACCTGAAGAAGGTCTTCGGCATTCCGGTGAAGCGCATTCAGGACGGGCTGGGCGATGTCAACGGCGTGGGCTCCACCCGCCGCATGGGGCTGTTCCATCCCTTGGCCGTGGACGAAACCGTGGTGGCGGTGACGCCGAACAGTTCGATTGATTATGTGATTTCCAAGGGAGGTTACCCGATCCGCAATCATCATGGCCGTCTGGATTTCAGTGCGACGGGCAAGGGGTCGCGGGTGCAGTGGGTGATTGAATTCGATTCGCTGCCGGGCGTAGGGCCGGTGTTGAAGTTTGTGTTGGGTCAGGCGCTGGGCGTGGGTTTGAAGCGTCTGGGCTGATTATTTCACGGTCCTTCCGGCCGTTCTGGCCGGAAGGATGGGCTCTTCAGCCCGTTTGAATTGTGGTTCCCGGACAACTGTCCAATAAATACCTACCAATCGCTTGGTTAGCCTTTGCAATCGTGGCAGACTCGGCTCGGAATGATCCGAGGAGATGCCGCTCATGGCCCTGTATACCCCCTATTTCAACGAAACCCACAACCAGGTCCGCCTGACCGCCCGCAAATTCGTCGACCAGCACATCAAGCCATTCATCAATGAATGGGAAGAAGCCGGCACGTTTCCGCGTGAGCTGTATCTGAAGGCCGGTGAGGCCGGGCTGCTGGGGATTGACCATCCGGAGGAATTCGGCGGTTCCGGGCCGGACATCTTCATGAAAATCGCCGCCAGCGAAGAGCTGATGCGCGCCGGTTCCGGCGGTCTGGTGGCCAGCCTCGGTTCGCTGGATATCGGTCTGCCGCCGGTCGAAAACTGGGGCAGCGCCGAGATGAAGGAACGGATTGCCGCCTCCGTCATCAGCGGTGAAAAGATCATGGCGCTGGCCATTACCGAACCCTCCGGCGGCTCCGACGTGGCCAACCTGAAAACGCGCGCGGTCGACATGGGCGACCACTATCTCGTGAATGGCAGCAAGACCTTCATCACTTCCGGTGTCCGCGCTGACTACTACACTGTGGCTGTCCGCACCGGCGGAGAAGGCTTTGGCGGCGTCAGCCTGGTGCTGATTGAAAAAGGCATGCCCGGCTTCACGGTTGGCCAGCCGTTGAAAAAAATGGGTTGGTGGGCCAGTGACACCGCCGAGCTGTTCTTCCAGGATGTGAAGGTGCCGAAAAGCAACCTGATCGGCATGGAAAACGGCGGATTCTTCGTAATCATGAGCAATTTCCAGAAAGAACGCTTAAACTTGGCGGTCATGGCGAATATGACTGCACAACTGGCGCTGGAAGAAAGCCTCAAGTACGTGCAACAGCGGACTGCTTTTGGCAAGCCGTTGTCAAAGATGCAGGTTATTCGCCACAAACTGGCGGACATGGCCACCGAACTGGAGGCCAGTCGCGAGTTTACCTATCGGGTAGCGGCACAAATTGCAGACGGTATTCCCGCCATCCGGGAAGTCTCCATGGCCAAGAACTTCGCCACGCAGGTCAGCGACAAGCTGACCTATGAAGCGGTGCAGATCTTTGGCGGCATGGGGTTCATGCGCGAGAGCCTGGTCGAGCGCCTGTACCGGGATAACCGGATCCTCTCAATTGGTGGCGGTACTCATGAAATCATGAACGAGATTATCGCCAAACAATTGGGATTGTAATGTCCTGGGAACTGATCACCGATCAACAGCTGTTTCAAGAACGGGTCCGGGACTGGACCGGCGCAAGCCGTCTGGCCCTGGATACCGAATTCATCCGTGTAGATACCTTTAATCCGCGCGCCGCGCTCATTCAGGTCAACGACGGCCGCCAGGTCAGCCTGGCGGATCCGTTGGCGCTGGATATAGCCGAGTTGGGCGCGGCATTATGCAACCCGGGCATCCTGAAAATTTTCCATGCCTGCGGTGAAGATATCGAAGTCTTCAATTTGCTGTTTCCCAAGCAGCGCATTACCCGCGTCTTTGATACGCAGACCGGGCTGGCGTTTCTGGGCTATGGCAATCAGGTGGGCTACCAGAAGGCGTTGCAGGAGTGCCTGAATATCAGCATCAGCAAGGCCGAGACGCGTTCCGACTGGCTGATGCGTCCCCTGACGCCGGAGCAGCTTCAATACGCGGCGCTGGATGTGGAATACCTGTTCCCATTGTATGACTTCATCCGTGACGGTCTGGAAGCACGCGGCCTGCTGGCGTGGTGCGAAGCTGACTGCGCCCTGGTGCTGGAGGAGATGGGTGAAGCGCCGGTCATGCGTGATTTATACCTGTCGTTCAGCAATGCCTGGAAGTTCACCCGGCAGCAACTGGCGCTGTTGCAGATGCTGACCATCTGGCGGGAAGGCGCGGCGCGCATCCACAATATTCCGCGCACCTTCGTGCTGAAGAATCACACGCTGCTGGATATTGTCGAGAAGGTTCCCCACAGCTTGCCGGCCCTGTCGCGCATTCAGGACCTGCATCCCCGCACCTACCAGAAGCATGGGCAAATGATCCTGCAACTGATCCGGCAGGCGGAAGAGAAACCGCTGGAGCAGTGCCCGCCGTTGCTGCCGCTGCCGCTGCCGCGCGCCGCCAAGTCCCTGTATGACCGCCTGCGGGAGGTCGCCGAGGCGATTGCCCGGCGGCATCATATTCCTGCCGAGGTCTTGCTGCGTAAAAAGTGGCTGGATGCCCTGGTGCTGGGCTTTGTTGATCAGGGTGATCAGGCAAAATTGCCTTCTGCGCTGACCGGCTGGCGTCATGATATCCTGACGTTGCCCTTGCTGGAGGTTCTGGCGTCCGAATCCGCTTCGGTCGCCCTCTGGCGCCGTTATCGTCACCGGGAAGATGCATGAACACCAAAGCTGAAATCTGCGATATCTACAAAAGTCCGAAGAAGGACGAAATGTACCTGTATGTCCGCAAGGCCGATGGCCTGACGCGTGTGCCGGAAGCGCTGCTGGAGATGTTCGGGCGTCCGCGTCATTACGTGACACTGCTGCTGGGGCCGGACCGCAAGCTGGCCCGGGCCGAAGCGCCGAAGGTGTTGTCGGAAATCAGTGAGAAGGGCTTTTACCTGCAGATGCCCCCCCAACGTGAAGACTACATGCTGGACCTGTTCCGCCCGGATGAAAGCAAATATCAGCAGGGAGGCGGGCAATGATTGGCTACCTGATCGCCTGGGTGATGTATCTGGGCACGGCATGGCTGCTGATGAATATCTGCCGCCGTCATTACATTCCCATGTTGCCGGAGCAATGGCGGCCGGTGGCCAAGGGGCTGATCCCGGTGCTGCTGCTGACGCCCTGGCCGATTGACGGCGACACTTGGGCGCTGGCCCCGGCGCTGATTGCCGTGATCTTCAACCTGATGGAAGCGGACCGCGTCGGCTTGCTGAAAAGCCTGTTCCCGCTGCTGCTGCTGTCGACCCTGGTTTGTAGCGTTGCCTGGTGGAAAAGCCGCAAGGCAGAATCCTGATTTATTGTCCCGCTGGTGGAGAATCCAAGATGCGTTTTGACGGTTCCATGACCTATGTGGCGACCGACGACCTGAAGATGGCCGTCAATGCCTCCATTACCCTGCAAAAGCCGTTGATCATCAAGGGCGAACCCGGCACCGGCAAGACGATGCTGGCCGAGGAAGTGGCCGCCGCGCTCGGCCTGCGCCTGATCCAGTGGCACATCAAGTCCACCACCAAGGCGCATCAGGGCCTGTACGAATACGACGCTGTGTCCCGCCTGCGCGACTCGCAGCTGGGCGACGACAAGGTCTATGACATTCGTAACTACATCAAGAAGGGCAAGCTGTGGGAAGCCTTCGAGAGCGAAGAGCGGGTCGTGCTGCTGATCGACGAAGTCGACAAGGCCGACATCGAGTTTCCCAACGACCTGCTGACCGAACTCGACAAGATGGAGTTTCATGTCTACGAGACGCAGGAAACCATCAAGGCCAAGCATCGCCCCATCGTCATCATTACCTCGAACAACGAAAAGGATCTGCCGGATGCTTTCCTGCGCCGCTGCTTCTTCCATTACATTGTGTTCCCGGATCAGGACACGATGAAAAAAATCGTCGACGTGCATTATCCCGGCGTCGAATCGAAGCTGGTGCGCGAAGCCATGGAAATCTTCTTCGAACTGCGCAAGGTGCCGGGCCTGAAGAAGCGTCCGTCCACTTCCGAACTGATCGACTGGCTGAAGCTGCTGATGTCCGACAACATTCCGGAAGACATCCTGCGCAACCGTGATACCCGCAGCGCCATTCCGCCGCTGTACGGCGCGCTGCTGAAGAACGAGGCAGATGTGCATTTGCTGGAACGTCTGGCTTTCATGAGTCGTCGGGGCTGACCGGGGAGGGCGCGACATGCTGCTCAACTTCTTCTTCACCCTGAAGCAATACAAGGTGCCCGTTTCCGTGCGGGAATACCTCGATTTGCTGCGCGCGCTGGATGCCGGACTGGCCTTCGCCAGCCAGGAAGAGTTCTACAGCCTTTCCCGCGCGGTGATGGTGAAGGACGAGAAGCATTTCGACAAGTTCGACCGGGCGATGAAGGCTTTCTTCGACGGTCTGGACACGATGGAGAGCCCGCTGGACAAGCTGAACCTGCCCGAGGACTGGCTGCGCAAGGAAATTGAGAAACTGTTGTCGCCGGAAGAGCTGGCCGAATTGCAGAAAACCGGCTCGCTGGAAAAGCTGATGGAGGAATTCCAGAAGCGCCTGGCCGAGCAGCACAAGCGGCATCAGGGCGGTAACAAGATGATCGGCACCGGCGGCACTTCGCCATTCGGGGCATACGGCGCCAACCCGGAAGGCATCCGTCTGGCCGGACCATCACGCAACAAGAGCGCGGTGAAGGTCTGGGAAAAGCGTGAGTTCAAGAACCTGGATGACGGGCAGGAGCTGGGCATCCGCAACATGCAGGTCGCCTTGCGCCGCTTGCGCCGCTTTGCGCGTCAGGGCGCGGCGGAAGAACTGGATATCGATGACACCATCCGCTCCACCGCCCACAACGCCGGGCTGCTGGACATCAAGATGGTTCCCGAGCGACGCAACCGCGTCAAGGTGCTGATTTTCTTCGATATCGGCGGCTCGATGGATCCGTACGTGAAAGTGTGTGAGGCGCTGTTTTCCGCCGCGCGCACCGAGTTCAAGCACCTGCATTACTACTACTTCCACAACTTCATCTACGAAAGCGTGTGGCAGGACAACAACCGCCGCTGGTCCGAGCGCACGCCGCTGTGGGATGTGATGCACAAGTACGGGCCGGATTACCGGGTGATCTTTGTCGGCGACGCCACCATGTCGCCCTATGAAATCATGTCTCCGGGTGGGTCGGTGGAGCATTTCAACGAGGAACCCGGAGCGGTGTGGATGCAGCGCCTGACCCAGCATTTCCAGAAGGTGGTGTGGCTGAATCCGGAGCC
>DASUIM010000489.1:0-11989 GCA_036279775.1 Fluviicoccus sp. | reverse complement strand
CGCTGCAACTATGCCGTCAGGCGATGGCGCAAGGCATCAGCCTGGCGCCGGGACCGATCTTCTCCGCCACCCGCCGCTTCCGCCATTGCGCGCGGCTGAACAGCGGCCACCGCTGGGATGAACGCAAGGAGCAGGCGATGGCGACGCTGGGCCGTCTGCTGACCCGATTCTGAACTTCCCGCAACGCCGTGCCCGGGCTGCTTCGATGCCAGCATTGCCCCTGTTGATTTTCCAGCAACCCCGCCCCGCGCCGCCCGCGCCACAGGGAAATTTCTCCGGGATAAGCAATTATCTCAATAAATATCAATAGTTTAAATTCATGAAGGAGGCATGGCACGCTTCCTGCTTCAAGGGTGATATCGCGTCCTGACATTGCTGCGGCAAACACAGGCGACATTCACTTATTGGAGAGGATCAGGCATGAGCACGCTGGCATTTTCCGGCCACATCCATCACGGCCGTCGGCATCATTTCCGGCGGCAATCGTCTTTTACGCAGGTCCGCGCCGCACCGGCCGCACCCGCCGGAGCGGTGGCCATTGAGCCGCCCCTGCACGCCAGCAGTCTGGAAGCCCCGGTACGCCGCCGACTGGCCCTCATCACCGGCGCGATTCTGGCCGTGCATCTGGCCGCCGCCTGGTACTGGCATACCCACCCGGTAAAGCAGGCGGAAGCCCCGGTGGTTATCCCGCCGATCACGGTGGAGCTGTTCAAGCCGCCGGTGGAACCGCCGAAGCCGCTGCCGCAGAAAAAGGATCCGCCTCCGCCACCCGTGGTGAAGCAGCAGCAACCCTTGCCCGCCGTGAAGCTGCCCGACCCGCCCCCGCCCGCCCCGGTGGCCGACGCCACACCCGTGCAAAGTACGGTACCCGCCGTGGAAGCGCCGCCCGCTCCTGCTCCGGTCCCCGTGGCCCAGACCCCCGCCCCGGAGCCGGTAACCCAGGCCAGCGCCAGCGCGTCCTATCTGCGCAACCCGCCGCCGGTCTACCCGGACTTCGCCCAGGAACAAGGCTGGGAAGGCCGCGTCATCCTGAAGGTGCTGGTATCCGCCAACGGCAAGGCCGCCAGGGTGCAGGTCAAGCGTCCCAGCGGTTACAAGCTGCTGGACGAATCCGCCCTGCAGGCGGTGCAGCGCTGGTCCTTCGTCCCGGCCAAGCGCGGTGAGACGCCGATTGACGGCTGGGTGGATGTGCCCATCGATTTCAAACTTTCCAGTTAATCAACGAGACCCTGCATCATGTCCAATACCTATACCGTCATTGTCGACGGCTCACTCGGCCTGCTGGTCGCCTTCTCCGTGGCCACCTGGTCGCTGATCGCCATCAAGGCCGTGCAACACCTGCGGCAGGCCCGTCAGAACAAGGTTTTCACCCAGGCCTTCTGGCGCGCCGCCGATCTGGAAGCCGCCTCGAAACTGGAGAATCCCGAAGGCTCCGCCGCGCGGCTGGCCGAGGTGGGCTTCGCCACCCTGCGCAGCGCCGACAACAGCGCCGTCCACGATCTGGAACACAGCTGGGACCGGCAGGACCTGCTGGAACGGCATCTGCGCCAGCATATCCAGAAAGAACGCAGGTCGCTGGAAAGCGGGCTGGCGGTGCTGGCCTCGATTGGCAGCACCGCGCCGTTCGTCGGCCTGTTCGGCACCGTCTTCGGCATCATCCACGCGCTGTCGGCCATTACCAGCAACGCCTCCGCCAGTATCGAGATCGTGGCCGGTCCCATTGGTGAAGCGCTGATCGCCACCGGCATCGGCATCGCCGTCGCCGTGCCCTCGGTGCTGGCCTACAACTTCTTCGTGCGCCGCCTGAAGCTGATCGCCGCCGATCTGGATGATTTCGCCACCGATTTCGTCAGTCTGGCGCAAAAGACCGGCTTCCGCCTGAAAACCCAGGGCAACCGCGCCAAAGCGGCGGATGCCGCCCAGCCCGCCAAGAAAGAGGTGTTCGCCTGATGGCTATTTCCAGTGGCGGCGGCGACGCCGATGACGTGCTCAGCGAGATCAACATCACTCCGCTGGTGGATGTAATGCTGGTGCTGCTGGTGGTGTTCATCATCACCGCGCCGATGATGACGAACGCCATCAAGGTCAACCTGCCGAAGACCGTGGCCACTTCGCCCTCGCTGCAAAAGAAGCCGGTGACGGTGAGCATCGACGCTCAGGGCAAGGTCTACATCGACCAGGCGGAAGTGGGACTGGACGGCTTTGAAGCGATGCTGCGCGGCCTGAAAGCCGCCAACCCGCAACTGGCGCTGAATCTGAACGCCGATGAAGGCGTGGCCTACGGTTCGGTGGCAAAGGTGATGGCGCTGATCGAGCGCGTCGGCATCGAACGTTTGTCCGTGGTTACCACCAACGCCGGTTGAACCGGCCAGGATTGCATCATGACCCTTAAAATCGCCGAAACCAGCGTTCCGATCCATGAATTGATTGCCACACGCTGGAGTCCGCGCGCCTTCACCTCCGAACCGGTCAGCCTGCCGCAACAGGCGGCGCTGGTGGAAGCCGCGCGCTGGGCGCCCTCGTCCTACAACCTGCAGCCGTGGCGTTTCCTGCTCTGGGACCGCCATCGCCACCCGGAAGCCTTTGCGAAAGTGCTGGCGACGCTGAGCGGCACCAACCGCGCCTGGGCGACCGGCGCCCCCTTGCTGATCGGTGTTTATGCCGACAGCCGCGGTGTTGACGGCCAGAAGAACCATGCCGCCGCCTACGACACCGGTGCGGCGGCGATCAGTCTGGCGCTGCAGGCCCAAGCACTGGGGTTACACGCCCACCAGTTGGGCGGATTTGACCGCGAAGCGCTGCGCAGCGCTTTCACCATCCCGAACGAGTGGTCGCCGCAGGCCCTGATCGCCGTGGGCCGACAGGGCGACCCCGCCCTGCTGCGCGATGATCTGCGCGCCCGTGAACTGGCCCCGCGCGTGCGGCGGCCGCTTGCCGAAATTGCATTTGCCGACGGTCCGGACCAGCCGCTGCCGCCGGTCTGACCGCCCTTTCCTACTTATTGAGGTTTGCCATGACCGCCCAAACCCTGGCCACCAACCGCCAATCGTACTCCCACCCCGTGCAGCTCAAGGAAATCTGGTTTACCCGCTGCCCGGTGCCCACCGCTACCGGCATCGCCTACAAGCTGGGCTGGCTGCAGGATGAATTCGCCCGCGACGGCATCAAGGTCGCCACCATTCAGGAAGCGCCGCGCGAACTGCAACGCCACCATTACGACCACGAAATTCCCACGCTGATCCGCGAGGGCGGCAGCCTGCTGGCGCTGGCGGCCCGGGCGCAGGGTGCGCCCACCCGCCTGATCGGCCTGACCTGGATTGAGGAAGGCCAGTCGATCATCGTCCGTCCCGACTCGGCGATCCGGCATCCGGCCGACCTGAAAGGGGTGCGTGTAGCCCTGCCCGCCTGGGTGCACCGCGACATTCCCGCCCATGTGCGCGGCAGCAGCATCGCCCGCGGCATGAGCCTGCAAGGGCTAAAGGGCGCCCTGAATTCGGCCGGGCTGACCCTGGACGATGTGCAGTGGGTGGAAGTCGGCTCCGGCCAGGGCGACGGCCCGCAGTCGCTGTGGGCAGGGCTGGACGCGCTGGCGCGCCGCGAAGTGGACGCCGTCTATGTCAAGGGCGCATCCGCCGTGGAAGCCGCACAGCGGTTGGGATTGGTGGTCGGCATCGACCTGGACGCCATTCCCGACAAGCGCACCCGCGTCAACAACGGCACGCCGCGCCCGATCACCGTCCATGAAAGCCTGCTGGAAAGCCACTTTGATCTGGTGGTGCGCTTTCTGGCGGAAACGCTGCGGGCGGCGGACTGGGCGGCCGAACATCCCGAAGGCGTGAAGAGCATTCTGCGCAGTGAAACCCGCTCCGGCCCGGAAGGCGTGGACGCGGCGTATCGCCATGACTTCCACCGCTCGCTGCACCCGGACCTGTCGCCGGAACGGGTGGAGCTGCTGCAGATCCAGAAAAACTTCATGCTGGTGCATGGTTTCCTGGATCATGACTTTGCGCTGGAAGACTGGATTGACCACCGCCCGCTGCAAGCGGCGCTGCAATTGCTGGGGCGCTGACGCGTCTTGCGGCCGCTGTCCGGGACAGCGGCCGCAGACGGCATTTTAAAGTCCCTTCTTGTCTCCCGGCCGCTTCAACCCCAGATTCTCCCGATACGTCTTTCCCGCATACTCCGTGCGGAACAAGCCGCGACGCTGCAATTCCGGCACCACCAGTTCCACAAAGTCCTCAAAACCGCCCGGCAACAGCGGCGGCACCACGTTGAAACCGTCCGCGCCGCGCGCCACAAACCATTCCTCGATAGTGTCGGCCACCTGCTTCGGCGAACCCACCACCTGGATATGGCCCTTGGACACATTGAAGCGCAGCACCAGTTGCCGGATGGTCAGGTTTTCCTTGCGCGCCAGCTCCACCAGTTGATGGAAACGGCCCTTGCCGGTTTCCGGCTCCGGCAGGTCGGGCAGCGGGCCGTCAATGTCGTAGCCGGTCAGGTCCTGCCCCATCAGGTTGACGCCGTGGCTGAAATCAACCGCCTCCTGCAATTCGGCGAACTTGTCGTGGGCCTCCTGCTCGGACCGCGCCACCACCACCGACAGGCCCGGCGTCACTTTCAAATCGTCCGGATCACGGCCGTATTTGGCCATGCGTCCCTTCACATCGGCGTAATAGGCCTGCGCGACTTCCAGCGACTGCGCCGAGCAATAGGTCATCTCGGCAATGCGCGCCGCAAACTCGCGCCCGGTCTCGGAGTTGCCCGCCTGCACGATGACCGGATGCCCCTGAATCGGCCGGGCCACATCCAGCAAACCCCGGCTCTGGTAATAGAAACCCTTCACATCCACCGGATGCGCGCTGGCCGGATTGAAAAATACGCCATGCTCGCGGTCGGGATGATCAAAGGCATCGTCATCCCAGCTGTCCCACAACGCCTTGGCGATGCCCAGGAACTCCTCGGCGCGATCGTAGCGTTCCTGATGGCCGCGTTCGCCCAGACCGAAATTGGCGGCGGTATGCGGGCCATAGGACGACACCACGTTCCAGCCGGCGCGGCCGCCGCTGAGATGGTCCAGCGAGGCCAGCTGCCGGGCAACATTGTACGGCTCGCTGAAATTGGTGTTGACGGTGGCTACCAGACCAATGTGCTGCGTATGCGCCGCAATGGCGGACAGCAGGGTGAACGGCTCGAACTGGAAGCTGAGGCCCTGACGACTGGATTCCTCCAGCTTCTTCGCGGAACGGCCGATGAAGTCGGCCAGGAAAAAGGTATCGAAGCGGGCCTGCTCGGCCAGTTTGGCCATGCGTATCCAGTAGGCCGCATCAGGGCGGCCGTTATCGCGGGAAGACGGATGCCGCCAGGCGGCGGGATGATGGCCGTAACGCATGAAAAAGGCGTTCAGCACCAGTTGACGACGGGAAGCGGTCACGGGGATCTCCGGAACAAATCGGTAAAAAGAACAACGACGGCCGGGCCGTCGTTGTTGGGGTCTCAGGGTTGGAGGAATACCGGCCCGGACTCAGGCCGCCACCGCCCTGGCCTTCGCCGCCAGCGCTTCCTGCAGCGGACGGGCGTCAATCCATTCCCGCACATTGACCGCGTTGGGAATGAAGCCCCAGCGGTGCAGGAAATTGGTGAAGTCCTGCAGGGCGACGACGGATTGCTCGGCCAGATCGGTCTTCAGCCGCAGGTGGGCGTCATTGCCGTAGGCTTGCGTTACCCAGTACTCGCTGCTGTTGGTTTCCTTGGCCAGGAAGCGGCGGGTTTCGTCCGGATGCGCCCAGGCCCACTCCTCGGCGCGAATCACCTGATCGACAAGGCGCACGGCGGAATCGAAGTGGTTTTCAATCAGGTTCAGATCGACGGTCAGGGTGCGCGGCGTGCCGTTATTGGCGCGGATCAGCGGATCGGGATGCGAACCGGTGTCGATGACAATGTGCAGGCCGAACTGGTCGGCAATGTGCGCGGCGCTGGCCCCTTTCAGGAAAATGGCGTCCACTTCACCGCGCAGCAGCGCCACCAGCTCGGCGCTGCGACCGCCGCTGCGGCGGCCGCTGAACAGCAGCGTGCCGTTGGCCTGGGTGGCGGGAGCGTCGCTGTAGGTTCCGCCATGCACAAAATCGACCAGTTCCACATCGGACACTTCCAGTCCTTCCAGACGCAGCGCGTTTTCCAGACCGCGGATGGCCTGGGCGCGGGTGAAGTCGATCTGCACGTTCTCCCACTTCGGCAAGCCGAACCTGCGGCCCTTCAAATCCTTCGGCGTCTTGATGCCGCTGTCCGGCAGGGCCAGGATGTACTGCACTTCGTCCGCCCAGGACAGGCCGATAACGCGGGTTTCCCGGCCCACGGAGCGCGCCCAGATGGCCGGGATGTTGCCCCCATGGCGGACGGAGTTCTGCAGGGTGTGGTCGAAATGCGATTCGCGGACGGCCTGGTCGTTGGATTCACGCAGCGACTTGATGCCGGTGCATTGCGACTGGAAACTTTCGTCCAGCCAGCCTTTCTGCACGGCAATGCCGAGGCCGGTGGGAACGGGGCAACGGGTGTACCACAGGGTATCCAGCGGTTGGGACTGACTCATGGTGTAGCGCTCCTTGATAAGGGGTTGTCTGGGTCCGTCGGCTTCAGGCCGGATTGCGGACCGTCTTCCCCTTAGAGCAAGCACCGTGCCATGATTTCGGGTGGTTTTTTCATGAAAAAACGGGGGTTTGAGCCCCCGTTTGTTGAAGCGGCAACACCAGCCCTGGTAAAAGGCAACAGCGTGGCCGGTTTGCAGCAGTCAGTGCCGGTCGCCCGCCGCGCCTTCCCACGGCCATTCGGCCTCGCCGTTGGCGCTGCGCACATAACCGGAATCCAGCAGCAGCCCGTGGCGCTTCAGCAGCGTGCGCATCACGTTGCGGGTAATGCCCAGCAAGGCGGCGGAATGCACCTGGTTCTGGTTGCTGTAGCGGAAAGCCTCGGTGACGATCAGCGCTTCCAGTTCCTCGAACAAGGCCTCGCCCGGCGCGGCAAACAAGCGTTGCAATTGCGCGGCGATCACCCCCAGCGGCTCGCCGGTCTGGCCGGCGGGAGGGACGGCCTCCGCGCTGACGGCAGCCAGTGCCGGCGGCTGCTCCTCCCAACCCCCGGTCACCTTCAGGTGTTCAGGACGAATCTCATCTTCCCCCGCCACCAGCAAGGCAAAGTGGATCACGTTCTCCAGCTCGCGGATATTGCCGGGCCAACTGTAATGCACCAGCGCCGACTCCGCGGGCTTGCTCAGCGCCGGAATGCTGTAGCCCATGCGTTTGCAATAGGTTTTCAGGAAATGATGGGCCAGCGGCAGCACATCACCCGGCCGCTCGCGCAACGGCGGCAGGCGCGCCTGGGCGATATTGATGCGGTAGAGCAGATCGCGACGGAATCGCCCGGCGTTGACGGCGTGATCCAGATCGACGTTTGTTGCCGCGACCAGACGCACGTTGACCGGAATCGGCCGCCGCGCCCCGATGCGTACAACTTCGCGCTCCTGCAGCACCCGCAGCAGCTTCACCTGCAAGGGCAAGGGCAGATCGCCGATTTCATCAAGGAACAGGGTGCCGCCGTTGGCGGCTTCAAACCAGCCTTCGCGGCGGCCGGTCGCCCCGGTGAAGGAACCGGCCTCGTGCCCGAACAGCTCGCTTTCGGCCAGATTGTCGGTAATGGCGCCGCAATTGACCGCGAGAAACGGCCCCTTGCGACCGCTCAACTGGTGGATATGACGGGCAACCAACTCCTTGCCCGTGCCGGTTTCGCCAATGATCAGCACCGGCGCCTCGCTGGGCGCCAAACGCTCAATGTAGTCCAGCAACTGGCGGGAAACCGGATCGGCAAAGACCAGCGCCTTGGCGCGTATGGACAGATGCTGGGCATTGCCGCCTTCCAGGGATAAAAGCGTGGGATCGTCTTTCACGGTGTAAACCTTCCAACAGTCCTGAGCATGGCAACCGGGGAACCCCGAGCCAAACCGTCAGGTTCAAAAGAGGTTTACAGTCTATCCCGTCACGTCACTTATAATAAGTAATTTAAAATAACATATATATTCCATATAAGAATATAAAGCCCTGTGCCGGATTTGCAGCAGGCCTGTTGTGGAAATCGCAGCAGCCGCGTGTCGGGATGTCCGGACGGAAAAGTGTCAAGCCTGGCGGATCAAAGGGATCAAGACACTGATAAATATAGATTTATTCAAGACGGCCGCGTGGCCTTCCGCAATTGGCACGCTTTGTGATTAGTCCGCAAAGGAGTAACCCCAAAAGACTTTAGATCAACAGGTGATATTGATGAACTTTACCAGACAACCGCTCGCGCTTGCCGTGCTCTCCGTCATCGCCCTCGGTGGCCTGTCCCCCTATGCGCTGGCGGAAGAAGCGGTGGCCGCCGACAGCACCGATACGGCCGCGACCGCCGAAACCGTGGAACCCAAGGCTGACGCCGAACCCAAGCAAC
Organism: Fluviicoccus sp.; assembly: GCA_036279775.1. Classification (GTDB taxonomy): domain Bacteria; phylum Pseudomonadota; class Gammaproteobacteria; order Pseudomonadales; family Moraxellaceae; genus Fluviicoccus. The sequence goes on along the minus strand of DASUIM010000489.1, from coordinate 3,514 downwards.
TGGGCGCGGTGGTGGTGACCGCCCAGCGCCGCAAGGAAAACCTGCAGAAGGTCAACGCCGCCGTCAGCGTCGTCAGCAGCAAGACCCTGCTCGATTCCGGTGTAGGCCGTTCCGCCAACGAAGTCACCAAGTACATTCCCAACGCCTCCGCCGGCACCAGCGGCGGCAACACCCGCCCGCGCTGGTGGATTCGCGGCGTCGGCACCGGCACACAAGGGCTGGATTCCCCCAGCCCGGTCGGCGTCTATCTGGATGATGTCTATATCAGCAACGCCAGCGCCACCGCCTTCCCGCTGTTCGACGTGGAGCGCGTGGAAGTGCTGCGCGGTCCGCAGGGCACGCTGTGGGGCAAGAACACCACCGGCGGCGCGATCAACTTCATTTCCAAAAAGCCGTCCTTCAAGCAGGACGGGTACGCCCGGATTGACCTGAGCAGCGACGGCAGCCAGATCCTTCAGGGGGCGTTCGGCGGCGCAGTCTCCGGCGATCTCGCCGCCCGCGCGGCGTTCTTCCACGAAAACAAGGATGGTCAGTTCGACAACATTTACAGCGGCAAGCAATCCGGGGACGCCGTCAATGACGCCGGACGCGTGCAGTTGCTGTTCAATGTCTCGCCGACGCTGGAAGCGCTGCTGAACCTGCACTACCGCAACTACCAGATTGCCGGCGGCAACGCCACGGTCATCGGCACCGGCGCGGGCGGACAATACTGGAACAACCAGGGCGCCACCTACACCCCCTCGACGGCATGGACTGACGTCGCCTCCAACGTCGACGCCGCCACCCGCATCAAGCAGCAGGGCGCGGCGCTGAACCTGAAGTGGAAGCTGGACGGGCTGGAAGCCGTCTCCATTACCGCGTTTGAAGGCTTCGAGACCGGCACGCTTAGCGACGGCGACAACACGCCGCTGGAACTGTCGCGCGGCTGGAGTGATGCCCAGACCCATCAGTTCTCGCAGGAATTCCGGCTGGCCACGCCCAAAAGCGAACGCCTGAGCTGGGTGGCCGGGCTGCATTATTTCACCGACCATATCAAGTCCGCCTCCGCGCAGGCCACCCTGCCCACCGCCGACAAACCGGCCGGGCGCGCGCTGGCCTGGAACCGCACCGATTTCACCCATGACAGCCAGAGCTATGCGCTGTTCGGCAACGCCACGTACCGTTTCACCGACACCTTCGATATCACCGCCGGCCTGCGCTGGTCCAAGGAAAGCAAGGATATTGATCTGGGCCGTCTGGCCTCGGTCAGCCCCGCCGTCTTCAACAATACGGACCAGTGGTGGCTGCCAACCTCGGTCACCTCGACCAGGAACGTCACCGCCACGCAGAAAGACTCCCGCTCGTGGGACGACCTGACCTATGACCTGACCCCGGCCTACAAGATTTCGGAAACGCAGCGTGTCTTCCTGCATGTGGCCAAGGGCTTCCGGGGCGGCGGCTACAACAGCGCCCCCACCACCCAAGCGGCGGTCAGTGTGCTGGAACCGGAATACCTGACCTCGTACGAGATCGGCTACAAATCGGAGTGGCTGGAAAGCCGCCTGAACTTCAATACCAGCGTCTTTACCTATGACTATGAAGACATCCAGATCAACGCCGTGACCGCCACGCCCACCGGCGCGCTGTCACAACTGCGCAACGCCGCCAGCGGCAAGGCTACCGGCGCGGAAGTGGAACTGGAAGCGCTGGCCACCAGCCGCCTGCACATTCGCGGCGCGCTCGGCTGGCTTGACACCACCTTCGAGGACTTCAAGGACAGCAACGGCAATTACTCCGGCAACCGCTTCGTGCGTTCACCCGAATTTTCGGGCGTGCTGAATCTGGACTACAAGCTGCCGCTGCCCAGCGGAGCCGCCGTGGTGCTGGCCACGGACTGGAACTACACCAGCGAATATTTCTTCTACACCAACAACCAGACCGATGCGACGCTGAAGCAGGACGGCTTTGTGACCGGCAGCGCGCGGGTGTCCTGGCAGCCGCAGGGCGGCAAGCTGACGGTGACCGGCTACGTCAACAACCTCACCAACGAACAGTACAAGGCGCACACCCTGCCGGGCACGGCCACCGCCAAGGGCAACACCGTGTACTGGTCGGAACCGCGGACTTACGGAGTGGCGCTGACGACAAAGTTCTGATTTACGGCCGCAATTCCCTCTCCCCCTGCGGGAGAGGGTCACTTCACCCTCCCAACACTCCCGGGATCATCCATGCACAATCTCTGGCGAACCATCCGGTTCATTCCCGAATATCGCGGCCGGGTCATCGGCATTGCCCTGGTCGGCGCGGTGCTGGGCTTTATCGGCACCGCCACCCCGTTCATTTACAAGGCCATCGTCGACGCCATTGCCCGCATGATGTCCGGCAAGCTGAGCCATGCCGACGCGGTCTGGAGCGTCACCGTTCTGCTGGGGATATTCCTGGCATTGCGCACGGGCGTGCTGATTTTCAGCGCCTTGCAGAACAAGCAGGCCGACGACCTGTGGCTGAATGCGGTCAGCACCTTCCGCCAGCGCGTCTTCGACAACATGACGCAAAAGTCCATCGACTATTTCGAAAAGACCCGCGTCGGCGAAATCATGGACCGCTTCGGCAACATCACCACCATCACCATGTGGCTGTCCTCGCTGACGGACGGCACACTGGCCAACATCCTGCAAATGCTGTTCATCGTCACCGTGTTGCTGGTGAAAGCGCCGGTGGTGGGCGGCATCATGCTGGGCGTGCTGGTGTTCAATTTCTGGATATCGTGGCGCACCGTCGGCTGGACCAAGCCGTGGCGACGCGGCTGGCAACGGCTGGCGGGCCGCATGACCGGCCTGCTGGCGGAAATGGTGGGCAACATCGCCACCGTGCGCAGCTTTGGCGGCGAATCGGCGGTGAAACAGCGTTATGACGAAACCCAGGCGGAATGGATGATCCAGCGCGGCAACCTGCACCGCACCGAATGGCGTTCCGAGCAGGCGCTGAATCTGGTGAACACGCTGGGCGTATTCGCCTGCGTCACCGTTACCGCGCGCGGCGCGCTGGGCGGCCACTTCAGCCCCGGCGACATCCTGCTGGTACTGACGCTGAGCCAGAACCTGATCAACACCATTTCGCCCATTGCCCGCCAGATCAATCAGGCCGGGGAAATTGAAAGCGCCGCCGAACGGCTGGTGGAGCTGCTGGACGTGGAGCCGGAAGTGTCTGACCGGCCCGATGCCGTGGATCTGGAGCGGCTGGAAACCATCACCTTCGACAACGTCAGTTTCCACTATCCCGGCAAGGACGAACTGGCGCTCAGGCATATCCATTTCCACCTGAACCAGGGGGAAACCCTGGCGCTGGTGGGCAGCAGCGGCAGCGGCAAGACCACCATCGTCAAGCTGCTGATGCGCTTTTATGACCCCACCGAGGGGCGCATCCTGATCAACGGCCGCGACCTGCGCGACTACCGGCAGCGCAGCGTGCGGGCGGTGATGGGCGTGGTGTTGCAGGATGTGGCGCTGTTCAACGACAGCATCGGCGAGAACAT
>DASUIM010000488.1:0-1356 GCA_036279775.1 Fluviicoccus sp. | reverse complement strand
GGCTCCAATGCTACGGCGCAATTTGTTTCTTTCCGTTTCCCCGCGTTCTGGACTACGCTAAGGGCAGAACAAAAAACAAGGGATTCCGGCAACATGCACGGCTTGCGCAGCATGAAGTTCTGGATAGCATTCTGTCTGCTGGCGCTCCTGCACGGGGTTGCCGCAGCGACGCTTGCGCATGACATTGCCGACCCGCGCCTGCGGCTGGGCCACGGCCTGCAGGTGTTCGAGGACAAGTCCGCACAGCTGGACTGGCAACACCTGCCGACTGTCGGGCCGCAATGGCGGACCATCGACCGCGAAATTCCCCATTTCGGTTATTCCAACAGTGCTTTCTGGGTGCAGGCCGCCGTGCGCAACAACGGGCCGGCGGCGGCGGAGCGGTTGCTGGAAATCGCCTACCCGCTGCTGGATGACATTACCGTGCTGCTGGTGGACAGCGGCGGGCAGGTGGTGAAGCAGTATCACACCGGCGACGCGGCGCCGTTCCGTGACCGGGTGGTGCAGCACCGGCTGTTCCTGTTCCCGCTGACCTTGCAGCCGGGGCAGGATTACCGGCTGCTGGTGCGGGTGGAAAGCACCAGCGGCCTGCAGATTCCCCTGACCTTGTGGGAACCCCGCGCTTTCCTCGACCACGACACCGACCGCCAGGCGGCGCTGGGCTTCTTCTACGGCGCGCTGCTGGTGATGGTCTTCTATAACCTGTTCATCTGGCTCTCGATCCGCGAGAAAAGCTACCTGTACTACGTCATCTTCGTGCTGTTCTTCAGCACCCTGCTGGCTTCACTGGATGGCTTCACCTACCAGTACCTGTGGCCGGACGCGGTGTGGTGGAACGAGCGGGCGATTGTGGTGTCCTTGTGCCTGGCGCTGGGTATGAGCATGATTTTCAGCAAGAATTTCCTGCACACCGAGCGTTATAACCCGTTCATGAACCGGCTGCTGTCGGGCTATGCGGTGGTGATGGGACTGATGACGCTGGGCGGGCTGGTGTTCCCCTACCGCATCATGATCGTGATTACGCTGGTGCTGTCGATGGGGGTGTCGCTGACGGTGATTTCCACCGGTATCCTCAACTGGCGGGCGGGCAACCGCGCCGCCCGCTTCTTCGTCCTCGCGTGGGCTTGCCTGGCGTTCATGGTGGTGCTGTACGACCTTAGCCAGCTCGGCTTCATTCCCAAGTCCAGCCTGACCAATGTCGGCATCCAGATCGGGGAATTCTGCGAGGTGCTGCTGCTGTCCTTTGCGCTGGCCGACCGTATCAACATCGCCCGTCAGGAACGCATGGACGCCCAGGACAAGGCGCTGGCCGAGGAGCGCCGCGCCAATGCCGAGCGCGAGGAGCACCTGCGCACC
>DASUIM010000487.1:0-13204 GCA_036279775.1 Fluviicoccus sp. | reverse complement strand
GGGGAAACGCTGCTGGTGCTGGGTGCGTCCGGCGGCGTCGGGCTGGCGGCGGTACAGTTGGGCAAGGTGATGGGCGCGCGCGTGATTGCCGCCGCCTCCACGGCGGAGAAGCTGGAGGTCTGCCGCCGCTTCGGCGCGGATGAACTGGTCAATTACAGCGCGCCGGACTGGCGGGAGAAGGTCAAGGCGCTGACCGGCGGTAACGGCGTCGATGTGGTCTACGATGCCGTCGGCGGTGATTATGCCGAACCGGCGCTGCGCAGCATGGCCTGGTGCGGCCGCTACCTGGTGGTCGGCTTCGCCGCCGGGGACATCCCGAAAATTCCGCTGAACCTGCCGCTGCTGAAAGGTTGTGCGGTGCTGGGTGTCTTCTGGGGCGATTTTGCCCGCCGTCAGCCCAAGGACAACATGGCGAACATGATGCAGCTGTTCGGCTGGCTGGCGCAGGGGCAACTGAAGCCGCACATCTCGGCCGAATATCCGCTGGAGCAGGCGGCGCAGGCGTTGAACGACCTGATGCAGCGCAAGGCCACCGGCAAGGTGGTGCTGGTGACGTGACACCGTCTTCCCATTGACGCCGACGGGCGGGTTGGCCATAGTTCAGGGCAATCCGGCTCCTCCCGGCCGCCGGCTGCGGCGGCCCCGGTCCTGTTCGGGGAGCCGCTGAACCGGAGCAGTCATGGACCCCCGCCAAGCGCGACTCGAACAACGCATCCAGCAAGTCAAGGCGGGTTTTCTCGCCTCCCTTCCCGGCACGATCGACCGGATCTCGGTTTTGTGGAAAACCCTGCGCCATGCCGAATGGTCGCGCGCCAACGCCCAGGAGCTGCAATCCATCGCCCACCGTCTGGCGGGCAGCGGCGGCACTTTCGGTTTTCCGGAAGTCACCCGGCTGGGCGCGGCGCTGGATGTGGCGCTGGGCGAGGCGTTGGCGCTGTCCGGGGCCTTGCCCGCCGAAATGACCATGGCGCTGGACCGTCAGATGGAAGGATTGGTCCGCGTGCTGCGCGACGCCCTGATCAGCGCGCCTGCCGCCGTCGACGACGCCCCGCTGCTGACGGAGCCGGTGGCGCGGGTGCCGAAGCTGGTGGTGGTCATTGACGACGACGAATTCCTGCGCGAGCGGCTGTCAATCCTGCTGGAAAGCGCCGGTTACCGTGTCGCCGCCTTTGAAACCCCGCATCACGCCATGCCTTTCCTGCAAGAGCACCAGCCCGCCATGGTGGTGCTGGACCTGATGTTCCCCGGCCGTCGCGGTCCCGCCTTTGAAGTGATCGCCGATATCCGCGGCGAAACCGGCCAGCGCACGCCGGTGGCGGTGCTGAGCGGCCATGTCGATTTCCGTTCGCGGCTGGATGCCTCGCGCGCCGGGGCGGACGCCTACCTGGTCAAGCCGGTGAACGACGCGCAACTGCTGGAAACCACGTCTGCCCTGACCGCCCGCAAGCTGGATGACCACTGGCGCTGTCTGGTGATTGATGACGACGAGCATCTGGCGAAGCAGGTGGTGGAGTGGCTGGAGTATTCTGACCTGGTGGCCGACTGGTCACCCTCGGCGCAGGACAGCTGGCTGAAGGTGCGGGAATTCCGCCCGGACGTGCTGCTGCTGGATGTGAACATGCCCGACTGCAACGGCATCGAGTACGCCCGGCTGCTGCGGCAGGACGCCAATACCGCGCATCTGCCGATCGTCTTCCTGACCTCGGACGCCGCCGACATCACCCGCCGCAAGGCGATGGCGGCCGGGGCGGATGATTTCCTGCTGAAGCCGGTGGAGCGCCCGCGCCTGATCCAGGCGGTGCTGGCGCGCGCCCGTCTGGGCCGTCGCGCCCACGACAAGGTGGTGCGCATGACCCGTCAGGCCGCGCAGGGCGGCGGCGTGTCGCGCCATTATTTCTTCAATGAACTGGAGCGGGTGCTGGATCAGGGCGAGGACAGCCCGGTGCAGCCGGCGCTGGTGCTGCTGGGCCTGACCGAAACCCCGGCGGTCCGCGAGCGGACCGGCGCCATCGGCCTGGCGGCCTTGCAGGAACAGTTCCAGACCCGGCTGTCCGCCGCCGGCATCGAAACCTGGGCGCTGCTGGGCGAGAACATTGTCGGGGTGCTGCTGCCCCGCGACACCATGAGCGGTCACCAGCCGAAAGTGCGGGACCTGTTGTCGCGGCTGTCGGCGCTGCCTTATCGGGTGGCGGGCGAGACGGTGCCCGCCGGGACGGCGGCGGCGCTGCTGCACCTGCGCCACGGCCAGGCGGTGGCGGCGGTGCTGGCGCAGGCCGAGCAGATGCTGGGCATCGCCCTGGACAACGGCCCGGGCGCGGTGACGGACGGCTATGTCGGCACCGCCGAAACCGTGCAGGTCAGCGGGCGGCTGCCGCTGGACCGCCTGCGGCTCAGCTATCAGGCCATCGCCACTCTGGACGAGGAGGCCGAGCCGGTTTATTCGGTGCTGTCGCGGCTGGCCGACCAGGATGACAACCTGCTCCCCGCCGGACGGTTTCTGGAAGAGCTGGAACGCAAAGGCCTGCTGCCGGAGCTGGATGCATGGATGTTCCGCGCCGCCCACCGCACCCTGACCGAACGCATCGGCGAGAACACCGCCCTGACCCTGATCGTCACGGCCGGGGCGCAAAGCCTGGCCAGCGCCATCTATCTGGAAACCGTGTCGTCGCTGCTGGCCGACCAACCGATGCGCCAGTCCCGGCAGCGGCTGGTGGTGGCGGTGCCCGAGGTGCTGGCGGTGACCCACCGCAACATGGTCGAGCGGCTGTCGGTGCTGCTGAAGCATGCCGGTTGCGGCCTGATGATCACCGGCTTCGGTGCGTCCGCGACAGCGGAGGCGGTGTTGCGGGAGCTCGCGCCGCTGTACGTGAGGCTGGATGAGGGAATGGCGAAGCGACTGGCGGCCCCGGGCGCGCCAGCGGCAGACCGCCGCTTGCTGGATGCGGCGGGGAATGCCGGTTCGCTGGTGGTGGCGGGCGGCATCGAAAGCGCCGCCAGCCTGTCCGGGTTGTGGGCGCACGGCGTACGCTGGTTCCAGGGCTATTACATCCAGGAGCCGGGGCTGGAACTGCCGGTGCGCTAGCGTCCGTCGGCGCGGCTGACGCGGTTGCGGCCGCCGAGCTTGGAAACGTACAGGGCGTCATCCGCCAGTTTGAGCAGCGCTTCCGGGCTGAGTTCGCCTTCAGTCACGGTGGCGATGCCGGCGCTGAACGCGCAGTGAAAATCCTGCCCCTCGCCATGATGCACCAGTTGCGTGAATTCCTCGCGCAGCCGGTCCATCACCGCCCAGGCGTCGGCCGCCGCCGTGTCGGGCATGATCACCCCGAATTCCTCGCCGCCGTAACGACCGATGATGTCGGTCTTGCGCAGCCGCCGCGCCAGCAGGCGGGCCAGGCCGCGGATCACCCGGTCGCCCGCCGGGTGGCCGTGGGTATCGTTGACGCGCTTGAAGTGGTCGATATCCAGCATCACTACGCTCAGCGGGCCGCCGGTGCGCAGCCGCCGTCCCAGCTCGAATTCCAGTTGCAGCCGGAAGGCGATGTGGTTGAGCAGGCCGGTCATGCGGTCCTGGCGGATCAGTTCGCGCAGGCCCCGGAAGCGCGCGGCGCGCAGGTTGACGGCGCTGACCAACTCCGCGTCGGCAATCGGTTTTTGCAGGAAGTCGTCGGCGCCGGTGTGCATGGCGGCCAGTTGCAGCTGCCGGCCGGTTTCGGTGGAGAGGAAGATGATCGGCAGGTCGGCGAAGCGGCTGTCATGGCGGATCACCCGCGCCACCTCAATGCCGTTGCAGCCGGGCATGTACAGGTCGAGCAGGATCAGCTCGGGCGAAAAGTGTTCCAGCGTCGCCAGCACCCGCGTCGGATCTTCCAGCGTTTCCACCCGCATGCCGGCATCGCGCAGCACCAGCGCGTAATGGCTGCACAGATGCGGGTTGTCCTCGATGATCAGCACCTGGAAGGGGGGCTGCTCGCGGCGGCTGGTCAGCGCGTCCAGACGTTCGTTCAGCGCGGCGTAGTCGACCGGCTTGGGCAGGTAGGCGTCGGCGTCGGCGCGCACGGCGCTGAGGCGGCTTTCCCAGTCCCAGCGCGAGGATACGATCACCGTCGGAATGTGCCGCTCGCCGGGCCCGATCAGGGCGGTTCCGGCCAGGCCGCCTTCCGGCAGCATCAGGTCCAGCACCAGCGCCGAGGGTTGCTCGCGGTCGAGGGCGGCGCGGGCCGAGGCGGCGTCGTGAAAGATCCGGACAGTCCAGCCGTATATCGCCAGCTGGTTCGCCATGTCGGCCACCAGCAACCGGTCGTCCTCGACGATGAAAACGGTGTGCTCCCCGTCGGGCCCGGCCCGGACCATCGGTGGCGGGGGCGGCTCCTGCCGGGCGGGCTGCTCGCGGGCGGCGGCATCCAGCTGGTCAAGCCGCTGCTGCAGGTCGGCCACGAAATCCGCCGCCAGCGCGCCGGCGGCGGTCACCCTCGCCAGCTGTTCTTCCAGCCGCCGCGCTTCCGCGCCCAGCCGGGCATAGCCGAAGGTCCCCGCCGAGCCCGCCAGGCTGTGCACGCGGCGCAGCAGCGTTTCCAGGTTCTCGCGCGACAGGGCGTCGCCCAGTCGGCGCAATTCCGCCAGCCGCTGCGGCAGCTCGGCCCCGTAGGCCTCTTGCAGCGCGCGCAGCCGCGCCTGCTTGTCAGGCATTGTCCTGACCGCCAAGGTTGCGCACCTGGTCCGCCAGGGTCATCGGATCGAAGGGTTTGGCGATCACCGCCACCGCGCCCAGCGAGCGCAGGTGCGCCACTTCCTGCGCCTGCACCTTGGCGGTGACGAAGGCGAAGCGCGCCCCGGCCAGTTCGGGCATGGCGCGCAGGTGTTGCAGGGTGGAGGGGCCGTCCATGCCGGGCATCATCACATCCAGCAGCACCACGTCCGGGCGGAAGGCCGCCGCTTCGGCGATGGCCGCCGGGCCGCCGTCGCAGATCAGCAGCGTCATGTCGGGTTCGTCTTCCAGCGAGAATTCGACAATCATCCGGATGTCCGGCTCGTCGTCCACATACATAACCTTCAAGGCGTCAGTCATCGTTCCGGGTCCCTTCAGTTCTTGAGAAGCGTTTTGATGGTGGCCAGCAGCTGTTCGTTGCTGGTCCGGGATTTGGTCAGTACGTCATTGATGCGCTGGCTGATATCGCGGGTGGTTTCCCGCCCCGAGAACACCAGCACCCGGCTGAGCGGGTCCAGGCCGTCCAGCAGGTCGAGGCCGTTGCCGTCGGGCAGGCTGATGTCCAGCAGCACCAGGTCGTAATGATGCATCGCCAGCCGCTGCCGCGCTTCGGTCAGGGTGGCGGCGGTCTCGTAGTCGCCGGTGTCCTCCAGCAGCACGCGGGTGATCTGCAACACATCGGGGTCATCCTCGACATGCAGTATACGCGGCCGGCCGCCGGGGTGAAGCGCTTGGCGCAGCGCCGCCGACAGTTGCCGGGGATCGACCGGCTTTTCCAGCCATTGCGTGACGTTCAGGCTTTCCAGGTCGTCGTCGCTGTTGCCGCCGCCGCGAATCAGGATCACCGGCGTTCCGGCCAGCTCGGGCTGGCGGCGCAGCTCTTGCAGCAGCGTGAAGCCATCGCCGTCCTTCAGTTGCAGGTTGAGGATAATGGCGTCGTAGTGCTGGATCGCCAGCATCCGCCGCGCTTTTTCGGTGGTGAAGGCGATGTCGTTGGCGAAGCCGTCCTGACGCAGCAGGCCGCTGAGCGTGACGGCGGCCTCGGGGCTGTGTTCACAGATCAGCAGGCGGTAGTGCACATCGCTGTCCAGCTGCGTCAGGTCCGACCCCGAGCGCACCGGCAGCGTGAAGAAGAAGGTGGTGCCGGACGGCGAGGACAGGTAGTCGATATGGCCGTCGTGGCGTTCGACAATAGCCTTGGTGATGCTGAGGCCGAGGCCGGTGCCGCCCTTGTCGCGGGTATCCGAGGCGTCCGCCTGCGCGAAACGCTGGAAGATGCGGTTGCGGAAGGCTTCGGGAATGCCGCGTCCCTGATCGCTGACACTGACCCGCCATTGCGGGCCCTGCCGCGTAATGTCCAGCGAGACGGTGGCGCCGGGCGGCGAGTATTTCACGGCGTTCGAAATCAGGTTGGCGAAGACCTGCGCCAGACGGTGTTCGTCGCCCTGAACCGGCGCTTCGGCGGGGGCGGTGCCCAGTTGCAGGAGGACGTTGTGCCGGGCGGCGTAGCCTTCGTTGCTGACAATCGCCTGGCGCACCGCTTGCACCAGATCCAGCGGCGCGAACACGAACTCCATGCGCCCGGATTCAATCCGCTCCAGGTCGAGGATGTCGTTGATCAGCAGCGTCAGCCGCTCGCTGTTGCGACTGGCGTTTTCCAGCAGTTGCCGCGCCTTCGGGGCCAGACCCTCGGAGGCCTTGCCCAGCACCAGCCCCAGCGCGCCGCGGATCGAGGTCAGCGGCGTACGCAGTTCATGGCTGACGGTGGAAATGAATTCGTTCTTCATCCGTTCCATCTGGCGGCGCTCGCTGACATCGTTCAGCACCACCGTGAAACGGACGCTGGCATCAATGGTCATGCGGCTGGCGCTGATTTCCAGCGGGAAGAATTCGCCGTTGCGGCGGCGGCCCTCGTGATGGTTGTCCTTGAGGCGGCTGCCCGCGTATTCCAGCACCGAGTGTTCGCTGAGCAGGCCGGGAATCAGCACTTCGGCCGACTGCCCCGGCAGTTCGATGGCGTTGTAGCCGAACATCTCCAGCAGCGCCGGGTTGAAGTTTTCAATAATGCCGCGGTCGTCAATGATCATGATGCCTTCCGCCACGCTCTCGAAAATGGCGTAGAGGCGGACGCGCTGTTCGTTCAGCTCGCGCACGGCGTCCAGCGCGTGCTGCAGTTCCATCTGCTGTTCAACCACATCCGCCAGCTCCTTCAGCAGCGACAGCTGGGTGGGGCTCAGGGTGCGCGGTTCGGTATCCATCACGCACAGGGTGCCCACCGGCAGCCGTTGCTGACCGGCGTGCAGGGGAACCCCGGCATAGAAGCGGACGCCTTCCTGCGTGACGGCGGGCAGGGTGGCGAACTGCGGATCGGTCAGGGTGTTCCGCACCACCAGATCGGTGTCATGACGGATCACCCAGTCACAGAAGGTGTGTTCGCGCGGACCCTCGCGGGCGTCCAGCCCCAGGCAGGCCTTGGCCTGATAGCGTTCGGCGTCGATCAGGGCGATCAGCACGATGGGAATGTCCAGCGCATCGCGGGCGATGCGCACCAGGCGGTCAAAGCGCTCCTCCGGCGGCGTGTCGAGGATCTGCAGTGCGTGCAGCGCTTCCAGCCGTTCGATTTCATAATACGGAGCCGTGCTGTCCATCAGTCCGTCTCCGCCCGCAACAAGGTTTTGATGGTGGCGCGCAGATGTTCGTTGCTGGTCTTCGATTTGATCAGCGCCGCCGACACCTGTCGCGAAATCTGGCTGGGGTGTTCCTGTCCCGAAAAAACCAGGATGCGGCAGCCCGGCGGAATCAGTTCGACCAGCTCCAGCCCGTTACCGTCGGGCAGGCTGATATCCAGCATCACCAGGTCATAGCGGTTGGCGGCCAGCTTTTCACGGGCTTCGCGCAGCCGGGGGGCGTGGTCGTAGGCGGCCAGGTCTTCCACCAGCATGCGCGTGATTTGCAGGATATCCGGTTCATCCTCGACATGCAGGATGCGTGGTTTGCCTTTGCCGTGAATGACCTTGTTCAGGGCGGCCGCCAACCGTTCGTGGTCTACCGGCTTATGCAGCCAGTCCAGCACGTACATGCCCGCATTGCGCCAGCCGTGGCCTTCGTCGGCGCGGCCGGTGACGATGATTACCGGCAGTTCACGGGTGGCGGGATCGGCGCGCAGGTCATCCAGCAGCAACAGGCCGTCGCGGTCGGGCAGCGTCAAATCCAGCAGCAGGGCGGCATAGGTGTCCGAGCCGACTCTGGCTTCGGCCTCGGCGGCGGTGCCGACAATATCGGCGGCAATGCCGTCCTGAGCCAGCATGGCGGCGATGATGGCCGCGACATCGGGATTGTCCTCGCAGATCAGTACCCGTTGTCCGGTATGCCCGGCGGGACTGGAGGCGGGCGGCAACGGCAGCTCGAAGTAGAACAGCGTGCCTTGCCCCGGCGTTGATTCATAATCCACCACACCGGCATGGCGGTCGATGATGGCCTTGACGATGCTGAGCCCCAGCCCGGTGCCGCCCTTGTCGCGCGTGTCCGAGCTGTCGGCCTGGGCGAAGCGCTGGAAGGCGGTCTGGCGGAACGAGGCGGGAATGCCCCGGCCGTGGTCGCGGATGCCGACGCGCAGCCGGTCATCGCGGACGGTAATGCTGACCTCGACCTCGCCGCCCGGCGGGGAATACTTGATGGCGTTGGACAGCAGGTTGGCGTAAACCTGCATCAGCCGGTTCTCGTCCGCCGAGACCGGCCGCGCCGGTTCGCCGTCATGCAGCCGCAGCCGAACCTGATGCCGGGCCGCGTAGCCTTCGTGCGCTTGCAGCGCCTGGCGGGTCAGCGCCACGATATCAATCGGCCGCATTTCGAATTCCATGCGGCCGGAGGCGATCTTTTCCAGGTCAAGGATGTCGTTGATCAACAGGGTCAGGCGTTCGGCGTTGCGGCTGGCGGTGTCCAGCAACTGGCGGGCGCGCGGCGGCAGGCTGTCGGCCGACTTGCCCAGGATCAAGCCCAGCGCGCCCCGGATCGAGGTCAGGGGCGTGCGCAGCTCGTGGCTGACGGTGGAGATGAATTCATCCTTCATCTTGTCCAGATTGCGGCGTGCGCCGACATCGCGCGCCACCACGGTCAGCATGGACCGCTCGCTGGTGATCATCAGCGATACATTCAGTTCCAGCGCCACCTCGCGGCCGTCCGGACGCCGCGCATCCAGTTCCAGTCCCGGACCTTCGGCCGGTTCCGGTCCCAGCGCTGCCGCGCGCGCCTCGAATTCCGCGGCCGACGCCACCGTCAGCAGTTCGCTGAACCGCATACCCGGCAACGCTTCGTTCGGCCGTCCGAACAAGCGTCCGGCCGCCGGATTGGCGCTCTCGATGCGGCCCTGCTCATCCAGGATCAGCAGTCCTTCCGGCACGGTCCGGAATACGGCATCCAGGCGCATCTGGTGACGGCTGACCTGCCGGGCGGCCTCGAAGGCATCCTGGACGGTGAATTGCTGTTCGATGGCGTCCGCCAGGTCGCGCAGTTGCCGCCGCTCATCCGCATCCAGCGCGCGCGGCGCGCGGTCTATCAGGCACAGCGTGCCGATGCGCTTTCCCCCGACCCGCAGCGGCGCTCCTGCATAAAAGCGGATATGCGGCGCACCCGTCACCAGCGGATTGTCGGCGAAGCGGCTGTCGGCCAGCGCATCGGGAATATGCAGGATGTCATCGTAGTGGATGGCGTGACCGCAGAAGGAAATGTCGCGCGGCGTGGAGTCAACCTCCAGGCCGATGCAGGACTTGAACCATTGCCGGTCGGTATCGATCAGGCTGATCAGCACGATCGGGGTTTTGAACAGGGCGCGGGCAATGCGCACCAGGCGGTCAAAGCGTTCTTCGGGAGCAGTGTCGAGAATGTTCAGCGCCTGCAAGGCTTGCAGGCGTTCGTGTTCATCCAGCGGCAGGGCGGGGGCCAGCATGATCGGTGATCCGGCGTCATTTTCAATCTGATTGTAGGGGCGGCCGCCGGCTTTGGCTACGCGGAATACGTCGCAAAATCCATCTTCTTCCCAGGCCCCGGCGGGGCATGCATCCACCGGGCGCTTGCAGCGCCATGGCCCGGGCCCTGACCGTCAGCCCCGGCAAACCGGCGGCGTCGAGCCGCGCAGTTGTGCACACAACTGTATAATTTTAAAGATGATTTACCACCCTGCGCCATCCCGGCAAAGCTGTCCGTAATTCCCAATGAACTTGTCGGAATTTATCAATCGTTTAAAAATCACCCTGCTATATTGTCCGACAATCTGGCCGGATAGGGGCCGGATTCTTCAAGAGGCATTTTCCTCTGTTCAGTTTTGGGTGACATGACAATGAAACAACATCTGCTGGCCGCCGGCATTGCGCTGGCCTCCGCCTCCGGACTGGTGCAAGCGGCGCTCTCGGACGGGCAGCCGTACAACGTGAGCGTGGACGCCAAGGGCTACCTGATCGACGGGCAGTACAAGCTGCTGCGCGGCGGTACGGTGCAGTGGTTCCGCATTCCGCAGAGCGAATGGCGCGACCGCCTGCAGCGCTTCAAGGCCGCCGGTTTCAACACCGTCGACCTGTACGTGGCCTGGAACGCCGTGGAGCCGCGCAACAACCAGTTCAACTTCGGCAACCTGCGCGCCTTCGTGCAGCTTTGCAAGGACATGGGCCTTTATGTCTACCTGCGTCCCGGCCCCTACATCACCAACGAGATGGACGGCGGCGGCATCCCCGGCTGGCTGACGGCCATTTCCACCAAGAAGGACATTGCCGCCGACGGCAAGCCGAACATCCGCACCGCCGACCCGGACTATCTGAACTACGCCGGGCGTTACCTGCGCCGCCTGCACGCCGAAATCCGTGACTACTTCGCTGATCGCGGCGGTCCGGTCATCCTCTACGCGCTGGAAAACGAGTACAACTGGTTCCAGCCCTTCCACGAGGCCGACAAGCTGTTCGGCTATGAGGGCGGCCCCGAGCGCGGCCTCTGGCAGACCTACAACCCCGCCGCCTATTTCAGCGCGCTGCGCGACATCGTCCGCAATGACGGCATCACCGTGCCGCTGACCACCTGCCCGGGTGACGGCAAGGCCTCGGCCACCGGCGATGCGGCTGGCATCATTCCCGTGCCCAACATCTACAACGGTCTGGGCGGCGACCTGCCGGAGCGTACCGCCATCGACCTGCTGAACGACATGCACAACCCCGCCAACCACGGCGGCGCCTATGTGAACATGCCCAGCGGCACTACCGAGACCGACCGCGACCCGGTGAAGATCAAGCGCCTGCTGCTGGGCGGCCTGGATGCGGCCTTCGCCTTCAACGCCGTGGGCATGATGACCCCCGGCTACCGCAATGCGATCGTGCTCAACACCCGCAGCGTCGACAACGCCTTCGACTTCAGCAGCATCAACAACATCATGAACGGCTTCGTGTCGCCGCAGATTTCCTACTTCCACGGCGTGGTGGACTACTACGGCCCGATCTCGCCGTCCGGCATCCTGCGGCCGTCGTTCCACGGTTTCCGCCGCGACAACCTGTTCTTCGACAGCGTTGAGCCGTACTTTGCGCCCGCCGGCATCGCCACCAGCGCCGGGTACAGCATCGCCAACGCCAATCTCGGTTCGGTGGAGAACAACGCCAAGGTCAATTACTGGCTGCCGGGTGCGCAGGGCGTGCGCTTCCTCAGCGTCGTCAACCAGTCGGGCAGCGCCCAGACGGTCGGACTGAACGGCATTACGCTGAATGGCCAGAGCTTCCCCAAGTATGTGCCGATGACCGTGCCGGTAAACCCCGATGCGCCGCCCAGCCAGTTCGGCACGTCGAACAATGACAATGCCCTGATCCTGGTGCAGGACCTGCCCATCGCCAACGCCGGGAAACTGGCCTGGACCACCAGCGAACTGCTGACCCTGCGTGACTACAACGGCGATGCACTGCTGATCGTGCACGGCGCGGCCAATGCCCAGGGTGAACTGGTGCTGGACGGCCTGGGCGCGGGCGCGCAAATCCTGGCCCGCGACAGCGGCGTCAATGTAGCGGAATTCGCCAACGGCAAGCTGGCGGTGACCTACACCCACACCCCGCATCTGGAACTGGTGGTGCAGGCGGCTTCCGGCCGCAAGGTGCGCGTGCTGGTGACCACCAATGACGAAGCCGGTCGCTTCTGGTTCCCGAAAGCCAACGGCCAGGATCTGGTCGTGGCCGGTCCGGACTACCTGAATGAAAGCGCCACCGTCAGCAGCTACAGCTTCAGCGCCGGCGCGGAATATGACGCCGCCGCGCGCCCGCTGTTCGTGATGTCGCCGCGACGGATGCAGATTGCCGGGCTGCCGCTGCAATTCGCGTGGGACGCCGCCACCCAGAGCGCCACCTACAGCAAGCCGACCGCCATTCCGGCACTGGCGCCGCTGCCCGGCCTGATGAGCGGCAAGGCCGCCAGCGATATGGGCGAAGCCAACCCGGCCTATGACAACAGCCTGTGGACGAAGTGGACCGGCCAGCCGCAATCGCTGGAAAGCAAGGGCATCTACACCGGCCATGCCTGGTACCGCGCCGAGATCAACTTCGACCATGCGCCGTACTGGTATGAGGACGCCTCGCTGTATGTGGAACATGCCTCGGACATCGTCGGCATCTACGTCAACGGCACCTATCTGAGCACGCAGCTGCCGCTGGGCACCGAGCTGGATTCGGATTCCTGGAACGGCAATTACCAGTTCCCGTCGCTGAAGCCCTACCTGAAGGCGGGCAAGAACGTGATCGCCTTCCGTACCGAGATCTGGGGTCATGGCAGCTTCATGTTCCCGCGCGGCACGCTGGCCGCCACCAACATGAAGATGCCGGCGCTGGGTTTCGACAGTCAGAAGGGTTTGCTGGGGACGGCGCGCATCGGCGGTAACGATCTGACCAACTGGTCGGTGCGGGCGGATCTGGGCGGCGAGCGCAGCGGTCTGATGAATGCATCCTACAACGACAGCGGTTGGGCCAATTACAGCCTGCCGATGACGCTGGCCAAGGGTGAAGTGCGCTGGTACCGCACCAAGTTCGACGCCTCGCAGCTGCCCAGCATGCTGAACCAGTACGCACCGCTGTCGCTGCGCTTCAATGGCGAGCGGGTGAAGGCGACCGTCTGGCTGAACGGCCAGCTGGTGGGCCGCTGGATGAGCGGCGACGGCTGGATCGGTCGCGGTTTCTGGGGCCGGGCGATGCGCGACATGTGGATGAACACCGATCCGGATTACTTCCCGATCAGCCGCGCCGGGCTGAATCCGGCCGGTACGCCGAACACGATCGCGGTGGCCTTTGAAGATGTGTCTGGCGGCGGCGATGCGGCGGGGAAGGTGAGCGAAGTGGCGCTGGCCTACAGCCCGGAAATCCGCGGGCAGCTGAACGGGCAGTCGGTGCTGTTGCCGCAGCCGCGCGGGAAGATGCAGCTGACGCTGGATTTCCTGGAGTAAGCGGGGAGCGGTGAAAGGGAGGGGCGGCCGGGAGGTCGCCCCTTTTT
>DASUIM010000486.1:0-17915 GCA_036279775.1 Fluviicoccus sp. | reverse complement strand
AAGACGACCAGATTAGGCATGGCAATGAACACATTGTAGAGATGGCAGGGGCGGCTGGATTCGAACCAACGCATGGCGGGATCAAAACCCGCTGCCTTACCGCTTGGCGACGCCCCTATAGCGTGTGCGATCGTAAATCGCTAATTTTTGAGTGCTTCCCGCAATTCCCGGTATACCGGAGATTCGTTGACGGCCTTTGCAACAAACCCTTGAAAGGGTGATTGCTTCAGCAGGGCCTCAGCCGATTCACGACTTTCGCACTCCAGAAAAACACATGAACCGGTTCCGGTTAATTTGCCTTTTCCAAAATTCTCAAGCCATTCAAGAGCTTTGTCAACTTCGCGATACTGCGCTCTAACGATGCTTTCGCAATCGTTTTTGCAGTACTGCGTTTGCGAGGCCGCTAATTTAATCGGGGGCGTATCCCTTGTCAACGCCGGATGGGAAAAAATATCGCGAGTGCTTATTTCACAGGCAGGTTTCAAGACCAAATACCAGTTTTCGGCAATTTCCGCTGGAAAAATGATCTCACCCACCCCTTCGGCATAGGCGCTGCGGCCGTGAACAAATACCGGGACATCGGCGCCCAGCTTCAAGCCGACGGCCGCCAGTTGCTCTGTTGAAAGGTTCAGATTCCACAGTGTGTTCAGCGCCAACAGGGTGGTGGCGGCGTCGGAGGAGCCGCCGCCGATACCGCCGCCCATGGGCAGGCGCTTTTCTATGCGGATGTCGGCGCCTAGCTTGCAAGAGGCAGCCTGCTGAAGGGCGGTGGCGGCCCGGAAAACCAGATTTTGCTCTGTAGGCACACCCGGCAGGGCCGGTTCGATACGGATATCCGGTCCTGATGTGCGTTTGAAATGGAGCGTGTCACCGTGATCCAGCAGGGCAAACAGCGTTTGCAGGGTATGGTAGCCGTCCGACCGGCGGCCGGTTATGTGCAGGAACAGGTTCAGCTTGGCCGGGGCGGGCAGTGTCAGCGCATCCATCGTTCGGTTCAGGGGGTCTGCCACTGGCTGACCAGCACGGTCAGGCGCGTATTCGGGCCGGTAATGACGAACTTTTCCGGCAAGGTTTCGTTGTTGACGGTAGTCCAGCTTTTATAGTCGGCTTGCCAGTTCTGTTCCAGAACACTTTTCATCAGGCCGCTTTCGTCGAGGATGGTTTCAGCCGACGGAGTCGCGGGCTTGCCCTGGAACCACTTCGGCAGCAGGGAAACCGGGGCGGTCCAGCCCAGGGATTGCTGCATCAGCTCTTCCGGAGAGGAGGCTTCCACGTGACCGGTGCGGGCGCTGTCCAGGGTGACTTTTTCCGGACTGCCTTCCAGTACGGTGCGACCCTGACCCAAGGGGCCATTCAGGGTAATGCGATACATGTTGCCGTGCTGCTGCCAGACATAATAGGCGGTTGCCGCGCTTTCACGGCCGTCCGGTTGCAGGACACGGATTGAAATCTTGCCGCTGGCGGTCCAGATCAGCAGTTGGCCGGGTTTACTGACCAGGTCGAGCGGGGTGGATGTGCCGGCTTCGGGCAACGGAGGAACCGTTGCGGGTAACAGCGGCGAAACAACGGGTTGCGATGCACATCCTGCAAGCATCACGGGCAGCAGCAAAGTAGGGAATCTCACGGTTTTTGCTCGAATTTGGCCTTGTGTTTCAATACCAGTTCACTAGTGGGGTTTTTCAGCAGCAGTTGCTGCCATACCTTGACAGCATCGGAGCGCTTCCCGGTCACCCAGAGAATCTCGGCGAGATGGGTGCCGATTTCCTCATCGGGGAATAGCTTAAAGGCTTTCTGGACATATTCCAGTGCCTCGTTCACGTTTCCCAATCGGTAATACAGCCATCCCATGCTGTCGATCACGGCCGGATCTTCCGGCTTCATTCGAAAGGCCTTGCGCAGATAGACCTCGGCTTCACCAAAACGCTGTGTCTGGTCTGCCAGGGTATAGCCCAGTGCGTTCAGGTAGCTGAAATTGTCCGGTTCGCGGGTAAGCAATTCTTGCATATCTTTTTCAAACTGGGGGAGATTTTTCAACTTGTCGGCGGTTAGCGCCCGTGAAAAGAGCAGCAGGTTGTCCTGGGGATATTTACCCAACCCTTCATTCAGGATAGTCATGGACTCCTGATAGCGGGATATCCGGTTGAGCATTTCGCCTTCCAGCACGTAGAGCATCGCTGCCTGTTCCGGCATGTTCTGGCGGGCCACGGCCAGGTTTCGCCGCGCTTCATCCAGCCTTCCCGATCCGGCCAGCATGCCGGAGAGCTCACTCAGGGCCGGGAGGAAGTGCGGACCTTCGCCGATAGCCTCGAAATGCAGTTCAGCCTGATCGGGATCCTTGTTCCGTTTGGAGATCATCCCCAAATAAAAATGGGCTTCATCTTCATGTTCGCCGGTCAGCACCAGTTGCTCCAGGCTGCGCCGCGCCTCCGGGTCGTGCTGGTTGTTGAATGCCAGCAAGCCGTGCATCAGCAGGATTTCTCCATCGGCGGGAAAACGCTCCAGCAACTGCTTGAGCCGGGACTCGGCCTGAAACGGATGGCCGGCCTTGATCAGCATCCGGGCATAATGCAGGTTGACCTGACGGCTGTTGGGATACTTCATGACAGCGGCGGACAGGACGTCCAGCGCTTCGCTGTTGCGATTGTCCATGCCGAGGATGCGGGCATGCAGCAGGATGGCGGGAATATTCTCCGGATTCGCCGCCAGGGCGCGGCGGATATAATCCCCGGCAATCGTGTACTGGCCGTTTTCACCGGCCAGCAGCGCATGGGCGAACAGCAACTGGCTGTTTTGCGGAAAACGGCGTTCCAGTTGGTTGATGGCGTCGAGCATGCTGTCGCGTCCTTCCGGCGTGGGCGGATAGGCGCTCAGGAACAGCGCTTCGATTTCGGCCTCCGGGTTCAGGACGATCAGTTTGCCCAGTGATTCCATTACGACGTCGCTCTGCTGCATCCGCAGGGCATGAAAGGTTTTCTGGTACCAGGCCGAAGCGTTTTCCGGTTGCACTTCCGCCAGTCGCGTGGCCAGTTGCAGGCCGGCTTTACTGTCCTGCAGGTAATTGGCGACTTGCAGCGCCCGCTCCAGGACGCCGGCATCGCGGCCGGCCAGGGCTTCATCCAGATACGGCTTCAGCGCGGCGGCGGGCTGGTTGCGACTGACGGCGAACTCGGCAGAGAGCAGGCGGAACAATCCGTCGTGGCTGAAGGCGGGACCGGTGATGACGGGCGGGTTGGCGGTGGCGGAATAGGCGGGCGATGCAAGCCCCGGCATCAGGATGGATAGCAGCAGGCAAGTGGTTATACGCGGCATGATCGGATAAAAATCCCTGAATATGTGCCCGGGCCGGGGCAAAATGATCCAGCACAAGTGTCTCAGGGAGAGACCGGCAAGTCGAGTAACTTTGCGTTGCGCACAAGCCGATTTGAAAAGAAGGCCTCTATCCCGCAAAATACCCGCTCTCTGTTCGGGGATATCCTCATCTTATGGGCCTGGTTGCGCTCGGCATCAATCACAAAACGGCTTCGGTGGACACGCGCGAGAAGGTCGCCTTCCTGCCTGAAACCCTGCCCCAGTCCCTGCAGGAAGCCTGTGCCGCTACCGGCATGCCCGAACTCGCCATTTTGTCCACCTGCAACCGCACCGAATTCTACGGCTTCATCGACAATCCCGAACAGCTGGTGCGCTGGCTGCAGGAAGTGCGCAAGCTGGCGCCCCACGAGTTGGGTGCCAGCCTCTACGAGTTCAAGGATGCCGCCGCCGTCCGGCACCTGATGCGCGTGGCTTCCGGCCTGGACTCGATGATCCTGGGCGAGCCGCAAATCTTCGGGCAGGTCAAAACCGCCTATCAGCACGCCCAGCAGGCGGGCACCGTGGGGCAAGGGCTTGATCGCGTCTTCCAGCAGGTGTTCGCCGCCGTCAAGCGCGTGCGCACCGAGACCGCCATTGGCGCCAACCCGGTTTCCGTCGGTTTCGCGGCCGTGCAGCTGGCGCGGCAGATTTTCGCCGATTTGGGCAAAACCACGGCGCTGTTGGTCGGCGCCGGGGAAATGATCGAGCTGGTCGGCAAGCATCTGAAGGAGCAGGGGGTGGCGAAGATCATCATCGCCAACCGTACGCTGGCCCGCGCCGAGAACCTGGCGGCGGAGCTGGGCAACGCCCGCGCCGTGCTGCTGGCCGATCTGCATGAAGTTCTGCCGCAAGCCGATATTGTCATCAGTTGCACCGGCAGCGCCCTGCCCATCATCGGCAAGGGCATGGTGGAAAGCGCCTTGCGCAAGCGCCGCCGCCAGCCGATGTTCATGGTGGATATCGCCGTGCCGCGCGATATCGAGCCGGAGGTGGATCGTCTCAATGACGTGTATTTGTACACTGTCGATGATCTGGAAGAGGTCATCGCGGAAAACCGCCGCGCCCGTCAGGATGCCGCTACCGAAGCTGAAAACCTGATTATCGCCTGCACGGCCCGCTACGAGGCCGACCAGCGCGTCCAGGCCGCCAGCGGCCTGGTGACCGCGTATCGCGCCCAGGTCGAGGCGCTGCGTCAGGAGGAGATCGCCAAGGCCGCGCCGATGCTGGCCAAGGGCATGAGCGCCGAGGAAGTGCTGGAGCGGGTAACCCGCAATCTGGCCAACAAGCTGATGCACGCTCCGACCATCAGCCTGAAGGAAGCCGCCGCCGAGCGTGATACCGACAAGCTGGTCTGGGCGGCGAAGCTGCTGGGCATCAAAGATCAAAATTCCGGGGAGAATGAATGAAGCCGTCCTTGCGCGCCCGTCTGGAACAGCTGACCGAGCGTCTGGAGGAAGTGACCGCGCTGCTGGCGGAGGGTTCCGTCATCAGCGACAACGACCGTTTCCGCAAGCTGTCGCGCGAACATGCCGAGCTGGAAGAGGTGGTCGCGGTCTGGAAGGCCTACCGGCAGAGCGAGGAGGATCTGGAAACAGCGGAATCGCTGCGCAACGACCCGGAGTTCAAGGACATCGCCGAGGATGAAATCGCCGACGCCAAGCAGCGCCTGATCGCGCTGGATGAGCAACTGGGCGTGCTGATGATTCCCAAGGATCCGAACGACACCCTGCCGGTGTATCTGGAAGTGCGCGCCGGCACCGGCGGTGACGAGGCCGCCATTTTCGCCGGTGACCTGTTCCGCATGTACAGCCGTTTTGCCGAGCGGCAAGGCTGGCAGGTGGAAATCCTGTCCAGCAACGATGGCGAGCACGGCGGTTACAAGGAAATCATCAGCCGTGTCATCGGCGACGGTGTTTACGGCCGGATGAAGTTCGAATCCGGCGTGCACCGCGTGCAGCGCGTGCCCGCCACCGAAGCGCAGGGGCGGGTGCATACCTCGGCCTGCACGGTCGCGATCATGCCCGAACGCGAGGATATCGGAACGGTGGAAATCAATCCCGCCGATCTGCGTGTCGACACTTACCGTTCCAGCGGCGCGGGCGGCCAGCACGTCAACAAGACTGACTCAGCCATCCGCCTGACCCATATTCCCACCGGCATCGTGGTGGCCTGCCAGGAAGAGCGTTCGCAGCACAAGAACCGCGCCAAGGCCATGGCGCTGCTGGCCGCCAAGATCGAGGACATTCAGCGCAGCGCGCAACAGACCGCCACCGCCGACATGCGCCGCGATCTGGTGGGTTCCGGCGACCGCTCCGAACGCATCCGCACTTACAATTTCCCTCAGGGCCGCCTGACCGATCACCGCATCAACCTGACGCTGTACAAGCTGGATGCGGTAATGGAAGGGGATCTGGATGAAATCCTGTCCTCGCTGGCGCGTGAATACCAGGCCGATCAGCTGGCGGCCTTGGGCAGCGAGGATTCCCTGGCCTGATGGTCACTGTCCGCGATCTGAAAGCCGACCCGCTGTGGCGCGAACCGTTGGACCGCGAGGCGCTCTACCGGCTGCTGTCGCGCGTCACCGGTAAAAGCCCCACCATGCTCACCGCCTTCCCGGAAACGGCGTTGTCCGCGGATCAGCAGGCCGCCTTCGAGCTATTGGCCGGACGTTACCGCCAAGGCGAGCCGCTGGCTTACATTCTGGGCGAGCAGGCTTTCTGGACGCTTGATCTGACCGTCACGCCGGATGTGCTGATTCCGCGCCCTGACACCGAGTGCGTTGTCGAGGCCGTGCTGGAACTGGGCCGGGGGCGGGTGTGGCGGATCGCCGATCTGGGCACCGGCAGCGGCGCCATTGCACTCAGCCTGGCGCGGGAGCATCCGGAATGGTCGGTGGTGGCTACGGATGCCAGCCTGGCTGCGCTGGCCGTGGCGCGCGGCAACGCCGACGCCCTGAAACTGTGCAATGTCGATTTCCGTGACGGGTACTGGTTCGAACCGCTGGATGGCCGTTTTCATTGCATCGTCAGCAATCCGCCCTATATTGCCGACGATGATCCGCATATGTCCGCATTAGCGCACGAACCGCTCAGTGCGTTGGTGGCTCCGGAACAGGGACTGGCCGATATCGATTGGTTGACGGCGCATGCGGCACCATACTTGCAGCGTGATGGCTGGCTGGTCATTGAGCATGGCTGGCGGCAGGGGGAAGCGGTGCGCGAACTGTTCCGTCGGTCAGGTTTCCGTGAGGTCGCGACCGGCTATGATTACGGCGGCAACCCGCGCTACACGCGCGGCCAACTCTGATTCTCTCCCGGAACCCCCGCCATGCTGACCGATGCCGAACTGATGCGCTACAACCGCCAGATCCTGATGTCGCAGTGGGATATCGCCGCGCAGGAGAAAATACGCGCGGCAAAGGTGTTGATCATAGGCATGGGCGGCTTGGGCTGTCCGGTATCGCTGTATCTGGCCAGCGCCGGGGTCGGCGAGCTGTGGCTGGCGGATTTCGACACGGTGGAGGAGAGCAACCTGCAACGGCAGGTGCTGTTCCGCGAGGAAGATATCGGGTATCCCAAGGCGCAAGCGGCGGCACGGCAACTGGCGAAAGTCAACCCGCATGTGACCCTGAAACCGTTGGTGCGGGCGCTGGATGCCGACAGCCTGCCGGCGCTGGTGGCGGACGTGGATCTGGTGCTGGATTGCACCGACAATTTTTCGACCCGTGATGCCGTCAACCGGGCTTGCGTTATGGCGGGCAAGCCGTTAGTGTCCGCCGCGGCGATCGGGATGAGCGGACAACTGTCGGTTTTCAACGGGCAGGGCGATCGTCCCTGTTACCGCTGCCTTTACCCCGAAGGTGATGCCGGATCGGCCACCTGCAGTGAATCGGGGGTGCTGGCGACCGTCGTCGGTGTCATGGGAACCTTGCAAGCGCACGAGGCGTTGAAATGTTTGAGCGGAGTCGGTGTACCGTTGTTCGGCAAGTTGGTGGTTTGGGAAGGCGAGTCGTCCATGTGGCGAACGCTGGCGTTTCGCAGGGATCCCGCCTGCTCCGTCTGCGGAAATCCGGAGGTAAGCAAGTCATGAATCGTTACGCCACCTGGGGCAACGCCCTGAAAGGCTTGGTACGGCTGGGTGAAACCGGCGTGGTGCTGGCCGAGACCGGTATTGACTGGATGCGCGGCAAGCGGCCGCCGACACCGCGCCTGATGCGCCAGACCTTCGAGCGGCTGGGGGCAACCTATGTCAAGCTCGGTCAGTTCATCGCCAGTTCGCCGTCGCTGTTTCCGCCCGAGTTCGTCAACGAGTTCCAGCACTGCCTCGACCGGACTTCTCCCTTGCCTTTCAATGTGGTGCGCGAAGTTCTTCAAGAAGAACTGAAGCAACCGTTGAGCGCGATTTTCGCCGAAATCGACGAAAGTCCGCTGGCTTCCGCCTCAATCGCGCAGGTCCATGCCGCCAAGCTGGTCACAGGCGAGCATGTGGTGATCAAGATTCAGCGCCCCGGTGTCGAGAACATTCTGCTGACGGACCTCAACTTCATCTACTGGGCGACGGCGCTGTTCGAGAAGTCGTTCCCCAAGCTGAAATTCGCCTCGCTGTCGGCGATTGTCACCGAAATCCAGGCTTGCATGATGGAAGAGGTCGACTTCTACAAGGAAGCGGCCAACATCGCCCAGTTCAGCGAGTTCCTGCAGGCCACCGGCAACCAGCTGGCGGTTGCGCCGAAGGTCTACCCGCATGCATCCGGCCTGCGCGTGCTGACCATGGAGCGTTTCTACGGAGTGCCGCTGACCGATCTGGATACCATCCGCAAATACACCCGTGATCCCGCCAATACGCTGGTGTCGGCGATGAATACCTGGTTCGCCAGTCTGATGTATTGCGAGTCTTTCCACGCCGATCTGCACGCGGGCAACCTGATGGTGCTGACCGACGGCCGCATCGGCTTCATCGATTTCGGCATTGTCGGCCGTATTGCGCCCGATACCTGGGCGGCAACGATGGGCTTTATGGAGTCGATTGGCGAAGGCAACTTCGAGAAGATGGCTGACAGCATGGTGCGCATCGGCATGACCGGCAAGAAAGTGGATACCGTACTGCTGGCGAAGGATCTGCAAAGCATGTATCAGACCATGACCGTGGTGGACCCGGCCCATGTGCTGAACGGCGCGATCAATGACAGTGAAATCAACAAGTTGATGATGGATGTTGTGGCGGTGGGTGAGCGTCACGGCATCCGATTCCCGCGCGCCTTTGCGCTGTTGTTCAAGCAGATTTTGTACTTCGACCGTTACATCAAGATCCTGGCGCCGGACATGGAGCTGTTCGCCGATGACCGCCTGCAAATGTTCGGCAAGCCCGACATGGATAACAAGCTGAAGCGTCTGCACTGACGCCTTCATGGTTCCGGTTTGCGGATGGCTGACCGGAACGCGCCGCGCTGTTGCCTGACTGGCGCCCGCAGACTTATTGCTCAAGCTCCCATGATCCTGCCAATCAACGGTTGAGTCAGTCCGGTTCGGACGCTATCCTTATGCCCCTTCAAATAATAGGCCTTTAGGCCCGACTGCCTGGCTTCCACGGCGTGATGGCCGCCGCTAAATCCCGTTGACGGATCATCCATCAGGTACCTGACCGCATGACCCCGGCGCACTCCAACGGCTTTTATCGTTCCGTTTTTGAGCACAGCATGGAAGCTGTGTTTCTTACCTCACCGGATGGAACCATTCATGCCGCCAACCCCGCCGCGTGCCGTCTTTTTGACCGTGTCGAAGCCGATATTTGCCGGGTCGGGCGATCCGGCCTGATTGACAGCACCAGCCGGGCTTTTTCGGAGTTTCTGGAACTGCGGACGCGCACCGGTCGCGCCCGCCGTGAGCTGGAAGGTATTAGCCCCGACGGATCACGCTTTCCCGTCGAAGTCTGTTCCGAAGAGTTTTCCGACAGCCCCGACCAGACCCGGACGATCATGATTGTCCGCGATCTGACCGAGCAGAAGCGCACCCAGCAAGAGCTGACGGAGTCGAAGGTCTTGCTGGATGCGATTGTCAACAGCACCGAAGACCTGATCTGTTCGGTGGATGCCGGGACGCTGACGCTGGCGTGGTTCAACCGCGCCTTCAGCGATTACTTCCGGCGCACGCATGGCGTGCATGTCGGTCAAGGCATGGGGGCAGAGGAGTTGTTTTCGCACCAGCGCGATGTGCTGGTGTGGCGTGGCCTGTTCCTGAAAGTACTGGAGGAAGGGCCGTTGTTAACGGAACATGTCTCCGAGTCCAGTGGCCTGGTGTTGCAGTTGAACCTGTCACTGTTGAAGCGTGAAGGCCGGGTTTTCGGGATTTCCGTCTTCGGCCGCGATATTACGCGGCAGAAGGAGGCCGAGCGCCGGATTGCCGAATATGTGCGGCAGCTTGAAAACTCGATGCGGCAGACTCTGCTGGCGGTCGCCAACATGGTGGAAATGCGTGACCCCTATACCTCGGGTCATGAGCGCCGGGTGGGCATCATTGCCGGGGATATCGCTCGGGAGCTGGGCTGGCCCGAGGATAAGTGCCGCAGCCTGGAATTGATCGCCACGGTCCATGACATCGGCAAGATTGCCATTCCCGCCGACATTCTGACCAAGCCTACCCGTCTGACGCCGATCGAGTACAAGCTGGTGCAGTCCCATGTCGAGCGCGGTTACGAGATTCTCAAGGATGTGCAGTTTCCGTTGCCGATTGCAGAAATCATCTATGAGCATCATGAACGCATGGATGGCAGTGGTTATCCACGCGGCCTGTCAGGGGATGCTATTCGTCCGGAAGCACGGATTCTGGCGGTGGCCGATGTGCTGGAGTCCATGGCTTCACACCGCCCCTATCGCCCGACTCTGGGGGTGGAGACCGCCTTGCGTGAAATCGAGCAGCATCGCGGCAGCTGGTTCGACGCCGAGGTTGTGGATGCGGTTTTGCGCATGATCCGGCACAAGGGCTATCAGCTGCCGTGCTGATTGTTGATTCTTGGTTGCACCTTGGAAAAGCATCTCGTTTGCCGGATGCACACGCGTTACAATGCAACGACCTTGGCTCTTTGTAACAAGTTATGACTCCTGCCGGATCATCCCCCCGTGGCAATCGCGGCTTCATTCTCACGGCGTTATTGCTCGTTCTGACCCTGGCGCTGGTTGCCGTGGTCGGGTTGGGTATTTATGCGTTGAGTCTGGACAGCATGGTTCGCTCCCGGTTTGAGGGAAAACGCTGGGCCATCCCGGCCAAGGTCTACAGCCGCCCGCTGGAACTGTATACGGGCGCGCCGCTCAATCGTGAGGATGTGCTGGCTGAATTGGCATTGTTGCACTACAACCCGGCGGCCAGTTGGGACAGCCCCGGTGTCTACACTGAAAAAGATGGCGCATTCTATATTCACACCCGTGGTTTCGTGTTCAGTGACGAGATCGAAAAGTCCCAGGTTCTGAAACTCCGGTTTGCCAACGGCACGCTGGCAGAGCTTTCCAGCACCCAGCCCAACGGACGCGGACTCGTGCGGCTGGAACCGCTGGTCATTGGTGGTATCTACCCCCGCCAGAATGAAGACCGGGTGCTGATGAAGCTGAAGGAAAGCCCCGATTATCTGGTGGATGCCCTGATCGCAACGGAAGACCGTGACTTTTTCCGTCATTTCGGCATTTCCGTGCGCGGTATTTTCCGTGCGATCGCGGTCAACATCGCCAGCGGCGAATTACGGCAGGGCGGCAGCACGCTGACCCAGCAATTGGTGAAGAACTTCTATTTGACGGACGAGCGCTCGCTGAAGCGCAAGCTGAACGAAGCCCTGATGGCGATGCTGCTGGAAGCCCATTATGGCAAGCCGGAAATCCTTGAATGCTATCTGAATGAGGTCAATCTCGGTCAGAACGGCAATCGTTCCATCAATGGCTTTGGCCTGGCGTCCCAGTTCTATTTCGGACAGCCGATCAGTGAGCTCAAGCTGCATCAGGTTGCCTTGCTGGTTGGGCTGGTGAAAGGCCCTTCCTATTACAACCCCTGGCGCAATCCCGACCGCGCCCTGGCGCGCCGCAATACCGTGCTCGACAATATGCTGGTTCAAGGCAAGATTACCCGCGCCGATTACGAAAAGGCCCACGTCAAGCCCTTGGGCATCCTCATCCAGCCGACAGCCGGTCTCAGTATCTATCCGGCTTTCATGGATGTGGTGCGCCGGCAATTGAAGTCAGAGTACAAGGAAGAGGATCTCAATTCCGAAGGCTTGCGCATTTTCACGACGCTGGATCCCCGGGTGCAGAACGCGGCCGGTGCGGCGTTCAATCAAACGCTGGCGCAACTGCGCGATCGCAGCAAGAAAATGCAGGATCTGCAAGGCGCGGTGGTGGTGTCCAATCCCGAAAACGGCGAACTGCTGGCCGTGATCGGCGGTTATGGCAGCTTTACCGGGTTTAACCGCGCTGTCGATGCCAACCGTCAGGTGGGGTCGCTGCTGAAGCCGGCGGTCTATCTGACGGCGCTGGCGGGCGGCCAGTACAACCTGCTCAGTCCCCTGGATGATGGCCCGGTTGAAATCGCCGGGCAGAGCGGCACGGTCTGGCGTCCCGAGAATTACGATCATCAAAGCCATGGCACGGTGCCGTTGTACGATGCCTTGGCGCACTCCTATAACCAATCCACCATCCGTCTGGGCATGACACTGGGTATTCCGGCCGTGATCAAGACGCTGAAGGATCTGGGTGTCCGCGAAGAGCTGCCGAATTACCCGTCGCTACTGCTGGGCACCGTGGATATGTCGCCGATGGAGGTTCTGGAGCTTTATCAACCCTTTGCCGCCAACGGCTTTCAGACATCTCCGCGTGCAATCCGGGAAGTGGTGGACAACAAGGGCAAACGCCTGACGCGTTACGGGCTGGATGTCCGGCAAGTCTATGATCCGGCGGCCCTGTATCAGGTGAACTTTGCGATGCAGCAGGTCATGCGCAGCGGCACCGGGACATCCGCCTATGCCCGGTTGCCGGGAAACCTGGTCATGGCCGGCAAAACCGGGACAACCAACGATTTGCGGGATGCCTGGTTTGCCGGATACACCGGCAATTATCTGGCAGTGGTCTGGGTCGGTCACGATGATAATCGCTCCACCGGCTTGTCAGGAGCGTCGGGGGCGCTGCCGGTGTGGACCGACATGATGACCCGCTTGCATCCGGTGTCGCTGGAACCGGTGCAGCCCGATACCATTTCCTGGGTTTGGGCTGACCGGTCGAGCGGTAATCTCAGTGCGGAAGGCTGCCCGGAGGCTATTTATCTGCCGATGCCGACCAACGCCATTCCGGTCGAGAAAACAGCGTGCGCCGCCGGAAAAGGAGAGGATAATGATCCGATCGGCCGCGTCATTAACGGCACCGTCAACAAATTCCTGGATATCTTCCGATGAGTAACCGCCACGTCGCTGCTGGGCTGATGATACCGCTGTTGTTACTGGCCGGGTGTCAGGTGGCGCCGTCGGCCAAGCCTGCAACGGTGAAGCGGTCCACTGCATCCCCGATCGAGCACAGGGTGGTTACCGTCCCTGTAACCGCTGCGTCCCCGGTTGTTTCGGGTGCCGGTGACAGTCGTCCGCCCGCCTTGCCGTCCGCTACGCCGATGATCATGCGCCCGGCTTCACCGGCCGCATCCGCAAAAAAGCTGGCGGACGGTCACGACATGCCCGCCGTACAGGGCTTGCTGGTATCGGCGGAAACCCGGCTGCAGCAGGGGCAGCTGGACGAGGCCTCCACCAGTCTGGAGCGCGCGCAGCGTCTGGCGCCGCAGTCGGCGGCGGTTTATCTGAAGCTGGCGGAAATCCGGCTGAAGCAAGGCAGGGTGGTTGAGGCCGAACAGCTGGCGCGCAAGGGGCTGGCCTTTTCCCGTTCGACAGCGCAGCAGGCGGCGCTTTGGCGGATGATCAGCCTCTCGGCGGAACGTCAGGGCAAGCCGGAGGCCGCACTGCAAGCCCGGCAAAAAGCCGAGCAACTGGAAGCACAGGGCGATCGCGGCTAGTCCCTAGGGCATTTCATGGTGATGACTGTGATCCATGGGCATTGCGCCTGATTCGCCGCCACTCATGTCCATGCCGGGATAATGCACAGGCTCCGGCGTTACACCGGCGTTGCCGGCCGGGCTTGCCCCGGCTGCGGCCGGTTTGGCCGGAGTAGCGGCGGCGGGTTGATGTCCGGTTTGGACGGCATGATCATGGTGATGGTTTTCGGCCCCGTGCTGGAAAGCCTGCCATAACGTCCACACGCCGAAGGCCACGACCAACAACCCGTTCGCCGTGCGCCAGCCCTGCACCTGCAAGCGGTTTTTCAGTTCGGCGGCGGCGCTGCCGGTCATCAGCATCATCGGCAGTGTGCCCAGCCCGAAGGCGAGCATGGCCGCACCGGCGGTCAGCGCGCTGCCGCTGGTCATCGCCAGCGCCAGCGCGCTGTAAACCAGGCCGCAGGGCAGGAACCCCCAGAGCATGCCCGCGATCAGCGCCCGCGGAACCGAATTGATGGGAATAAAGCGCTTCCGCAAGGGGGCCATGGCCTGCCACAGCTTTGCGCCCAGGCTTTCCAGCCGGTCAAGCCCGCGCCACCAGCCTGTCAGGTACAGGCCGAACAGAATCATCATGGCGGCGGTCAGGACGTAAGGCCACTTCGAGTTCACCAGCGGAGCCAGAATGCCTTTGCCCAGCAGTCCGACCAGAACCCCCAGGAAGGAATAGGAGACCAGCCTGCCGAGATGGTACAGCGACTGCAGCAGCAAGCGGCGGCCCGGTGTTTGCGATTGCAGGGCAAAGCCCAGGGCGCTGACAATACCGCCGCACATCCCGAGACAGTGCGGAGAGCCAAAGAAGCCGGCCGCCAGGGCGGTGGCCAGCAGCATCCACTCATTCATCGTCAGCCCGTTCCTTTTCCTGTTGGCGTCGGGTTTCCCGATCGTCAATGATGATACGGTGCGCCGGACCCACCAGATCGTCAAACTGGTTGGTCTTCACCGCCCAGGTCAGCGCCCAGATGGCGCCTGCCAGAAACATGACGCTGAGCGGAATCAGCAAATAGACGACTTCCACGGTGACCTCACAAAGCGTAGCGCTTGATTCGCAGGGCATTCAGAACCACCAGCAGCGAGCTGGCGGACATGCCGATGGTCGCCAGCAGCGGCGAGATATAGCCCAATGCTGCCGGCGGAACAATAGCCAGATTATAGACCAATGCCCAGTACAGGTTCTGGCGGATGATGCGACGTGTCTGCCCGGCCAGCCTCAGGGCGCTATCCAGCGACTCGATGCGGTCCCCCAGCAGCACCACATCGGAGTGCAGCTGGGCCAGATCCGCGCCGGAACCCATGGCAATGGAAACATGCGCCTTGCCCAGCACCGGCGCATCATTGATGCCGTCACCGACCATGACCACAATGCCGCCCCCGGCCTGAATCCGCTCGACATGACGGATCTTGTCTTCCGGACTGAGGCCGCCGTGTATCACGTCAATGCCAAGGGTATTGCCCAGACTGGCCGGCAGGCCTGAATGATCTCCAGAGAGCAGGACGGTGGTCAGGCCCCGGGCTTTCAAGGCTGGCACCAGCTTGACCGCTTGCGGCCGGACCTTGTCTTCAAAATCAAAATACGCCACGGCCTGGTCGTCAGCGCTCAGCCAGATGCGCAGGCGGCCTTCCGGGGGCTTCGCGGACTCCGACTTTCCAAGGGCGAAATTTTCGTGGCCGATCCGCCAGGATTTACCCTCGATTTCGGCGGAAAGGCCTTGGCCGGGGTGATTGCGGCGATGGCTGACAGCCGGCAGGTCTGCATGGACCTGATGACGGAAGGCCACGGCTACCGGATGTTCGGAGCCGGCTTCGAGCGCGGCGGCAATCCGGAGGCAGAGCTCACGGTCGCACCCGGCTTGCAGGGGGATTGCCGCCACCAGGGCCAACCGGCCTTCGGTGAGGGTGCCCGTCTTGTCAAACACCACATGCGTGGCGGCGGACAGGGTTTCAAACACATGGCCGCGGGTGATCAGAAAGCCTGCCCGCGCCAGTCGGTGCGTACTGAGGGTGAGGGCGACCGGCGTCGCCAGCGACAAGGCACAGGGACAGGTGGCGACCAGCACGGCCAAGGTCGCCCAGAGCGCCCGGTGCGGGTCAATGAAATACCAGCCCGCATATACGCCGAAGGCCAGCACCAGCACCAGTCCGGAGAACCATCGGGCGATTCGGTCCGCCTTTTGCGCCAGCACCGGCTTTTCTGACAGCGCCCGATTGATCAGGTGATTGAGTGTCGCGAGCGTGCTGCCGGAACTGGACCTGATAATTTCTACCAGCAACGGGCCGTCATGATTCTGGCTGCCACCGGAGACAGGGTCTCCCGGTGTCTTGTCCACCGGTAGCGGCTCACCGGTCAACAGGGCTTCCGAGACCTGGCTGAGGCCTTCCCGAACCCGGCCATCGCAAGGAATGGTTTCTCCCGGCCTGACCATGACCAGGTCACCGGGTTGCAATTGCGTCACCGGCACATCTTCGTGGCCTTCCGTGGTTTGACGGTGCGCCAGCTCGGGCATCACGGGGCTGAGGTCGTTGGCGGTTTCCCCGGCCTGCTGCCGCGCCCGGGTTTCCAGAAAGCGTCCGGCCAGCAGTAGAAAGATGAACATGCTGACCGAGTCGAAATAAATCTCGCCGGTGGAGGTCAGCGTGGCATAGACACTGATGACGAAGGTGCTGATCAGCGCGATGGAAACCGGGACATCCATGTTAAGGCTGCGGTTGCGCAGCGAGATCCAGGCCGAGCGATAAAACGGATAGCCGGAGTAGAAAAAGACCGGCAGCGTGACAATCAGGCAGGTCCAGCGAAAGAAGTCCCGGAACTCGTTTTCTTCGACACCCAGATAGAGACTGCCCGCATACATCATGACCTGCATTGAACCCAGCGCGGCCACGCCCAGCTGTTTCAGCATCCGGCGTGACTCTTGCCGCAACTTTCCGGCATGCGTGTCTTGCCGGAAGGGGCGGGCCCGGTAGCCCAATCGGTCAAGATCGGCCAGCAGGCGGCTCAACGGGGCTTGCGTGTCATCCCACAATAGCCGCAGGCGGTGATTGCTCAGGTTGACAGCCGCTTGCCGCACGGAGGGTTCCTGCTGCAGGCGGCGTTCAATCAGCCAGGCGCACGCCGCACAGGACAGTCCTTCCACGGCCAGCTCGGCGCAGGCGAGTTCATCCTCGCGGTGGACGAACTGGGATTGGGTTTCGGGATGGTCATAGCCGGCCAGGATTTCCAGCTTGTCGGGCAGGGGCGCGGTCGGACTGATCTCCGACCGTTCCAGATAGTAATTTTCCAGACCGGAGTCGACAATCGCCGCAGCCACCGCCTGACATCCGGCACAGCACATCGGCCGGACTTCGCCAAGGATGGTGACGTCCAGCGGACGGGCGGGGAGGGGTTCCCCGCAGTGGTAGCAGGTGCCGGTCATGCGTTCAGAGCGGCTTGGCGGAGATAGTCAGCGTGGTGGCCGGAAGGACGATCGAGTCCTTCAGGCGCCAATCCTTGCAACCGATTTCCAGGTAATAACGACCTTCCGCGAATACGGGTAACGTGCCCGCATAGCTTTCACCCTGACGAACCAGCTCGGCGCGGATGTCCTTTTTGATATCCGTCGGATGCGACAGCATCAGTTCCAGCTTTTCCGGGGTAGCGGCCGCCGGCAGCAGGCCCGTCGCCTGAACCTTCACGGTAATCGTCTGCCCGCTGATGCTGATCACGGCATTAATGCCAAGCGCGGTCGCCAGATTGTCACGGCTGAAATCCTGGCGGATAGCCTTCTTGTCCTTGTACCAGTCATCCTTGACTTCGCTGTCCTTGTTTTCCACCGCGACATACAGCATGGAAAAACTGAGTCCTACCGTGAACACCGGGATGAAAATGATGAACCAGACCCACGGGTTCCGGTACCAGAGGTTGGCCTTTCGGGAAGTTTCAGCCGTCATGTCGTCTCTCGTTTAACTGCGGGGAGCCAGGAAAACCGTCTTGGTTTCCTTGCTGATATCATCCACATCCACGGCTTTGACCTTGAATTCCACTTCATATTTGGTCTTGTGCAGCTCAGCCGGATTGGCCTGAAGGGTCACGGGGACACTGACAACCTCGCCCGGCTTCACCTCGACATTGCGAACGGGCAGCAAGATGATGTCATCGCCGTCTTCAATCGATATCTGATAGGTGTGGATCGCTTGCGCCTTGTTCAGGATGCGCAGCGTGTAGGCGTTTTCAATCATGCCTTCGCTGCTTTCCCGGTACATCGAACTGCGATCGCGCAGGGCTTCCACGGTTAGCGGCACGCGGGTGGCCAAGGCGTAGATGAACAGGAGGAATACGGCGATGAAGACAGTGGTATAGCCAATCAGGCGCGGCCGCATCCAGTGATAGGGTTTGTGTTCTTCCAGGATATGCTCGGTAGTGTATCGCACCAGACCGCGCGGCTTGTTGAGCTTGTCCATGACGGAATCGCAGGCATCGACGCAGGCGGCGCACTGGATGCACTGGAACTGCAGGCCGTCGCGGATATC
>DASUIM010000485.1:0-1456 GCA_036279775.1 Fluviicoccus sp. | reverse complement strand
CCTAACATGCCGCGCGGGTGGTCAGGCAACCGGATTCACGCGGGACGGCTGTCTCGACCCCATAAAAAAACCCGCGCCATTGCTGGCGCGGGTATTCTGCCTTACCGGCGAAGCCCTTCCTTACTGGAAAGTCTCGCCCTTCTCAGCCATGTCGCGCAGCAGCTTCGGCGGTGTGAAACGCTCGCCGTGCTTGGCCGCCAGTTCATCCGCGCGGCGGACAAATTCCTTCACGCCGATGAAGTTGATGTATTGCAGTTGACCACCGGTCCACGGCGCCATGCCGATGCCGAAGATCGAGCCGATGTTGGCGTCGGCCACCGAACGCAGCACGCCTTCTTCATAGCAACGTGCGGCTTCAATGGATTGACGGTACAGCAGGCGCTCCTGCAGTTCGGCAAATTCGGCCGGGCTGGGCTGGGCCTTGTCAGCCTTGCCGAAGGCCTTGAACAGTTCCGGCCAGATGAACTTCTTGCCGTCGGCGGGATACTCGTAGAAACCCGCGCCGTCCTTCTTGCCCGGACGCTTGAACTCGTTAAGCATCTTGTCGATGACAGGAACAGCAGCATCCACCGGCAGCGGCGGCAAGCCTTCGGCAGCCAGATCCTTCTCGGTCTGCACACGGACCTTGCGGGTCAGTTCCAGGTTCACTTCGTCCAGCACGGCCAGCGGGCCAATCGGCATACCGGCCTGGGCAGCGGCTTGCTCGATGGACACCGGGTTCCAGCCTTCGGCCAGCATGTTCACGCCTTCCATGCAGAAGGTGCCGAACACGCGGCTGGTGAAGAAACCGCGGCTGTCGTTGACGACAATCGGGGTCTTCTTGATCTGCAGCACGTAGTCAAAGGCCTTGGCCAGCGCTTCGTCGCCGGTTTCCTTGCCCATGATGATTTCCACCAACGGCATCTTGTCGACGGGCGAGAAGAAATGCAGACCGATGTAGTTCTTGGCGTTGCGCGAGGCTTCGGCCAGACCGGTAATCGGCAGCGTCGAGGTGTTGGAGGCCATCACCAGTTCCGCGCCGCAAGCGGCTTCGGCACGCTTGGTGACGTCGGCCTTGATCTTGCGATCTTCGAACACGGCTTCGATCACCAGATCGGCACCGGCCAGCAGGCTGTAGTCGGTGGTCGGGGTGATCAGCGCCAGCTTCTCGGCAGCGGCTTCCTTGGTCATCTGACCCTTGGAAACACGCTTTTCCAGCAGCTTCTGGGTGTAGGCCTTGCCCCGCTCGGCCGCTTCCTGGGCGGCGTCGATCAGCACCACTTCAATACCGGACATGGCGGAGACATAGGCAATGCCCTGACCCATCATGCCCGCACCGAGGATACCGACCTTCTTGCTCTTCCACTCGGGATAGGTCGTCTTGGACGGACGGGAACCGCCGCCGTTGATCTTTTGCAGGTCGAAGAAGAAGGCCTTGATCATGTTCTTCGAGTGCTTGCCCACGGCCAGCTTGGTG
>DASUIM010000484.1:0-2459 GCA_036279775.1 Fluviicoccus sp. | reverse complement strand
GGCGGCTTCCTTGGCGCTGATGGCGTGCGGGGCGCTGTCGGTGCCCAGGAAGAAGCGCGGGTTGCCCGACACGGCGGCGCGCTGCAGCGCTTCCTGATGCACGTTGCGTTTCAGGATCGGCAGGCAGAACAGGTGCGGGCGGATACCGCCGACCAGCATGTGGTTGCGGTTGAACATCAAATGGTGGGCGGTAATGGTGGCGGCTACGTTGGGACCGGCGGCTTCCACAAACTGCACCGCGTCGGCGGTGGTGATGTGTTCCAGCACCACGCGCAGGGTGGGGAAGCGTTGCACCAGCGGAGAAAGGATGGTGTCGATGAACACCTTTTCCCGGTCAAAGATGTCGACGCTGTCATGGGTGACTTCACCGTGCACCAGCAACGGCATGCCATGCGCGGCCATCTGCTCGATCACCGGATAAATCTTCTCGATAGAAGTGACGCCGGCGTGGGAGTTGGTGGTGGCTCCGGCCGGATACAGCTTGGCGGCGACCACCTTGCCCGAGGCCTTCGCCACGGCGATTTCCGCCGGATCGGTCTGGTCGGTGAGGTAGAGCACCATCAGCGGCTCGAACGGCGAACCGGCGGGGCGCACGGCCTGAATGCGGTCATGGTAAGCCAAGGCTTCGGCGGTATTCTTCACCGGCGGCACCAGGTTCGGCATGCAGATGGCGCGGCCGAAGTAACGGGAGACATCCCGCACTGTATCGGCCAGCTTGTCGCCGTCGCGCAAGTGGATATGCCAGTCGTCGGGACGGATCAGGGTAAGAGTCTGGATGGCGGTCATGGCGGCGTTCCCAAAAGGATGCGGAATGGTACTGGAAGCGGGGGGCGAATTGAAGGACGAGGCCTCGCGGCGGGGGAAAAAACCGTCTAACCGACCGTCAGGGCTTGCCCGCAAGGGAAGGGAGTGGCAGCATCGCAGCATGCTAAGCCCCTTGGGAAAAATAATAATGGCAATCCCCGGCGAGCCGCCTTCCGGCGACGCCCCGCCCGCCGATCCGCTCGGCGAAGCCCGCAGCGCCCTGGCTGAGTTACTGACCGATTCCGGACGCCGCCGCAAGCGCTTCTCCCCGATGATGGAGCGCGCCTACCGCGAGCACATGCTGACCCGCGCCCGCAATGTCATGCGCGCCAACACGCTGCGCGTGGCGGTCTTTTACCTGTTCATCGGGGTTTTGACCTTTGAATACGTCAAGATGATGTCCTCGACGGTGACCGGCAACTTCGACCTGATCCTGTGGTCGGGCATTTATCTGGGCGGAGCGGTGGTGATGTCGGCGGTGACGCTTTGCGCCCGCAAGCCGGCGTTGCAGCGCTGGTACGGCCATACCGTGGGCTTGAGCTGTTATCTGGGGCTGGTGGGGCTGACCGTGACCGGCGCGGCGTTCCTCAGCCCGTACCTGAACCAGCAATCCAGCTACATAGTCATCTACCTGTACATGATCGTGTACATTCTCAGCACGCTGCCGTTGCTGACGAACATCGTCATTGGCGTCGGCGCCAGCCTGACGTCGCTGTTGCTCATCCATTTCGGCGGCCTGAGCCTCGATATCGGCATGTTCGCCCAGTATGCCGGGCTGTCGAACATCATGGGCATGGCCATCGCCTGGATGCTGGATCATCGTGACCGCCAGGCGTTTCTGCAAGAGCGGTTGCTGGACATTGAAAAGCAGCAGCTGAACCTGCTCAGCCAGGAAATGGCGCGCCTGTCGCGCGAGGACGGCCTGACCACGTTGGCCAACCGCCGCCATTTCAACGAAACCCTGGCCCGGGAATGGGCGGTGGCCGAGCGCGAGCAGCAGCCGGTTTCGCTGGTGTTTGTCGATGTCGACCACTTCAAGCCCTACAACGACACCTACGGCCATCTGGAGGGCGACAATGCCTTGCGCGCGGTCGGCAAGACGCTGAAATCGCTGGTGCGCCGTCCTTCCGATCTGGCGGCGCGTTACGGCGGCGAGGAATTCGTCTTGCTGTTGCCCCATACCGATCAGGAAGGGGCCATGGCCGTGGCGCAGGAAGTCCGTGACGCCATTGATGCCTTGCAGATCCCGCATCGCAGTTCGAAGGCCGCGCGCCATCTGTCGGTCAGTATCGGCCTGTCGACGCTGGTGCCGGGCAGCGACAACAGTATTTCCACCCTGATTGACCAGGCCGATGAAGGCGTTTACGCCGCCAAGCGCGCCGGCCGGCACCGCATCCGCGCCTTCCACCTGCTGAAGTCGAGATCTTCCGCCGCATCGGAGTGAAATCGGCATGGGACAAGACGGCGTGTCTGACGTAGAATAGCCGCCGTTTTCCCGTCTCCTCACAGGATGCTGATTCCATGTCCCAGATCAAGAAGGTCGTGCTGGCCTACTCGGGCGGTCTTGATACCTCCATCATTCTCCGCTGGCTCCAGGAAACCTACGGTTGCGAAGTCGTGACCTTCACCGCCGACATCGGCCAGGGTGAGGAGCT
>DASUIM010000483.1:0-4490 GCA_036279775.1 Fluviicoccus sp. | reverse complement strand
ATGACGACTTGACTCATGACGGTATCCGGCAGGCGATAATCAGGAACGGCGCGGGCGTGGGCCGCGAAGGCGCGCATGATAGCAGAAGCCCCGCGGAATCCGGAAACCGGCGTTTTTTCGACGGAAGGCGGCCGGAATTGACTTTTTTCACCCGGTCAAACGGTTTTGCGCCACTGACAGGTCATGCATAGTGTCCTATCATTCGCGGCGTTCAACCAGCCGGAAGATCCCGCATGAGCCACACCGCTGCTACCCGCAAGAAGCCCGCCCGCAAGAACGCCCAACGCGCTGTCCGCAACCTGTCCGACCGTCTGCTGCGCCCGCAGGACATGGTGCTGGCCGGCCGCAGCCCGTACGAAGTCATCCACGACAACGGTCTGGTGCGCCTGCGCCATTACCATCCGTTGACCGGTGACTGCATCCTGCTCGACGGCGTAAAGGTAACGGTGGAAAAAGAGCGTCATGCGGTGCCGCTGGTGATCGTGCCGCCGCTGGCGGTGAACATGTTCATCTACGACCTGTTCCCCGAGCGCAGCATGATCCGCTACCTGCAGGCGCGCGGTTATGACATCTACCTGATCGACTGGGGCGTGCCCCGCCGCCGTCACGCCCACTACAACCTGGCCACCTACTGCGGCGAACTGATGCCGGAGTTCCTGGCCAAGGTGCGCGAACACAGCGGCTCGCAAGACCTGTCGCTGCACGGCTGGAGCATGGGCGGCATTTGCGTGCTCTGCTACACGGCGCTGAATCACGACAAGCACATCCGCAACCTGATGGTACTGGGTTCGCCCATCAACAGCCATGCTTCCGGCAAGCTGGGCAAGATGTACCAGTTCATGAACCGGCAGGCGGAATGGGTGCGCGAGAATACCGGCTTCCGCATCCACAACCTCAATCCGCAGTGGCTGCACACCCCGGGCTGGATGAACACCCTCGGCTTCAAGCTGATGGACCCGGTCAGCAACCTGCGCGGTTACTGGGAATTGCTGGGCAAGCTGGCCGACCGCGAGTTCGTGGTCAATCACGCCACGACCGCCGCCTTCCTGGACGGCATGGTGGCCTATCCCGGCGGCATCGTGCAGGACATGTCGGTGCGCATCTGGATCGATAATGAACTGGCCAAGGGCTACATGACCATCGGTGACAAGGAAATGCGCCTGTCGGACATCACCTCGTCGTTGCTGGTGTTCGCCGGGAAGACTGACAACATGGTCACCCCCGCCGCCGTGGAAACCCTGCTGGATTACGTGTCTTCGACCGACAAGGAATTCCGCGTCGTCCCGGGTGGCCACCTGGGCCTGGTGCACAGCAGCAAGGCTCCGGAAAACATCTGGAAAGTGATTGCCGACTGGCTGGGAACACGCTCTGACTAAGGCGCAAATGTCTGTCAATAGCGTTATTGTCGGACATTTTCTTTGCTATCGGAGCGGAAATCAGGCAGAATATTGGCCCACTAGCACGCATGTGCATGTTTCTAAATCGCTTCAGGGTTGCTATGTCAAACAAAGAAGAGCAGATCGAGATGGACGGCACGGTGATTGACACCCTGCCCAACACGATGTTCCGCGTACAACTGGAAAACGGTCACATTGTTACCGCCCACATCTCCGGCAAAATGCGCAAGCACTACATCCGCATTCTCACCGGTGACCAGGTCAAGGTCGAAATGACTCCCTATGACCTGAGCAAAGGCCGCATCACCTACCGCGTCCGCTAATCTGTCGGTGTCAACAAAAAGCCACGCATGCGTGGCTTTTTGCGTTACTGCGGATTATTGAAAGAAGCCCTCCCGCCGGAGGGCTTCCGCGTTTCAGGCAGGCGTGGCGGTCTTGCGTTCCGCCGTTTCCACATGCAGGGCAATCTTGCCGTTCTCGACGGTGACATGCACCTGACCGCCGTGTCCGGCCAGTTCGCCAAACAGGATGATCTCGGCCAGGGGCTTCTTCAGGTTTTCCTGAATCACCCGCGCCATCGGCCGCGCACCCATCTGCTTGTCATAGCCGTGCTCGGCCAGCCACAAGCGCGCGCTTTCATCCACATCCAGCACCACGTGCTTGTCATCCAGTTGCGCTTGCAGTTCGGTCAGGAACTTGTCGACCACCCCGGCAATCACGATCGGATCCAGTGACTGGAACTGGATGATGGCGTCCAGACGGTTGCGGAATTCCGGCGAGAACATCTTCTTCATCACCTCCACCGCATCGGTGGTGTGATCCTGCTGGGTGAAACCGATACTGGCGCGGGTCATGCTTTCCGCGCCGGCGTTGGTGGTCAGCACCAGGATCACGTGGCGGAAGTCGGACTTGCGGCCGTTGTTGTCGGTCAGGGTGCCGTGGTCCATTACCTGCAGCAGCAGGTTGAAGACTTCCGGGTGCGCCTTCTCGATTTCATCCAGCAACAGCACGCAGTGCGGATGCTTGGTGATGGCTTCGGTCAGCAGGCCGCCCTGGTCAAACCCGACATAACCGGGAGGCGCGCCGATCAGCCGTGACACGGTATGCCTCTCCATGTATTCCGACATGTCGAAGCGCACCAGCTCAATGCCCATGATCTTGGCCAGTTGCTTGGTGACTTCGGTCTTGCCGACGCCGGTGGGACCGGCAAACAGGAAGCAACCGACCGGCTTTTCGGGAGCCTTCAGCCCGGCGCGCGACAGCTTGATCGCCGAGGTCAGCGCGTCAATGGCCTGATCCTGACCGAACACGGTCATCTTCAGGTCGCGTTCCAGGTTGCGCAGCGACTCCTTGTCGTTGGCGGACACCGATTT
The DNA here is from genome assembly GCA_036279775.1 of Fluviicoccus sp. Classification (GTDB taxonomy): domain Bacteria; phylum Pseudomonadota; class Gammaproteobacteria; order Pseudomonadales; family Moraxellaceae; genus Fluviicoccus. The sequence continues at coordinate 1,720 of DASUIM010000483.1, read as the reverse complement.
CGGCGGTATGCGGGCAATGCGCGCCACCACGTCCTCGATTTCGCCGACGCCGATGGTCTTCTTGCGCTTGCTCGGGGCCAGCAGGCGCTGGAAGGCACCCGCCTCGTCAATCACGTCAATGGCCTTGTCCGGCAGGAAGCGCTCGTTGATGTAGCGGTCGGCCAGCTCGGCGGCCACTTCCAGCGCCTTGTCGGTGTAGCGCACGCCGTGGTGTTCCTCGAAGCGCGACTTCAGGCCCTTGAGGATCTGGTAGGTTTCACCCACGGTCGGTTCGGGGATATCGATCTTCTGGAAGCGGCGCGACAGCGCACGGTCTTTCTCGAAGATGCCCCGGTATTCCTGATAGGTGGTGGAACCCATGCAGCGCATGCTGCCGTTCACCAGCGCCGGCTTGATCAGGTTCGAGGCGTCCATCACCCCGCCGCTGGCCGCGCCCGCACCGATGATGGTGTGGATTTCATCAATGAACAGGATGGCGTCTTCCTGCTTCTTCAATTCATTCAGCAGCGCCTTGAAACGCTTCTCGAAATCGCCGCGATACTTGGTGCCCGCCAGCAGCGCACCCATGTCCAGGCTGTAGACTACGGCCTTTTGCAGCGCTTCCGGCGCCTTGCCGCTGACAATCAGCCAGGCCAGGCCTTCGGCGATGGCAGTCTTGCCGACGCCGGGCTCACCTACCAGCAGCGGGTTGTTCTTGCGGCGGCGGCAGAGGATCTGCGCGGCGCGTTCGACTTCGGCATCACGGCCCACCAGCGGGTCAATCTTGCCGTCGCGCGCCAGGTCATTGAGGTTGGAAGCATAAGCGCCCAGCGCGCTTTTCGGCATGGCGTCGCCGCCTTCCTCGTCCATGGACTGACCTTCCCCGCCAGCGTCACTGTCGCTGCTGTTCTCTTCGTTCTGCTTGGTAATGCCGTGGGAGATGAAGTTGACCACATCCAGACGGCTGACATTCTGCTTCTTCAGGAAGTAAACGGCCTGGGATTCCTGTTCCGAAAAGATCGCGACGAGAACATTCGCGCCGGTGACTTCCTTCTTGCCCGAGGACTGGACGTGGAAGACGGCGCGTTGCAGCACGCGCTGGAAACCCAGCGTCGGCTGGGTTTCGCGGTCGGCTTCGCGCGCACCGAGTTTTGGCGTGGTTTCGTCGACAAACTGGGTGAGATCGCGACGCAGGTTGGCGACTTCCACGCCGCAGGCCTTTAGCACCTTCACCGCCGAGTCGTTGTCGAGCAGGGCGAGCAGCAGGTGTTCCACGGTCATGAACTCATGGCGCTTCGAACGGGCATCCCGGAAGGCCAGATTGAGCGAGACTTCTAGATCGCGACTGAGCATTTCACCACCTGTCTGTGTGTCCGGTCAGCCGGACTTCTGTTCCACCCGGCACATGAGCGGATGCTCGTGTTCCCGGGCATGGTCAACCACTTGTTGGGCCTTGGTTTCAGCAATATCGCGGGGGTAAACACCGGCCACCCCCTTGCCTTCGTAGTGAACCGCCAGCATGACACGCGTGGCTTGTTCGCGGTCCAGCCCGAAGAACCCTTCCAGAACTTCTACCACAAAATCCATCGGGGTGTAGTCGTCATTCAGCAACACCACCTGGAAAAGCGGTGGCATCTTGAGCGCCGGTTTGGCCTGCTGTACCGCCAGGCCGCCTTCGCCGGAATCATGCGCCTCATCATCGGGCATCTGATTGGATATTAGGTCAAAAGGAAAGTGATTT
>DASUIM010000482.1:0-1626 GCA_036279775.1 Fluviicoccus sp. | reverse complement strand
GTCGCCTTTCAGCAGGCCGCTCTTGCTCCAGGAAATATCCATCAGCGACAGGATGTCCATGCGGGTGATGGCGCGCACCCATTGCTCGAACTCGTCCAGCTTGCCCGCCGCGTAAATGCCGCCGACCAGCGCGCCGATGGAGCAGCCGGAAATGGATTTGATGACGTAGCCGTTCTGTTCCAGCCAATGGATAACGCCGATATGGGCCAGGCCGCGCGCGCCGCCGCTGCCCAGGACAAGGGAAACCGTTTTCATGAAAGGGGCAGGCATCGTCAGAAGTCGGAAATCACGCTAGCAGGTGCTCCGGGCAGGGTCAAGAAATGCACCGTGGCAACCGCACCCGGCTCTTGTAATTCCCATTCTTAGGACTAGAATAAAATCAACTGTACAACAAATAATATTGAGGCACTGGAAGCCCCTGAGGATACGCCCGATATGGACATGAACGCCGCTGCGTTTCCCCGGCCGGACTATCAGGCCCTGTTTCAGGCCTGCCCCGGCCTGTACCTGATCCTGACCCCTTCCCTGCAAATCATCGCGGTCAGTCAGGCCTACCTGCACGCCACCATGACCCGCCGCGAAGACATTCTCGGGCGGCAACTGTTCGATGTTTTTCCCGACAACCCCGATGACCCGGCCGCCGACGGCACCCGGAACCTGCGCGCCTCGCTGCAACGGGTGCTGAAAACCGGCCGCCCGGACACCATGCCCATCCAGAAATACGATATCCGCAAACCGGCGTCGGAAGGCGGCGGTTTCGAGGTGCGTTACTGGAGCCCGGTCAACTCGCCGGTGATCGACGCACAAGGAGGCGTCAGTCTGCTGATCCACGCCGTGACGGATGTCACCGAATTCGTCCGGCTGCGCGAGCAGGAACAGGCCAGCGCCGCCGAATCCGCCGGACTGCGCAAGTTGAACGAACAACTGGACGCCGATATTTTCCAGCGCAACCGGGAAGTCTCGGACATCAATAACCGCCTGAAACAGGCGGTGAGCGAACTGGAAACGGCCAACCGCGAACTGGAAAGCTTTTCCTATTCCGTCTCGCACGACCTGCGCGCGCCGCTGCGGGCCATCACCGGCTTCACGCGGATGCTGCAGGAACGGCTGGGCGACCGCCTGGACGCCGATGAGCAGCGCCTGCTGAACGTGGTGACCGACAACAGCCGCCTGATGGGCCAGCTGATTGACGACCTGCTGCACTTCTCGCGCGTCACCCGCGTCAGCCTGCAACAGCGGCTGTTCGACATGGACTCGCTGGTGCGCGACGTCTGGAGTGAATTCGCCCCGCAGTTCCCCGGCCGGATGCAGATTGATCCGCTGCCGCAGGCGGGCGGCGATTCCTCGCTGCTGCGCCAGGTGTGGCGCAACCTGATCGGCAACGCCGTGAAATACACCGGCCGGGCCGCCGAGCCGCAAATCCGCATTTACGCCGACAGCGATGACCACGAGATCCGCTACCACATCCGCGACAACGGCGCGGGCTTTGACAGCCGCTTCACCCACAAGCTGTTCAATGTCTTCCAGCGCCTGCACACGGCGGAGGAATTCCCCGGCAACGGCGTGGGACTGGCCATCGTGGCGCGGGTGATCGAGCGCCACGGCGGCCGCATCTGGGCGGAAGGC
>DASUIM010000481.1:0-1429 GCA_036279775.1 Fluviicoccus sp. | reverse complement strand
TCGCCGATGTACTGGACGCACCGTTCGCGGGCGGGTTGCTGCGGGTGTTGATGAGTCGCGGGGCCAACGATCCGATCACCCGACAATTGAATTCCGCCTTCTGGGAGGAGCGGTTTGCGGTCAGCGGGCAGTTGGTCGAACGGGCCGTGCAACGCCGCGAACTGCCGGCGGGCACCGATTCCAGGTTGCTGCTGGAGTTTGCTGCATCCCCCCTGTATTTCCGGGCGTTGGTGGTTGGCGCACGCATCAGCGATGCGGATATTGATGAAATCGTCTTGCGGGTCATACGCGCCTTCAGCGCCGGATGACGCAATCTGCCTCTCCTGAACCCGATTGATCCGGGAATCCCCAAGATCAGCACTCGGATCCATGAACAACTCACCCCGCCGGCGCGTCTGCTGATTCGCCTGATCCACAACAAGTGAGAATCAGGCTAACGGGGGAAGGCATCCCGCTTGCCCTTATTGCCGTCACCGCTCTTTTCCGGCAAAATAAACGTAACATAAATGTTACGCATATATCGATCACGATAACGGCCCCCGCAACCCCGCCCGACCGTCTATCCTGATCGGACGCCCCCGCCAACCACCCCCGGAGCCCCCGCATGGCCACCCAGATCGGATTCCGCGACATCGCCCGCGGCATACTTCAAGCCGCCCCGGAAATGCTCGACCCCAACCGCGCCAACCTGCTGCGCCTGGCCGGACTGAACCCGGAGAGCCGCCAGTCCATCGGCAAGGTCGTGGAATTCTGGGCGCGCTGGACGCCGGACCGGGTGGCGCTGCGCTTCGATGACCGCGCCTGGACCTACCGCGAACTCAACGCCTGGGCCAACCGTCTCGCCCACCTGTGGGCCGCGCGCGGCATCGGCAGCGGCGACACCGTCGCCATCCTCATGGAAAACCGGCCGGAAGTGCTGGCCTGCGTCATCGCCGCCATGAAGCTGGGGGCCATCGCCGCCATGCTCAACCACCACCAGCGCGCCGAGGTGCTCAGCCACAGCATCGGCCTGGTGCGCATGAAACTGCTGGTGATCAGCAGCGAATGCCGCGACGCCATCGAAACCACCGCCTACACCCCGCAAGGCACCCCCGCGCTGCCCTACTTCTGGTGCGGCGGCGACCATGCCGCCCCCGCGCCGTCCGGCTGGCTGGATCTGGAAGAGGCCAGCCGCCATTGCGCGTCGGACAACCCCGCCACCACCGGCGACATTCGCGCCCGCCAGCCCTGCTTCTACATCTTCACCTCCGGCACCACCGACATGCCCAAGGCCTCGGTGATGACGCATTACCGCTGGCTGGCGTCGATGGCCGGGGTGGGCGGCCTGACCGTGCGCCTGCGCCGTGACGATGTGTTCTATTGCTGCCTGCCGCTGTACCACAACAACGCCCTCACCGTGTCGCTGGGCTGCGTGCTGTCGGTGGGCGCG
>DASUIM010000480.1:0-2559 GCA_036279775.1 Fluviicoccus sp. | reverse complement strand
CTACGTCAAGGCCGAAAAGACCCTGCTCACCGGTGATCAGGTGTCCGGCCTGCAAATCCGCAACGAACTGACCGGCGAGAGCGCCCTGGTCAAGGCCAAGGTCGTGGTCAATGCCACCGGCGCGTGGGTCAACCGCATGCGTCAGGAAGTAGCGGCGGAAACCGTTTCGGTCCGCCCGCAGCGTGGCAGCCATCTGGTAATTGCCTCGGAACGCCTGCCGCTGAACGACGCCGTCATCCTGTTTCACCCGGACGACAAGCGCGCCATGTTCATCTACCAGTGGGAAGGACGCACCGTCATCGGCACCACCGATCTGGACCACAAGGAAGACCTGGACGACGAAGCGGTCATTACTGATGAGGAAGTGCGCTACCTGTTGCGCGCCGCCAATCACGAGTTCCCGGCGGCCAAGCTGAGCGAGAAGGATGTCATCGCGACTTGGGCCGGAGTCCGTCCGATTGTCAGCAGCGGCAAGGGGCTGGATCCGTCCAAAGAGCGCCGTGATCACGCGGTGTGGGCCGAGAAGGGCATGATCAGTGTTTCCGGCGGCAAGCTGACGACATTCCGCCAGATTGCCCAGGATGTGCTGACCGCCGCCGAGGTCTGGCTGCCGGCGCTGAAATCACGCAACCGCAAGGCCGCCATCTTTACGCCTCCCGGCGCGGCGGTTGCCCTGCCGAACGCCAGCGATGACTTGTACCGCCGTTTTACCGGCAAGTTCGGTTACCTGGCCGGGCGCTTCGTACAGGAAATGCCTTCCGAGGAGCTGACGGTCATCCCCGGCACCCAGACGCTCTGGGCTGAACTGCGCTGGGCCTTGCGTCATGAACAGGTCGTGCATCTGGATGACCTGTTGCTTCGCCGCACCCGTTTGGGGCTGCTGTTTCCCGAGGGTGGCGCGGTGTTGTTTCCGACCGTGCGCAAGATGGCGCTGGACGAAGACTGGACCGAGGCGCAGTGGACAGCCGAGCTGGCGCGTTACCAGGACATCTGGCAGCGCTATTACAGCCTGCCCGCCGCTTGCCGCGAGGCCGCCGCCGCGTGATCCACAGCGGCTCGACCCCGCCCGCAAGGCGGGGTTTTCATAACAACAACCGCCCGTGACCGGGCCGCGATTTCAGGTTGGCCACCATGAGTTCGGCACGTTTCCTCAGTATAGATTGCGGCACCCAGAGCCTGCGGGCCTTCGTGTTTGACGCTGACGGCGAAATGCTGGCCCGCAGCCAGATCATCTTTGAACCGCCGTATCGCTCTCCGGAAAAGGGGCAGGCGGAGCAGGATGCCGACTTCTACTGGGATTGCGTGGTTCAGACCTGCCAAAGCCTCTGGCAGCAGGGCGTCGACCCTGCCACGCTCAAGGCCGCCACCCTGACTACCCAACGCGGCACCGTGGTGGTGGTGGACCGGCAGGGCAAGCCATTGCGACCGGCCTTCTTGTGGCTGGACGAGCGCCAGACCGCTGAAATGCCGCCGCTGCCGGTGTACTGGGAAAAACTGCACCAACTCAGCGGTCATCAGGAAACCATCCATAAACTGCGCCGCCGTGCCCAGGCCAACTGGCTGGCGATGCATGATCCGCAAACCTGGCAGCGCACGCACAAATTCCTGTTGCTGTCCGGCTACCTCAGCTTCCGCCTGACCGGGGAATACCGTGACGCCGTCGCGTCGCAGGTCGGTTACATTCCGTTTGATTACAAGAAACACCAGTGGCATGCTGCCTGGGACTGGCGCTGGCTTGCGCTGGGCGTGCCGCGCCGCATGCTGCCGGAGCTGACGCCGCCCGGCGGCCTGCTGGGCCATATCAGCGAAGACGCCGCCCGCGAAACCGGCCTGCCGGTCAACCTGCCGGTGATTTCCGCCGGGGCGGACAAGGCCTGTGAAGTGCTGGGTGCCGGCTGTATCTCCCCGTGGCAGGGCGCGCTCAGTTTCGGCACCACCGCCACCTTCAACACCGTGACCCGCAAATACGTGTCCATCAACCCGCCAATGCCGCCGTATCCGGCCGCCGTGCCGGGGGAATACTGCCTGGAAAGCCAGATTCCTCAAGGCTTTGCGCTGGTGCGCTATTTCCGCGACCAGATTGCCGGACCCGAGATTGCCGCCGCCGAGTCCTGGGGGGCTGACTGGCTGTCGGTGCTGGATGAATGGCTGAGCCAGACCCCGGCCGGAGCCAACGGCCTGATGTGGCAACCCGGACTGAGCGTGCAAGCCAGCGGCGAAAGCCTGTCGCGCGGCGCCTTGCTGGGCCTCAGTACCCAGCACAGCAAGGCCGATTGGTACCGGGCGCTGGTCGAGGGTCTGCTTTACGCCCTGCGCGACGGTCAACTGCATGTGGCGCGGTATACCCATCAACCGGTCACCATGATGTTTGCCGCTGGAGGCGGCGCCCAGTCCGACGCCGTGATGCAGACCGCTGCTGATGTCTTCGGCATGGCCATCCACCGGCCGCATACCCATGAAACCTCGGGTCTGGGGGCGGCTATTTGTGCCGCCGTCGGTACCGGCGTCTATCCCGACTTCCCGACCGCCGTTCAGGCCATGAGCCGTGTCGTGCGCATC
>DASUIM010000479.1:0-1971 GCA_036279775.1 Fluviicoccus sp. | reverse complement strand
CCGACGACACCGCCGCCGACCACGACCGCGACGCCCCGCAGCCGGTGCTGGACCCCGCGCCGCCGCTGGCCGAATTGCCGCTGCGCTTCCGCTTCCCGCATCCGGTGCGGCTGTCCGCCAGTGTCACCGGCAACTGCCTGCACGGCCTGTTCGAACATCTGGACTTCACCCGGCCGGTGGCGCAGCAGACCGGCGAGCATGGCCGGCCGCTGGTGGAACGGCAACTGCAGCGCTACGGCCTGCCCACCGGCGACGACAGCGACACCGCGTTGCCGCTGGACGCCGTGGCCGACTGGCTGGACGAGGTGCTGGCCACGCCGTTGGCCCCCGGCCTGCGCCTGGCCGACATTCCCCGCGCCCACACCCTGCGCGAACTGGACTTCCACCTGCCGCTGCCCGCGCTGCGCACCCGCGCGCTGGTGGACGCACTGCGCCGCGCCGGGCTGCCGGTGCCGGAGCTGGGCGACCAGACCATCCGCGGCTTCCTGAAAGGCTCCATCGACCTGGTGTTCCGCCATGAAGGCCGCTGGTACGTGGCCGACTACAAGAGCAACCGGCTGGGCCACGACTATGCCGCCTTCGGCCCGCAGGGGCTGGCGCAGGCCATGGCGCACGGCGGCTATCACCTGCAGGCCGCGCTGTACGCCGTGGCGCTGCACCGCTGGCTGCAAAGCCGCCTGCGCGACTACGACCCCGCCGTGCATCTGGGCGGCGTCTATTACCTGTTCATTCGCGGCATGCACCCGGCGCAGGGCGCGCACGGCGTGCACGCCTGGCAGCCGCCGCTGGCGCTGCTGGACACCCTCAGCCATATCCTGGCCGCCGAGGAGGCGACACCATGACCTTGCCCTTCACCCCCGCGCTGTCCAGCCAGAGCCCGCAACCCGACCGCGCGCCCGCCTGGAGCGCCGGACTGGCCGAACTGCTGGCCACCCTGCACAGCCGCGACGGCGGCGACCCCGCCCAGGCCGGGCAGATCCGCGACTGGGTGCGGCAACTGGCCGAGGGACTGGCGGAAGGCCATGTCTGCCTGGTGGACAGCGCCGCGCCGTGGCAGCGGCTGGCCTCGCCGGTGCTGGTGTCCGCCGAACAGGCCGCGACCACCGTGGCGCCGCTGGTGGCGGAAGCCGAGCGGCTGTACCTGTACCGGCACTGGCAGGCGGAAACGCAGCTGGCGCAGGCCCTGTGCGCGCTGGACGAAGCCGTGGCCGGGGCCGCGCCGGTGGCGGAACATCATCTGGCCGGGCTGAACGAACGGCAGCGGCAGGCGGTGGCCACGGCCACCCAGCGCCGTTTCAGCCTGATTACCGGCGGCCCCGGCACCGGAAAGACCTACACGCTGGTGCGCATCTTGCTGGCGTTGGTGGAACAGAACCCGGCGCTGCACGTGGCGCTGGCGGCCCCCACCGGCAAGGCCGCCGCCCGCATGTACGAAGCCCTCAGCGCCGCGCTGGCCAAGGCCACCGGCGTCACCGACGCCATGAAGGCGGCGCTGCCCACCTCGGCCAGCACCCTGCACCGGTTGCTGGGCATCCAGTACGACCGCCCGGCGCAATACCACGCCGCCAACCCCTTGCCCTTTGACCTGGTGATTGTGGACGAAGCCTCGATGATCGACCTGCGGCTGGCCTCGCAACTGCTGGCGGCGATGGACCCGCGCCGCACCCGGCTGATTTTGCTGGGCGACGCCAACCAGCTGGCGGCGGTGGAGGCGGGGGCGGTGCTGGAGGAAATGGGTCGCGCCGAACGGCTGCAGGCCGCGCGCGTGGCGCTGAACGAGAGCCAGCGTTTTGGAGCGGACAGCGGTATTGGCCGGCTGGCCGCCGCCATTTGCGCGGGCGATGCCGCCGGGGTGCTGGCGATGCGGCGGCAGGGGCTGGACAAGGTGCGCTTTGACGACCTGCCGGGCGCGGAGGCCCTGGCGGAGGCGCTGTTCAAGGGCTATGCGCCGTTTGTGGCGGCGTTGAAGGA
>DASUIM010000478.1:0-10687 GCA_036279775.1 Fluviicoccus sp. | reverse complement strand
TTCAGGCATAATTGTCCCCTTTTTATTAACAATGACAACGTGTAGGCAGAACCTATCATGATGCGTACGCATTACTGCGGCAGCTTGACCGAATCCCAGATTGACCAGACCGTGACCTTGTGCGGCTGGGTGCACCGTCGCCGCGATCACGGCGGTGTGATTTTCCTGGACATGCGCGACCGGGATGGTCTGGTTCAGGTCGTGATCGATCCGGATACCCCCGAAGCCTTCGCGCTGGCCGACAAGTCGCGCAGTGAATACGTGCTGAAGATCACCGGTCGCGTCCGTCGCCGCTATGCCGGCACCGAAAACGCCAACATGGTCAGCGGCCAGATCGAAGTGCTGGGCAAGGACATCGAAATCCTCGCCACCTCCGAAACCCCGCCGTTCCCGCTGAACGACGAGTTCGTCAACGTCGGCGAGGAAATCCGCCTGAAATACCGCTTCCTGGACATGCGCCGTCCGGAAATGCTGCAACGCATGCGCTTCCGCTCGCAAGTCACCAGCAAGATCCGCACCTATCTGGACAAACACGGTTTCCTCGATGTGGAAACTCCGGTGCTGACCCGCGCCACGCCCGAAGGCGCGCGCGACTACCTGGTGCCCTCCCGCACCCAGCCCGGTTCGTTCTTCGCCCTGCCGCAGTCGCCGCAGCTGTTCAAGCAGCTGCTGATGGTGTCCGGTTTCGACCGTTACTACCAGATCGCCAAGTGCTTCCGCGACGAAGACCTGCGCGCCGACCGCCAGCCGGAATTCACCCAGATCGACATCGAAACCTCGTTCATGTCCGATGAAGACATCATGAACGTGACCGAAGGCATGGCCGTCGAACTGTTTGACGAACTGATGGGCATCAAGTTCGGCCCGTTCCCGCGCATGACCTATGCCGAAGCCATGCGCCGCTATGCCTCCGACAAGCCCGACCTGCGCATTCCGCTGGAACTGGTCGACGTCGCCGACCTGCTGAAGGATGTCGACTTCAAGGTCTTCGCCGGTCCGGCCAACGACCCCAAGGGCCGTGTCGCCGCCCTGCGCGTGCCCAAGGGCAACGAACTGTCACGCGGCAAGATCGACGAATACACCAAGTTCGTAGGCATCTATGGCGCGCGCGGTCTGGCCTACATCAAGGTCAACGACACCAGCAAGATCAACAACGGCGTTGACGGCAAGGAATCGGGCCTGCAATCGCCGATCATCAAGAACATCAGCGACGCTGCGCTGCAGGAAATCATCATCCGCACCGGCGCGCAGAACGGCGACCTGATCTTCTTCGGCGCCGACAAGGCCAAGGTGGTCAACGACGCCTTGGGCGCGCTGCGCGTGCGTCTGGGTCATGACCTGAACCTGCTGACCTGCGAATGGGCGCCGCTGTGGGTGGTCGACTTCCCGATGTTCGAGGAAACCGACGACGGCAAGTGGACCTCCGTGCACCATCCCTTCACCATGCCGCACGGCAGCGTCGAAGACCTGAAGGCCAACCCCGGCTCCGCCACCTCGGTTGCCTACGACATGGTGTTGAACGGCACCGAAATCGGCGGCGGCTCGCTGCGTATCTACAACCTCGACATGCAGAAGGCGGTGTTTGAGGCACTGGGCATCGGCGAGGAAGAAGCCCAGGAAAAGTTCAGCTTCCTGCTGGACGCCCTGAAGTACGGCGCGCCTCCCCACGGTGGTCTGGCCTTCGGCCTCGACCGTCTGGTGATGCTGATGACCGGCGCGACTTCCATCCGCGACGTCATCGCCTTCCCGAAGACCAAGAGCGCCGAATGCCTGATGACCCAGGCTCCCGCGCCTGTCGAGCAGAAGCAACTGCGTGAACTGGGCATCCGCCTGCGTGAAAAGGCGGCTGAACAGCCGCAGTCCTGAGAAAGACCTTCCCTCTCCCGAGCCGGGAGAGGGAATTTCCCAACCATTCCAGGAGACTGTCATGGCCGGTCATTCCAAATGGGCCAATATCAAGCACCGCAAGGATCGTCAGGACGCCAAGCGCGGCAAGATCTTCACCAAGTACATTCGCGAAATCACCGTCGCCTCCCGGCTGGGCGGGCCTTCCGAGGCTGACAACCCGCGCCTGCGCGCCATTGTCGCCAAGGCGCTGACGTCCAATCTCAGCCGCGACATCATCAACCGCGCCATCCAGCGCGGCGCGGGCGGCGGCGATAACGAGAATGTGCAGGAAAATACCTATGAGGGCTATGGCGTCAACGGTGTCGCCGTCATCGTCGAAACCATGACCGACAACGTCAACCGCACAGTCAGCGATGTGCGCCATGCCTTCAGCAAATGCGGCGGCAATCTGGGCACGCACGGCTCGGTGGCCTACATGTTCAGCCAGCGCGGTGAAATCACCTTTGAAAACGGCGATGAGGACAAGATCATGGAAGTCGCTCTGGAGGCCGGGGCGGAAGACGTGATCAGTGAGAACGGCAGTGTTGTCGTCATCACCACGCCGCAAAGCTTTGGCGCGGTGGAAGACGCCCTGACCGCCGCCGGACTGAAGGCTGACAGCGCCGAAGTCACCATGCACGCCGCCACCCAGGCCGAAATTACCGATGTGGACGCGGCGCAGAAGGTGATGAAGCTGATCGACATGCTCGAAGATCTGGATGACGTACAGAACGTCTATAGCAACGCCAACTTCAGCGATGAGGTGATGGACGCGTTGAACGCCTGAGCCTTTGCGTCAGTCTGCCTTAAAAAAACCGGCCGGAATCGGCCGGTTTTTTTATTCCGGTTGCAGCGGTTTGCCACGCCGGTAAATAACATGGTAGACCAGTCCCACCAACACGCTGCCGCCCACCAGATTTCCCAGGATGACCGGCGCCAGATTGCCAAGGAACCCGGCCAGTGTGATCGCCGGTTCCGCCGGAACGGTTCCATCCGCCTGCAACAACATGGCCATGGGGAAAAAGAACATGTTGGCGATGCTGTGTTCGAACCCCGCCGCCACAAACAGCGTTACCGGCAGGAAGACCGCCAGCGCCTTGTCCGTGACACTGCGCCCGGCAAAGGCCATCCACACCGCCATGCACACCAGCACATTGCACAGCACGCCGCGAAAGAACGCCGTTTCCGGTGGCAGCGCCGCCTTGGCGGCGGCAATTTTCAGGTATTGGGCGGCAATCGCCCCGCCGTTCAGATCGGCGTGACGGGACAGGAATACCAGCAGCGCCAGCCCCGCCGCGCCAATGAGATTACCAAAACCAACCACCAGCCAGTTCCGCAGCAGTTCGCCGCTGCTGATCTTGCCGTCGGCCCAGGCCATCACCAGCAGATTGTTCCCGGTGAAGAGCTCGGCTCCGGCCACCAATACCAAAAACAACCCCAGAGAAAATACGGCGCCACCCAGGAGTTGTACGACTGCGAAACTCAGAGCAGGGTCGGATTTCACCATCACGAAACCCAGCGAACCCAAGCCGATAAAGGCCCCGGCCAAAATACCCAGCATCAACATGGTCAGCAACGGCAACCGTGCCTTGGTCACGCCGACGGACTCGATCCGAGCAGCAATCTCCTTGGGCGAAAAGGCATCAGAACCATAGATATCCGGCATGGCAGCTCCAGGGCAGCAAGGTTGGCGGACTTGATCGCCGCGTATCCGGAGAACAAAACCGGTCGGCGGCGCGCTCTCGCATTCTGGTCGAAAACCCCTATCATGAACAAGGTGTATTGCCCCTCATTGCCAGCCGGAGAATAATAACCATGAAGAGCCTGCCCCTTGTCCTGCTGCTTGCCCTGCCACTGTTTGCCCAGGCCGAAACCTGGACCAATGCTTCCAGCCGTGACGGCGACAACTGGACCGTGGACACCGATTCCATCAAGGCGGTTACCGTGTCCGGAAAGCCCCTGAAACAGGCTGTGGTCCGTGCCCAGTACAAGGAAATCACTGAAGACATGGGCCGCAAATATGACGAAAGCCGCACCACCGATGTTTACGACTGCGCGGGCAAGACTTCAGCCACCCGTGAGGAGCAACTGTTGCTGGCCGGCTCCGTGGTACGCAAGCACGCCACGGCGGATGACGAGCTTGAGTTCATTGATATTTTCCCGAATACCGCCAGCGCCGATATTGCCAAGGTGATTTGCGAAAAATAGGCGCTACCCCCGATAAACCAGGTTTATAGCCCGGTTTATCGATCCTTGATGATGACCTGATCTCGCGGGAAGACGTGATACCCGCTGGAAAGTGTCACCGGCATCCATTTTCCCCGATATCCCAATCCTACTGTCACTGAATCCGGATCTTCGGTCACGGTTTTAGCCAGAACATCAAATATGAACCGTGGTGTAACCGTTTCGGAGCGCACCAGCACCGGCTTGCTGAATTGCAGCCCGTTCTCCAGATCCTGCCTGATCAACTTCACAAGATCTTCTCCGGCATGCTTGAGTTCTGTAGTCAATGCCTCCTTTTGAGGTTCGGCCAAACCGGCTGCAAGTGTCGCAACGGTATAGGAGGTCCTCAGGTGCCGGGTATAACGCCCCTTCCACCCATCAACGCTGACATCCGCCGCGTAGGCCGCATAAACCTTGTCTTTATCCCCCTTGGAGAAGATCAGGTAGGGTTGGATCTGTACCGGTTTGGCTGACGTCTCAACCTCTCCCGAGGCATGCACTGCCTCTTTCATCAGGGAAACCGGTTTCGCGTCCACGCGTCCCTTCAGTGCTTCAACATCCGACTTGGTGTTGGATTTGATCATTGCGCCGCTTGCCAGTACGCCGAATGGCCCCAAGGCAATTCCCATGGCCGGGCTACCGCCAAAATTCTGGAAGTAATAGACAGGTTCACCCTCATCAACACTATTGGAGCCAACGAGCACTTCATCAGGCGTTCTGATTTCCTCAATCACTTCAAAACGGTACTGTCCGCTAACCAGATGTGGCGCCGATGGAGGATAGTTTTCAGAAGAGGCCTGCACAGAGTTGGTCAGTGCAAGACCCAGGCAAAGCACAAATGGCGCCAGTGACTTCATTATGGAATCTTCCTGTGATTTAAAGAGCGCGCCAAGGATAAAAGTTAAGACGGGCGTAATCCAGTCCACTCGCGAAATCGAATCATCAGGAACACCCATAAAACTGGCACTTCAAAGGTTCACCCACAAGAAAACACGACATCATTTCACCCGTTTGACGCCTGACGTACCTTGCGTGATCCTGTTATCCTACAAGGCTGTTTTCATCCGGCTGAACCCGGCGACTTTTCAGGAGACCATCATGCCCGCTTACCGTTCCAAAACCTCCACCCAGGGCCGAAACATGGCGGGCGCCCGCGCCCTGTGGCGCGCCACCGGCATGAAGGACGAGGATTTCCAGAAGCCGATCATTGCGGTCGCCAACTCCTTCACCCAGTTCGTGCCGGGTCACGTGCATCTGAAGGACCTGGGCCAGCTGGTCTGCCGGGAAATTGAAAAAGCGGGCGGCGTGGCGAAAGAGTTCAACACCATTGCCGTGGACGACGGCATCGCCATGGGCCACGACGGCATGCTCTATTCCCTGCCCTCGCGCGAGATCATCGCCGACTCGGTGGAATACATGGTCAACGCCCACTGCGCCGATGCGCTGGTGTGCATTTCCAACTGCGACAAGATCACTCCCGGCATGCTGATGGCCGCGCTGCGCCTGAACATCCCTGTCATCTTTGTCTCCGGCGGTCCGATGGAAGCGGGCAAGACCAAGCTTTCCGACAAATTCATCAAGCTCGACCTGATTGACGCCATGGTCGCCGCCGTGGACCCGAATGTCAGCGATGAAGACGCCGCTACCTACGAGCGCAGCGCCTGCCCCACCTGCGGTTCCTGCTCCGGCATGTTCACCGCCAACTCCATGAACTGCCTGACCGAAGCGCTGGGGCTGTCTCTGCCCGGCAACGGCACCACGCTGGCTACCCACTCCGACCGCGAGCAACTGTTCCTGGAAGCGGGCCGCCGCATTGTCGCCATTACCCGCCGATACTACGAACAGGACGATGAATCGGTGCTGCCGCGCAGCATCGCCAACGTCAAGGCCTTCGAGAACGCCATTTCGCTGGACATCGCCATGGGTGGCTCCACCAACACCATCCTGCACCTGATGGCCGCCGCGCAGGAAGGCGAAGTCGATTTCGGCATGAAAGATATTGACCGCCTGTCGCGCAAGGTGCCGCAATTGTGCAAGGTGGCGCCGAACACCCCGAAGTATCACATTGAAGACGTACACCGCGCCGGCGGCATCATGAGCATTCTGGGCGAACTGGCGCGCGGCGGCCTGCTGCATACCGACGTCTCTACCGTGCACGCTCCCACCATGAAGGAAGCACTGGCGCAGTGGGATATCAAGGTGACCGACAACCCGGACGTGCAGAAGTTCTTCCGCGCCGGTCCGGCGGGCATCCCCACGCAGGTGGCGTTCAGCCAGAGCTGCCGCTGGGATACGCTGGACGACGACCGCGCCGAGGGCTGCATCCGCTCGGTGGAGCACGCCTTCTCGCAGGAAGGCGGTCTGGCGGTGCTGCACGGCAACATCGCCGAGAACGGCTGCGTGGTGAAGACCGCCGGGGTGGATGACAGCATTCTGGTGTTTGAAGGCCCGGCGCGAATTTTTGAAAGCCAGGACGCCGCCGTGAAGGGCATCCTGAACGATGAAGTGCAACCGGGTGACGTGGTCGTGATCCGCTACGAAGGACCGAAGGGCGGCCCCGGCATGCAGGAAATGCTGTACCCCACCAGCTACCTGAAGTCCAAGGGCCTGGGCAAGCAGTGCGCGCTGCTGACCGACGGCCGCTTCTCCGGCGGCACCTCCGGCCTGTCGATCGGCCACGTCTCGCCGGAAGCGGCATCGGGCGGCGCGATTGCGCTGGTGCAGCCGGGCGACCGCATCCGCATCGACATCCCCAACCGCACCATTGATGTGCTGGTGAGCGAAGCCGAATTGACGGAACGTCGCGCGGCGATGAACGCCAAAGGCAAGGACGGCTGGAAGCCGGAGCAGCCGCGCAGCCGCAAGGTAAGCACGGCGCTGAAGGCGTATGCGGCCATGGCCACCAGCGCCGACCGCGGCGGCGTGCGTGATCTGTCGCAGCTGGAGAAGTAAGGTTGCAAGCGCGGCCCGGTGTCATTTACCGGGCCGCGCTTCCCACCTCCCCACCCTTATTCCCCTACTTCCGCTTTCATCATCTACCCGCCGCTGCTTTGCAGCCACCCTGCGCTCTGTTTCAGTTCCAGCTTCCGATGAATCATGAATCAGATCGCGGAAACATTTAAGCCAGAGCCGTGGGCATCATTTGATGCGCCGCATTGACGCCATAAGGGAGCAATGCTAAGTTTTGGCGCGTAAAGCTCGACGGCTACGGAAATATCGCGCCAAGAGGCCAGTCACACCAACATGGGGAAATATCGTGCATCGGAGCTTTTGTGGCGGGTTGCTATTGTCATTTTTTCTGCAAACAGCCTATGCCACTGACATTTACGTCTGTGAAAAAGATGGCAAGAAAGAGTTCAGCCAGCACCCCTGTGGCAGCAACGCCACCATCGTCAAGGACAACTCCGAACCTTCCGTCATCACCATCACCAACCCCATGGCCGAAAAAGACATCGCCCGTCTTTGTCAGTTGGTTATTCAGGCCAAGGACCGCTATGCACTGGCCACCGCCTTCAACAACTCCCGTCGCTACACTCGGCGGGGCTACAACTACAACTACAATCCGTCCCGCGACAGCAATACCAACTCCCCGCAAGCCTACGTCCTGTCGCATATTTCCAATCTGGAACTATTGGCCGGCAAATCACCCCGCACCTACGACATGGTTAAGAACCTGACCCAGCATGTCGACTATCAAGGATACGACCAAAGCCCGATTTATCAGGCCGAACGCGCGGCGGCCATGACCGAGTGCGGCGAGCATGTTTCGCAGGAACTGGCCAGCATCGCGGATCGCTAACCCTGGCCCGTACGCAAAACATAACGAACGCTCATTTTTTGCGAATTCCCGCCACACCCCTGACGCTCATCCACAAGATTGTCAGACAACCACCCCCCTAGAATCCCCCCTGCGGCAAAGCCTTGTTTTACAAGCGGAAGCCAACGGACAAGACCGGCCACAGCCGGCATCTTCCCCTCGCGGGAACCCCCTTCAGGACGCCAAGGATAGCCAGACGGCCAGCCACGCCGTGATTAAATCGTATTTGCATTTGACCCGACCGGAACAGCAACTAGGCTGAAACCAACCGGGAAAAAACTGATAACTTGAATAATCACGGTGAAATCATGCGCATCACCCTGCTGCCAGCCTTGGGCCTGTGCTTCGTGTTCCAACTGATACCGCTCTCCGCCGCTGCCGATCTGGCTGACACTATCGCCCTGGAGGCCGACAAACGCCTGCATGGCTTCGGCGACAGCACCGCCACCCTCAAGATGACGCTGGTCAACCCTTCCGGCCAAACCGCCGAGCGCGCCCTGCGCGTGCAGAATCTGGAAACCGGTGACGGCGACCGCAGCCTGATGATCTTCGACACCCCGCGCGACGTGGCCGGAACCGCCCTGCTGACTCACACCCAGCCCGGCAGCGACGACCTGCAATGGCTGTACCTGCCCGCCATCAGCCGCGTCAAGCAGATTGCCGCCGGCAACAAGAGCGGCCCGTTCATGGGTTCAGAGTTCGCCTTTGAAGACATCGTGACGCCCTATTGGCAGAAATACACGTACAGCTTTGTGCGTGAGGAAAAGTGCGAGGCGTTGACCTGCTTCGTCATCGAACGCAAGCCGAAGGACGCCAATTCCGGCTACACCCGCCAGCAGGTGTGGATCGACAAGCAGGAATACCTGATCCGCCGTGTTGATTACTACGACCGCAAGAACACCCTGTTGAAGACATACACCGCAAGCGGTTTCCAGAAGATACAAGGCAACTGGCGGCCCGCCGCAATGCTGATGGTGAACATGCAGAACCGCAAGCAGACCCGGCTGGACTGGTCGGAGTTCAAATTCAAGACCGGCCTGAAGCAGGATGACTTCACCGAGAACGCGCTGAAGCGGGCACGCTGATGCGTAACCTCGCTTATGGCGCGCTGGCAGCGCTGGGCCTGACCGCTGCGGCTGACGCCGCCCCCGCGCTGAAGGCGGAAGCGGGACTGGAAGCTACCGCCTATTCTCAGGACGGGGCACAAGGTCAATACGCATCCCAAGCCTCGCTGCGCCTGCTGGGCGAAGCCCGCTGGGACTGGAACGGCCGGGATGACCGTTTCACCCTGAAGCCTTTTGCCCGGATTGACAGCCAGGATAACGAACGCACTCATGCCGATCTGCGCGAAGCGGCTTGGCTGCATGTGCAAAACAATTGGCAGACGCGCATCGGTATCGGACAGGTATTCTGGGGCGTCACCGAAGGCGCGCATGTGGTGGATATCGTCAACCAGACCGACACGCTGGAAAACCCGGAAGGCGATGCCCGGCTGGGCCAGCCGATGCTGAACCTCGGTTGGGAACAGGATGCCCATCTGCTGGACGTCTTCGTGCTGCCTGGCTTCCGCGAGCGTCCGTTCGCGGGCATGGACGGCCGGCTGCGCCTGCCGTGGCGGGTGAATACCGATGCCGCTTCCTACGAATCCGGCGCTGGCACGAACCATGTCGATATCGCGGCCCGCTACCAGTACAGCGCCAACGGCCTGCGGCTGGGCGTCAGCGGCTTCAAGGGCACTTCGCGCGAGCCCGAATTGCGGCCGGTCGTCGACCTGACAAAAGTCGGTCCCGGCTTCTTCGCGCCCGGTTACCAGCCGGAACTGCAGCCTTGGTATCCGCAAATCACGCAATGGGGCCTGGACCTGCAACTGACGCGCGGCGACTGGCTGTGGAAGCTGGAAGCCATTGACCGTGCCGGTTTCGGGCAGGAGCGCTTTCAAACGGCCGATGCCGGACTGGAATACACGCAAGTGGGCGTCTTCGGCCGCCGCTATGACCTGGGCTGGCTGCTGGAAGGCCTGTACGACAGCCGTCAGGAACAGGCCACCCACCCCTTTGAACACGACCTGCTGCTGGGCTGGCGTCTGGCTTTCAACGACGAAGCGTCGAGTGATCTGTTGCTGGCTGTGTTGCGAGACACCGAACACCCGGAAACCTATGTCCGGCTGAAAGGCAGCACCCGTCTCAACGACCGGCTGAGGCTGGCGGTGGAAGCACGCGTGCTCGGCACCCGCGCACCGCAGCCCTCCTTCGACGTGCTGGCTGCACCCGATCTTGATTACAAGTTGCGCAGTTTTGGGGATGACAGCCATCTCCGCGCTGAACTGACCTGGTTTTATTAAGGAACACCGTGAATGACGACTTCCACTCCCTCCAAGACCGACGCTTTCTGGCAGGCCCTGTCCCGCTGGATCGTGACGCATCCGTGGACCAGCATTCTGGTGTCGCTGCTGGTGACGCTGGCCGTCTCGGCCGGTAGCGCCGGCTATATCTATTCCACCGACCATCGCGCCTTCTTTGGCAAGGACAACCCGCAACTGCTGGCCTTCGAGAAGTTGCAGGAAGACTATACCAAGACCGACACCGTACTGATTGCCGTCGCGCCAAAGGACGGTCAGGTGTTTACGCCTGAGTTCCTGGGCATCCTGCAAGACCTGACCAAGGCCGGCTGGCAGGTGCCCTATTCGCAGCGCGTCGAGTCACTGACCAACTTCCAGCATGTGAAGGTGGATGGCGACAACATTGCCACCGAGGACCT
>DASUIM010000477.1:0-5654 GCA_036279775.1 Fluviicoccus sp. | reverse complement strand
AAAAATACCCGACCGGCCGAACCGGACAGGGAAAACCCGCAGACTGGAGAAGAAACAGGAGAATCCGGAATTCATCCCTGAAAACAGCATCATCCATGATCTGAGGAAATAAGCGCATTAATTATAAGGGGTTGAAAATGTCGACTCAATCACACATCGCCGTCATCGGTCGGATATGCCGGGCCTCAACCGGATAGCAACAGACAACCTCCGGGGTGATACCCTTGCTCACACCCAATCATTCCGGAGTCCGATGATGGCCACCAGCACCGCCGCCAAACCCGTCGCCGCCTCGCGCATCGACAACCACGTCTACAAGATCTTCCCCAACGACCTGAACGCCCGGAAGACCGCCTTCGGCGGCATGATCATGAGCATTGCCGACCGGGTGGCGGTGGTCGCCGCCGAACGGCACAGCGGCTCGGTCTGCGTCACCGCCAGCGTTGATTCCTGGCACTTTGTCGCCCCGGCGCGCGAGAACGACACCCTGGTGTTCTCGGTGTCCGTGAACCGCGCCTGGACCTCGTCGATGGAAATCGGCGTGCGCGTCGACGCCGAGAACAGCTACGAGAACACCCGCAAGCATATTGTTTCCGCCTACTTCACCTTCGTCGCGGTCGATGAAGACGGCAAGCCGCTGCCAGTGCCCGCGCTGCTGCCGGAAACCGAAACCGAGTGCAAGCGCTTCGCCGCCGCCGAGGTGCGCCGCCAGGCGCGGCTGAGCGTGCGCGAGTCCCTGAAACAGCTGAAGTCCGCCAGGCCGGACTGATTGCATGCCCCGGTGCGGGCAGGCAATATTCAGGGGAATTCCCCACACTCCGGTATTGCCATGTCCCATCACCAACCGGGCATCCTCGCCCCGCTGCCGCCCCTCGCCCGCTACCTGACCTTCCGCACCCGCCACGATCCCGACCTGCCGCTAGCCCTGACCGCGCTGCAAACACTGGCGGACGGCGAGCGGGTGGTTGTCGGCCTGGGCAAGTCACTGTTGCTGCAAGTGGGTGTCACCCGCCCGGCCCTGCCCGGTTTTCCGGCCTATACCACTGCCGGCGTCAGCATTCCCGCCACCCCCGCCGACCTGTGGTGCTGGCTGCGCGGCACCGACCGGGGGGAGTTGCTGGTACTGTCGCAGCTGCTGGAAGAGGCGCTGGCCCCCGGTTTTGAGCCGGTGCAGGTGGTCGATGGCTTCAGGCATCAGGACGGGCGCGATCTCACCGGCTATGAGGACGGCACGGAGAATCCCGAAGGCGAGGACGCGGCGGCGGCGGCGCTGGTCAGCGGTCAGGGGGACGGCCTGGACGGCGGCAGCGTCGTAGCAGTGCAGCAGTGGCGGCATGACATGTCCGCCTTCCGGCGCATGAGCGGACCGGAACAGGACGCCATGGTCGGGCGGCGGCGCAGCGACAATGAGGAACTGGAGGAGGTGCCCGAGTCGGCACATGTGAAGCGTACCGCCCAGGAAAGTTTTACGCCGGAAGCCTTTGTGCTGCGGCGGTCCATGCCGTGGGCGGAAGGTTTGCAGGCCGGGTTGATGTTTGTCGCCTTCGGCCATTCGGCGGCGGCCTTTGCCGCGCAACTGCGGCGCATGGCGGGCGTGGAGGACGGCATCGCCGACGCGCTGTTCCGCTTCACCCGGCCGGTGACGGGCGCCTATTTCTGGTGCCCGCCGCTGCGCGAGGGCGTGCTCGACCTGCCGGGACGCTGAAACTCAATCCGCCGGGGGGAACTCCGGCAGGCGGTAATCCGGCAGGCCGTCGCGGAACGGCGGGTAATCCTCGCCGACGATCAGCGGCGCGAGGTAGCGGCGGCCGGCCGGGCTAAGGTGGTAGCCGTCCGGCGTCAGGAATTCGCGCGGCACCCGGCGCTCGGGGGCGGTCACCACCGCCAGCGGCGAGGCCACGATATCCCAACGGTAAGGATCATCGGCCAGCCGCCGGATCACCGGACTGAAGTCGCGCACGCCCGCCAGCGCCAGCGACACGGCGGCGGCCCCGGTGGCGCGCGCCTGCCCCACATCGGTCGCGGAAACGAGATGCCGGGCGGAACGTTGCAGGTAATCGGCCACCGACCAGTGGCATTTATAGCCCAAGCGCGCATTGACCCGCGCCGCCAGCCAGGGCGCGACGCCGCCCAGCTGGCGGTCCCCGGCGGCATCGCGCTCGCCGGTGGCGTGCAGCACCTGCCCGTCTGCGCCGGTCAATCCCTCCGAAGCGGCGATGGCGCAATGGCCATGGCGCTCTACGGTGTCCCGAACCCGTGTCAGGAATTCTTCCTCATTGAAAGGCAGCTCCGGCAGCAGCAGCAGGTGCGGCCCCTCGCCGGGATGCCGTGACGCCAGGCCGCAGGCCGCCGTCAGCCAGCCGCTGTAACGCCCCATGGTTTCCAGGATGAACACCTTGCTGGAACTGCCCGCCATCGCCGCCAGATCGAGGGAGGCCTCGCGCAGGGAAGTGGCCAGGTACTTGGCGGCGGAGCCGAAGCCGGGGCAGGCATCGGTGCCGGGAATGTCGTTGTCGATGGTTTTCGGGACATGCACGACATTGAGCGGGTAGCCCGCCGCCGCCGCGATCCGGCGCACGTCCTCGCAGGCGCGCGCCGCGCCGCCGCCGCCGTTGTAGAAGAAGGTGCCGATCTCGTGCGCCGCCAGCACCGCCACCAACCGGGCATGCTCCTCAGGCTGCAGCACGTGGCGGCAGGTGCCCAGCGCCGCCGAGGGACTGTACGCCAACGACTCAAGATCCCCGGCCGTCAGCCGCGACAAATCGGTCAGGCGGTTTTCCAGTACGCCCAGCACGCCGTCCCGCGCGCCGAACAACCGCGACCCGGCGGGGGCCTGCGCCTGCCAGGCGGCCACCAGTCCGGCGGCGGTGCTGTTGAGAACGGCGGTGACGCCGCCGGCCTGGGCGTAAACGGCATTGCGGGGCGGGCTCATGGAACTACCGGGACAAGGAACAGGGGCGCCTATCATCGGGCCAGAACCCCGTGCCGCGCAAGCCACCCGGCTGGCGCCGGCCACCCTGCGGCGGCGGTAATAAATTCATAACAATATATGTTATAATATTGCATTGGCGGTACTGGCCGCTTTGCGCAAGATGCCGGTATCTCCCTCTCCACTCCCGAAATGGCTCATCATGAGCAAATCCATGCCCCGACTGTTTGTTGTACTGCTGATGCTGAGTCTTGGATTGGGCAGCCTGTGCGCACGCGCGGATGAAGCGGCCGAGCTGACCATTCTCAGCTATCACGAGATTGCCGAGCGCAATGACGCCCTGGTGCCGGAATACACCGTCACCCCCACCAACTTCGTGCGGCAGATGGACTGGCTGAAAAACAACGGCTACCACTTTGTCAGTGTCGATGACCTGCTGGCCGAGCGCGCGGGCAAGCGGCCGCTGCCGGACAAACCGGTGCTGATCACCTTTGATGACGGCTATCATTCGGTTTACACCCACGCCTTCCCGATCCTGAAGATGTTCAAGGCGCCGGCCGTGGTCGCGCTGGTCGGCGCGTGGCTGGACAAGCCGGACGGCAAGGTCAATTTCGACGGCAAGAGCATTCCGCGCTCCGACCTGCTGTCCTGGGATGAAATCCGTGAAATGACCGCCAGCGGCCTGGTAGAAATCGCCAGCCACAGCCATTCGCTGCATCAGGGCATTGCGGCCAATCCGCAAGGCAACCTGCAACCCGCCGCCACCGCCCGCCGCTGGCTGGCGGACAGCCGGCGCTACGAGGATGAAGCCGCCTACCGCCGCCGGGTAACGGAAGACCTGAAACGCAACAACGACCTGCTGAAACAGCGTCTGGGCAATGCGCCCCGGATCATCGTCTGGCCATACGGCCGCTACAACGCCGAAACCACCGCCATTGCCCGGAAACTGGGGCTGACCGTTGGCCTGACCCTGGATGACGGCGCCAACACCCGGTCGACGCCGCTGCATGCCCTGCGCCGCATTCTGGTGGAACGCACCATGGCGTTGTGGGACCTGAACCGCGAAATCGAAAGCCGTAACGCCAACCTGCCCGATGACGGCCGCCCCGGCAAGATCATGCATGTCGACCTCGATTACATCTACGATCCCGACCCGGCGCAGCAGGAACAGAATCTGGGCCGCCTGCTGGACCGCATCCAGGCACTGGGCGTCAACACCGTCTACCTGCAGGCCTTTGCCGACCCCGACGCCAACGGCGCGGCCGACGCGGTCTATTTCCCCAACCGGCACCTGCCGATGCGCGCCGACCTGTTCAACCGCGTGTCCTGGCAAATCGCCACCCGCACCCAGGTGAAGCGGGTTTACGCCTGGATGCCGATGCTGGCCTGGGAACTGCCCCGGAACAATCCCGCCGCCGCCGACACCGTGGTGACGCTGCCCCGCGCCGACAACAACGGCCACCTGAACATGGGTTACCCCCGGCTGTCGCCGTTCTCGGCCCGCGCCCGCGCGGTGATCCGCGACCTCTATCAGGATCTGGCGCGGTCCACGCCGCTGGACGGCCTGCTGTTCCACGACGATGTCACCCTCTCCGACTACGAGGACGCCAGTCCCGAAGCCTTGCGGACCTACCAGTCCTGGGGCCTGCCCGCCTCCGTCGCGGCGATTCACGCCAGCGACGACCTGCTGGGGCGCTGGACCATTCTCAAGATCAACACCCTGGACAACTTTGCGGCGGAACTGGCGGCGGTGGTGCGCGAGGAACAGCCCGGCATCCATACCGCCCGCAACCTGTACGCCCAGGTGGCGCTGAATCCCCGTTCCGAAGTCTGGTATTCGCAGTCGCTGGAAAACTCGCTGCAAAACTATGACTACACCGCCATCATGGCCATGCCTTACATGGAACAGGCCGCCAACCCCACCGCGTTCCTGCATGAGCTGGTCGACCGGGTCAACAACTTCCCGGGGGCCATGGACAAGGTGGTGTTTGAGCTGCAGTCGGTGGACTGGCGCAACAACGACGCCCCGATCCCCACCCGCGAACTGGCCGACACCGTGAAGGCGCTGTACGGCTGGGGGGTGAAGAACGTGGCCTATTACCCCGACAACCTGTTCATCAACAACCCCGACCCGGCCGTGCTGCGGCCGGTGCTGGACAGCAAACCGAACCTGCCGCCCGCGGCCGGGCAGCCCTGAGCCGGAGCCGACGCCATGACCGCTTTCCTGCATTCGTTCTGGTCGTTCCTGCTGGGATTCGCCTTTTTCTATCCCTTGTTCATGTCCTATCTGTGGATGAGCGGCGCGGCGCTGTTTTACTGGCGGCATGAACGCCGGCACCCGGATTACCGGCAGCCGCCGCGCCGGACGCCGACGCCGCCGGTCAGCGTGCTGATCCCCTGTTTCAACGAAGGCGACAACGCCGAGGAAACACTGGGCCACGCCCTGAAACTGGACTATCCCGATTTCGAAGTGATCGCCATCAACGACGGCAGCCGCGACAACACGGCGGAAGTACTGGACCGGATGGCGGCCAGGCACCCCCGGCTGCGCGTGGTGCACCTGGCGCAGAACCAGGGCAAGGCGATGGCGCTGCAGGCGGGCAGCCTGCTGGCCCGGCATGAAATCCTGCTCTGCATTGACGGCGACGCCCTGCTGGACCCGAACGCCGCGCACTGGATGGTGCGCCATTTCGTGGAGGATGCGGAAGTGGCGGCCGTGACCGGC
>DASUIM010000476.1:0-19835 GCA_036279775.1 Fluviicoccus sp. | reverse complement strand
GCCGGTCACGGCCGCCACTTCCGCATCCTCCACGAAATGGCGCACCATCCAGTGCGCGGCGTTCGGGTCCAGCAGGGCGTCGCCGTCAATGCAGAGCAGGATTTCATGCCGGGCCAGCAGGCTGCCCGCCTGCAGCGCCATGGCCTTGCCCTGGTTCTGCGCCAGGTGAACCACACGCAGCCGGGGGTGCCTGGCCGCCATCCGGTCCAGTACTTCCGCCGTGTTGTCGCGGCTGCCGTCGTTGATGGCGATGACCTCGAAATCCGGATAGTCCAGGTTCAGGGCGTGGGACAGGGTTTCCTCGGCATTGTCGCCTTCGTTGAAGCAGGGGATCAGTACGCTGACCGGCGGTGCCGGCGTCCGGCGCGGCGGCTGCCGGTAATCCGGATGCCGGCTTTCATGCCGCCAGTAAAACAGCGCTGCGCCGCTCATCCACAGATAGGACATGAACAGCGGATAGAAAAAGGCGAAGCCCAACAGCAGCGACCAGAACGAATGCAGGGAAGCGGTCATGACATCGGCTCCGGCTCAGGGTTGTCCGCCTGCGGGCGGCAGGTTCGGCTTGCTGTCCAGCACCGGCCGCAGCACCGCCGGGTCGGGGTTGTTGGTGAACAGGTTGTCCGGGTAATAGGCCACATTCTTCACGCCCCAGCCGTACAACGCCTTGACGGTGTCGGCCAGTTCGCGGGTGGGGATCGGGGTGTCGTGATTCCGCCAGTCCACCGCCTGCAGTTCAAAGACCACCTTGTCCATGCCCCCCGGGAAGTTGTTCACCCGGTCCACCAGCTCATGCAGGAAGGCGGTGGGGTCGGCGGCCTGTTCCATGTAAGGCATGGCCATGATGGCGGTGTAGTCATAGTTGCGCAGCGAGTTTTCCAGCGACTGCGAATACCAGACTTCCGAGCGGGGATTCAGCGCCACCTGTGCGTAGAGGTTGCGGGCGGTGTGGATACCGGGCTGCTCCTCGCGCACCACCGCCGCCAGTTCCGCTGCAAAGTTGTCGAGGGTGTTGATCTTGAGAATGGTCCAGCGCCCCAGCAGGTCGTCGCTGGCGTGAATGGCCTGAACGGAGGGGGGCAGTCCCCAGGCCTTGTAGGCCTGCAATGCGTCCGGCCCGGCGTCCTCGTAATCGGAGAGGGTGACATCGTCATGGAAGAGCAGGCCGTCCATCGGCGTGGAGCGGGCCAGGTCCTGGTACAGGTCGCGAATGACGGCGCGGGCGCGCGGTGAGAACGGCGACAGCCGGGGATAGCCCATGTTGAGGTGATCCGTGTTCCCGTTGCGAGGCAGCGTCACCACGGTGTCGGCGGCGGCCGGATTGTCGCGGGGCAGTTGCCAGGCCAGCATCGGCATCCAGGCATAAACCCGCTTCACCTGGGTGCGGGTGGCGATTTGCCAGGCGACGCGATTGAACAGGTCGGCGCGCATCGGCAGGTGGCGGTTGGGGAAATAGACGGCGTCGGCGGCGCCGTTGGCGTCGGGATCGGCAAAGGCCTGCAGATAGACGGTATTGACACCCAGCGCCTGGATGCGGTCCAGCAGGCGGCCCAGGTTCTGTTCCTGTTGCGCCGGATCGGGATCGTAGATGTAGTCGAGGTCGACATGCATGATCTTGCCCGGACGGCCGTCATCGGGCAGGTTGGCGTTACGGCTTTCGATCTCGCGATTCAGGTCCCACAGCGCCATGGTGCGTTCCACCAGGATGCGGCGCAGGGCGTGCAGCGGCGTCGAGCGGGTGTTGGCGCCGTCATCCAGGGTCAGGCCGACGGTCAGGCCCAGTTTCTGGGCAATGGCGGCGGTTTCGGCGTTGTAGCGGCCGTAGGGCCAGACAATGATCCGGGGGGCGTTGCCCAGGCGCTGTTTCAGCAGGTCGTTGTTGCGTTTCAGGTCTTCCGTCACCCGGCGGCGGTAGGCGGCCTCGTCTTCATAACCCTTTTTGTCCGCCAGCCAGCGGCGCGCCGTCGCGGCCGGCTCCAGGTTCCCCTGCGGGTTGGCGGGAATGCCCTGATGCAGCGAATGGCTGTGGCTGGCGATTTCCACCAGCCCGCTGGCGGTCATCTCGCGGATCTCATCCCAGGACAGCAGGTCGGTGCGGGGAATGCTCTTGCCGTCGAAATTGACCCGTCCGTCCGGCTTGTCCAGCCATGCGCCTACCAGGGCGATCACGGCTGGCGCCTTGAACATTTTCAGGATGGGGAAGGCGTGGGTATAGACCGAGTGATAGCCGTCGTCGAAAGTGATCAGCACCGCTTTCTCCGGCAGGGGACGCTTTCCCGTGCGGGCGGCCAGCAGGTCGTTGACACCGGCGAAGTGATAGCCGTTGTTCTTCAGCCAGTCCATCTGCCGCACGAAGTTGGTGGGCGTGACGGTGTATTCCGGCACCAGGGCGTCATTGCGCTCGGCAATCTCGTGATAACTGAGGATGGTCAGCTCGGCGGCCTCATCGGCGCGGGCGCCGGCGCCGCACAATGCCAGACCCAGCATCAGGATGGCGGTAATCAATCGGGACATGGAGTAGCTCACACAGAACCATTGCTGTCGTGGATAGAATGACGGCATCTTGCACACGGCGGCAGCCGCGGACAATGCAATATTATAACATAATATGTTGTCATTCCATTACCGACATCGTCCGTCACCGCCGCGGACGACGCGGCTTGCGTTGCCGGGCACCCCGGCCCGATGATAGAGACCCCTGTTTCTTGTTCCGGTGGTTGCATGAACCTGTCCCGCAATGCTGTTTACGCCCAGGCCGGCGGCGTCACCGCCGTCCTCAACAGCACCGCCGCCGGACTGGTGGCCGCATGGCAGGCGCAGGCCCCCGCCGGATCGCGGCTGTTCGGTGCACGGGATGGCGTGCTGGGCGTGCTGGAGGATCGCCTGACCGACCTGTCGCGGTTGACTCCGGAGGATCTGGAGGCTTTGGCGTACAGTCCCTCGGCGGCGCTGGGCACCTGCCGACACGTGCTGCGGCCGGATGAACACGCCAGGCTGGTGGCGGTGCTGGCGGCCCATGAAATCGGCACCTTCTTCTACAACGGCGGCGGCGGCGCGGCGCGCGCCTGCGAGGATGTGCGGCGGATCGCGGCGGCGGCGGGCTATCCGCTCAATGTCGTGCATGTCCCGAAAACCATCGACAACGATATTCCCGGCACCGATGCCTGCCCCGGCTTCGGCTCCGCCGCCAAGTACCTGGCCACGTCCCTGCGCGAGGCCTCCCTCGATCTGGCGGCCATGGCGGGAAGCTCCAGCAAGGTGTTCATCCTGGAAACGATGGGGCGTTACAGCGGCTGGCTGACGGCGGCCTGCGGGCTGGCGTCGCGGCATCCCGGCGAGGGGCCGCACCTGCTGCTGCTGCCTGAGCTGCCTTTCCAAGAGGAAGAATTCCTGGCGCGGGTCCGGGACATCGTGGAGCGCTACGGCCATTGCGCCATCGCCGCTTCGGAGGGGTTGACCGGCGCGGACGGGCAGGTGTTGCACGCCACCGGCGAGCGCGATGCCGCCGGTGACCGCCAGCTGGGCGGCGTCGCTCCGTGGCTGGCGGCGCGGGTCAGCGCACGGCTGGGCTACAAGTGCCACTGGTCGGTGGCCGATTACCTGCAACGTTCCGCCCGGCACTTGGTTGCCGCCACCGATGTCGCGCAGGCGCGCGCCAGCGGGGCCGCCGCCGTGTCGCTGGCGCTGGCGGGTGAGCGCGACTTCAGTCCGGTGATCCGGCGGCTGGCCGAGGAGCCTTACCGCTGGGAAATCATCCCCGTCCCGCTGGCGACGGTGACCGCCCCCGAGCGCCGGGTGCCGCGCGAATTCCTGACGGCGGA
This sequence comes from Fluviicoccus sp., assembly GCA_036279775.1. Classification (GTDB taxonomy): domain Bacteria; phylum Pseudomonadota; class Gammaproteobacteria; order Pseudomonadales; family Moraxellaceae; genus Fluviicoccus. Next base: position 16,017 of record DASUIM010000476.1, on the reverse strand, counting down.
CGGCTGCCGTCTCAGCACCGAGGGCCGCCGCTACCTGTCGCCGCTGATCGTCGGCGAGGATTACCCGCCGTTCCGCGACGGCCTGCCGGACTATCGCCTGCCGGAATTCCCCCCGGCGGCCCGGCCCGTTACAGTTCCGGCAGGTTGATGACGCCGTCGCGCATCGGCGGGCACCAGAAATACGCGCCGGTCACCGGCCGGGTAAAGCGGAACAGGACGTCGGCGATGCCGTCCTCCACCCCCGCCATGCGCCGCAGTTGCGCGGCAAAGGCCTGCGCCGAATGGCCGAAAGCCACGAACATCAGCCCGGCCTGCAGGCCTTCCGCCCACGGCATTGACCGCCTTAGCACGAAAGCTTCCGGGGTGAAGCTTTCCTGGGCGGTGCGCTTTACATGCGCTGATGCGGGCGCATCCGCCAGTTCTTCATTATCGCTGCGCCGCCGCCCGATCATGTCATCCTGTTCCGGACCGCTCATGCGCCGGAACGCGGCCATGTCATGCCGCCACTGCTGCACCGCCACCACGCTGCCGCCGTCCAGGCCGTCGCCCTGGCCGTTCACCAGCGCCGCCGCCGCCGCGTCGTCGCCCTCGGGGTTCTCCGTCCCATCCTCGTAGCCGCTCAGGTCGCGGCCGTCCTGATGCTTGAAGCCGTCTATCACCTGCACCGCTTCGAAACCGGGGGCCAGGGCTTCTTCCAGCATCTGTGACAACAGCAGCAATTCGCCGCGATCGTCGCCGCGCAGCCAGCACCACAGGTCGGCCGGGGTGGACGGAATGCTGACGCCGGCGGTGGTGTAGGCGGGAAAGCCGGGCAGGGCGGGCCGGGTGACGCCCAGTTGCAGCAACAGCGACTTGCCCAGGCCGACCACCACCCGGTCGCCGTCCGCCAGCGTTTGTAGCGCGGCCAGGGCTTGCGGCAGGTCGGCGTTGTGGCGGGTGCGGAAGGTCAGGTAGCGGGCGAGGGGCGTCAGCGGGGCGAGAATGCCCGGTTGGGGATGGGACATGGCAATACCGGAATGGGGGACAGGTGCGGAAATAGTGCCTTTCCGCACCGGCGCATGCAATCAGTCCGGCGTGGCGGACTTCAGCTGTTTCAGGGATTCGCGCACACTCAACCGCGCCTGGCGGCGCACTTCGGCGGCGGCGAAGCGCTTGCACTCGGTTTCGGTTTCCGGCAGCAGCGCGGGCACCGGCAGCGGTTTGCCGTTTTCATCGACGGCGACGAAGGTGAAGTAGGCGGAAACAATGTGCTTGCGGGTGTTCTCGTAGCTGTTTTCGGCGTCGACGCGCACGCCGATTTCCATTGACGAGGTCCAGGCGCGGTTCACCGAAACCGAGAACACCAGCGTGTCGTTCTCGCGCGCCGGGGCGACAAAATGCCAGGAGTCGACACTGGCGGTGACGCAGACCGAACCGCTGTGCCGTTCGGCGGCCACCACGGCGACGCGGTCGGCAATGCTCATGATCATGCCGCCGAAAGCGGTCTTGCGGGCGTTGAGGTCGTTGGGGAAGATCTTGTAGACATGGTTGTCGATGCGCGAGGCGGCGACGGGTTTGGCGGGCAGGTCAGTCATGGGCGCGGACTCCGTCGGCGGGCAGGCGGGCAGCCAGCACCTTGTCGATGCGGTTGCCGTCCATGTCGATGATTTCGAAACGCCACCCCTCCAGTTCGATCAGGTCGGTGGTGTGCGGCATGCGGCCCAGCAGCATCATCAGCAGGCCGCTCAACGTGTTGTACAGCCCCCGGTCTTCCTCGGGCAGCAGGCGGATGCCCAGCTTGTCCTTCAGTTCCACCACCGGAATCATGCCGTCCAGCAGCCAGGAGCCGTCCGGCCGGGTGATCGCCCAGGACTCCTCGCTGGCGTCCGGGCTGAATTCGCCGGTGATCGCTTCCAGCAGGTCGTGCACGGTTACCAGACCCTGCACGTCGCCGTATTCGTTGATCACCAGCGTCAGGCGGGTATTGCTGGTGCGGAAGGTTTCCAGCAGCTCCAGCGCGGTCAGGCTCTCCGGCACGAAGATCGGTTTTTCCATGAAGGTGGAGAGCTGGAAGGTGTCGCGGTGCAGGGCGTTCAGCAGCACCTGTTTGGCGGTGACCACGCCGATGATGTCGCCGAGGCCGCCCTCGCACACAGGAAAGCGGGAGTAGGAGGTATTCGAGACCTTGTCCAGGATCACGTCCAGCGGATCGTGGATGCTGAGGCTGATGATGTCGGCGCGCGGCACCATCACCGAGGCGATATTGCGGTCATCGAGGCGGAAGACGTTGCGCAGCATCTGGTGTTCCTGATGCTCGATCAGCCCGGACTCGGTGCCTTCGGCCAGCACCGCATGGATTTCTTCCTGGGTGACGCCCGAGTCCGCCGCCTGGCGCGCGCCGAGCAGCCGCAACACCAAATGCGTGGAACCGGACAGCAGTTGCACGAACGGCGCCACCAGCCGCGACAGCGCGCTCATCGGCAGAGACACCAACCGTGCGATCGTTTCCGGATGCATTTGTCCGAGGCGCTTCGGCACCAGCTCGCCCAGCACGATCGAGAAATAGGTCAGGACGACCACGACCAGGGCGGTGGCGGTCAGGTGGCTGGCGGAGTCCGCCACGCCCAGGCCTTGCAGCCAGTGTGAAATCGGAATGGCCAGGGTCGCTTCGCCGACAATCCCGTTCAGGACGCCGATCGAGGTGATGCCGATCTGGACGGTGGACATGAACCGGGTGGGGTCGCCGCCAAGCCGGATCGCGCGCTCGGCGGCCATGTCACCCGCGTCGGCCAGCTTTTGCAGCCGGGTCTTGCGGGCCGTAACCAGCGCGATTTCCGACATGGCGAACAGGCCGTTCAGCAGGATCAGGAACAGCAGCAGGGTTATTTCCATGACACCGGAGGAAAATAGGGACTGGCGGCCAGCTTACCACAGGCCGCCGTTCGTGCGGACGCCGGTTACTTTTTCATTCCGGCCTTCAGCAGCAGGTCGCCCAGCGTGCCGCCCTTCACCGGGGCCGAGCCCTGGATCTTGCCGGCCGGCGCCTTGCTGCCGCCGGAGCCGCCGCGTCCCTGACCCGGGCCGCGTGTTTCCGGCTTGCCGCCCGCGCCCGCCGGGGCGGGCTTATCGTTCAGGCGGCGGGAGAGGGCGATGCGCTTGCGCGCCACGTCCACTTCCAGCACCTTGACCTTGACGATGTCCCCGGCCTTGACCACGGCATGCGGGTCCTTGACGAAGGTGTCGGCCAGCATGGAAATGTGCACCAGACCGTCCTGATGCACGCCGATGTCGACAAACGCCCCGAAGTTGGTGACGTTGGTCACCACGCCTTCCAGCACCATGCCTTCCTTCAGGTCCTTGATCTCGGTGACGCCGTCCATGAACTGCGGCGCGACGAATCCCGGACGCGGGTCGCGGCCCGGCTTTTCCAGTTCGGCGAGAATGTCCTGTACGGTGGGCAGGCCGAAGCGCTCGTCGGTGAATTCCGCCGGTTTGACGCCGCGCAGCTTTTCGCTGTTGCCCATCAGTTCCTTCAGGCTCAGCGCCTTGGCGCGCAAGATCTTTTCCACCACCGGATAGGCTTCCGGATGCACGCCGGAGGCGTCCAGGGGGTTGTCGCCGTTCGGCACGCGCAGGAAGCCCGCCGCCTGCTCGAAAGTCTTGGCTCCCAGACGCGGCACCTTCTTCAGGTCGTCGCGGCTGCGGAATGCACCGTGTTCATTGCGGAAATTGACCAGGTTCTGGGCGATGGTCTTGTTCAGGCCGGCAATGTGCGTCAGCAGCGCCACCGAGGCGGTGTTGGCGTCCACACCCACCGCGTTCACGCAGTCCTCGACCACGCCTTCCAGCGCCCGCACCAGATGGGCCTGATTGACGTCATGCTGGTACTGGCCGACGCCGATCGCCTTCGGTTCGATCTTCACCAGTTCGGCCAGCGGGTCCTGCAAGCGGCGGGCGATCGACACCGCGCCGCGATAGGACACGTCCAGATCGGGGAATTCCTCCGCCGCCAGCGCCGAGGCCGAATACACCGAAGCCCCGGCTTCGCTGACCACGATCTTGGTCATGGTCAGTTCGGGGTGTTTCCTGATCAGCTCCCCGGCCAGCTTGTCGGTCTCGCGGGAGGCGGTGCCGTTGCCGATGGCGATCAGCTCGACCTTATGCGCGGCGCACAGCTTGGCCAGCATCGCCAGCGAATTGTCCCAGTCGCGGCGCGGTTCGTGCGGGAAGATGGCGGTATGCGCCACCAGCTTGCCGGTGTGGTCGACCACCGCCACCTTGACGCCGGTGCGCAGGCCGGGGTCCAGGCCCATGGTGGCGCGCAGCCCGGCGGGGGCGGCCATCAGCAGGCTTTTCAGGTTCTGGCCGAAGACACGGATGGCTTCCTCGTCCGCCTTCTGCTTCAGCTCGGTCAGCACGTTGCTTTCCAGATGCGGCTGCAGCTTGATGCGCCAGGTCCAGCGCACCACTTCCTGCAGCCACTTATCGGCGGGGCGGCCCTGATCGCTGATGCCGTTGTGCCCGGCCACCATGCCTTCGCCGGGGTGCGAGGTACCCGGTTCGATGTCCGGCAGGTTCGCGCCGATGGTGAGGATGCCTTCGTTACGGCCGCGGAACATCGCCAGCGCCCGGTGCGAGGGCAGGTCGAGAATGTTTTCGTGGCTTTCAAAATAATCGCGGAATTTCGCGCCCTCGGTTTCCTTGCCTTCCACCACCCTGCTGAACAGGTGCGATTCCTGCTGGAACCACGGCCGCACTTTGCCCAGCAGGTCCGGGTCCTCGGCGAAGCGCTCCATCAGGATGTACTTCGCGCCGTCCAGCACCGCCTTGGCATCGGCATAGCCTTCGCAGACAAAGCCGGCGGCCAGTTCTTCCGGTGACTTGGTCGGGTCGGCCAGCAGGTTGTCGGCCAGCGGCTGGATGCCGGCGGCAATGGCCAGCTGGCCTTTGGTGGTGCGCTTCGGCTTGTAGGGCAGGTACAGGTCTTCCAGCACCGCCTTGGTGTCGGCGGCCTGGATCTTCCTTTTCAGGTCATCGGTCAGCTTGCCCTGCTCGCCGATGCTGTCGAGGATGGCGGAACGGCGGTCTTCCAGCTCGCGCAGGTACAGCAGGCGCTCCTGCAGGTTGCGCAATTGGGTGTCGTCGAGCCCTTGTGTCACTTCCTTGCGGTATCGGGCAATGAAGGGCACGGTGGCGCCGCCGTCCAGCAGGTCGACCGCTGCCTGCACCTGTTCAGGGCGGACGGTCAGTTCGCGGGCAATCTGTTGTGTCAGCATATTCATGGTTGTGGTCCGGCGGAGCCTGAAATGGCGGGCATTATAGCCATCCCGGCCCGATTTTCTATGTCATTGCGGACCCGCCGCGCCCGGCCGGTTCAGGTTTTCCCGCAAAAGTGGTAGCTTAGGCTGAAAAGACGCCTCCGATGGCCGAGAGAATCACATGGAAAAGCACCCCGACATTCCCGAACACAAAGATGCGCACAAGATTCTGGTCGTGGATGACGACATCCGTCTGCGCACCCTGCTGCAGCGGTTCCTGGAAGAACAGGGGTTCGTGGTCAAGGCCGTGCCGGACGCTTCGCAGATGGACCGCCTGCTGGCGCGTGAGCTGTTCTCGCTGATGGTGCTCGATTTCATGCTGCCCGGCGAGGACGGCTTGGCCATCTGCCGCCGCCTGCGCAACGGCAACAACCAGGTGCCGATCATCATGCTCACCGCGCGCGGCGCGGATTCCGACCGCATCAGCGGCCTGGAAGCCGGCGCGGACGACTACCTGCCCAAGCCCTTCAATCCGCAGGAACTGCTGGCCCGCATCAAGGCCGTGCTGCGCCGCCAGGTGCGCGAGCTGCCCGGCGCGCCGTCGCAGCAGGTGGAAGTGGTGCGTTTCGGCCCCTGGGAGCTGGACCTGTCCACCCGTGAATTCCGCAAGGAAGGTCATGCCGTGTCGCTGACCACCGGCGAATTCGCCGTGCTGAAGGCGCTGGTGCAGCACCCGCGCGAACCGCTGACCCGCGACAAGCTGATGAACCTGGCGCGTGGCCGCGAGTGGGGGGCCATGGAGCGTTCGATCGACGTGCAGGTGTCGCGCCTGCGCCGCCTGATTGAAGAGAACCCGACCAAGGCCCGCTACATCCAGACGGTCTGGGGTGTCGGTTATGTGTTCGTGCCGGACGGGAAGGCCTGACCGGACCATGTACCGGCTCTGGCAGCGGCTGAAGCCCAAAAGCTCGGTCTGGCGGACGACGCTGGTGATCAGCGTCGTGCTGGTAGTCAGCCAGTATCTGTCGCTGGCCTTCTTCTGGTGGAACCTCTACCTGCCGGAAATGCGTCAGCATGCGCATTACGCGGCGGTGAACCTGTCGCTGCTGCGCGACGCCGAACAGCAGTTGGTGCGTAATCCGCAAGCCCAGGAAATGCACGACTGGATCCTGCACTCCACCGGCATCGAGGTGGTGCGCAATCCCGAAGATTTTCCCCATATCAAGGACAAGCCGCTGGCCGAGGTCTTCACCCGGGAGCTGGCGGGGCAATTGTCCGTGGAGCTGGGTGAAAAGGTGGATGTCTACTTCGAGTTCAAGCCGCGGCCGGTGCTGTGGGTCTATATCCCGTCGATGAAGGACGTCTGGGTGCGCGAGCCCTTGCTGTTCTTCGCCCAGTACAACGCCTTCATCATCATTGCCTGGGTCATCGGCGTGCCGTTGCTGGCGATGACCGCGATTGTCATTCTGGTCAAGCAGCTCAACCGGCCGCTGAAACGGCTGCAATACGCTGCCTTGCAAGTGGCCCATGGCAACTACGACACCCGTCTCGAAACCGGGCGCGGGCCGTCCGAGATCCGCGCCGTCAACGGCGCCTTCAACCAGATGAGCCAGGATATCCAGCAGTCGGCCCGCGACCGCACGGTCATGCTGGCCGGGATTTCACATGATTTGCGTACGCCGCTGACCCGCTTGCGCCTGACCGCCGAGATGATGTCCGACGCCGATCTGGCCGAGGGCATGATCCTCGATATTGAAGACATGGACGCCATTCTCGACCAGTTCATCAGCTTCATGCGCGACGGCTCCGAAGAGCATTTCGAGCCGACCGATATCAACCAGATTCTGGCGGAAGTCACGGCCCAGTTCGCCAGTCAGACCGAAATCCGCTTTGAGCCGTCCCCCTTGCCCGAAGCGCCGGTGAAGCGCCTCGCCATCAAGCGGCTGGTGGGCAACCTGGTGAACAATGCGCTGCGCTACGGCGAGCCGCCGGTCGAGCTGTCCGCCGCCGAAGGCCGCAACGAGATCCGGATCATGGTGCGCGACCACGGGCGCGGCGTCGATGAAAGCCGTATTCCCGAATTGCTGCAGCCGTTTGTGCGTGGTGAAAGCGCCCGAACCTCACAGGGGTCCGGGCTGGGGCTGGCGATCGTGGCGCGCATCGTGACCCTGCACAGCGGAGCGCTGGAGTTGCGCAATCACCCCGAGGGCGGCCTGGAAGTGACCGTGCGCTTGCCGCTGGCCACCGCGCCCGCCGCCTTAATGCACTAGCGGCTTGAACAGGGCGCGGACATCCTGCGGGGTGAACACGTATTCCGTCTGGCAGAACTGGCAAATCAGGCGGATTTCCCCCTGCTCCTCCAGAATGTCCTCCGCTTCGGCCAGCCCGATGCTGACCAGTCCCTCGCCGGTGCGCTCCCGCGAGCACGAGCAGGCAAAGCGTACGTCCTCGGCCGGGGGCAGCACCACCTCTTCCTCGTGATAGAGCCGGTAGAGGATTTCCCGCGGCGCTGTTTCCAGCAATTCCTCCGGGCGCAGGGTATCCGCCAGGCCGGTCGCGCGGGGCCAGAGGTCGTCATCCTCGTGGTCGCCGGGCATGACTTGCAGCATCAGTCCGGCGGCGCAATCAGCCGAGGATTGCAGCCAGATACGGGTGGGAATCTGTTCCGAGCGCCGGAAATAGGTTTCCAGGCAGCCGGATAAATGTTCGCTTTCCAGCGGGACAATGCCCTGATAGCGTTCGCCCTGAACCGGCTCCAGCGTAATGGCCAGCGTACCGTTGCCCAGCAGTTCGGCCAGCGATGCCGCAGCGGGCCACGGTTCATCCGACTCATCCGTGTGCGCCAGGGCGCGGATGTCATGGGTGTGGGTGCATTCCGCCATGATCATTTTCAGGCGGCCGTCTCCCCGCGCCAGCAAGGACAGGCGGCCTTCGATCTTCAGGGTGGCGGTCAGCAGCACGCTGGCCGCCATCAGTTCCGCCAGCAAGCCGCGGATGGCGTCCGGGTAGTCATGGCGGTTGAAAACCTCGGCCAGGGCCTGTTCAAGGCGAACGATTTCGCCGCGGAGGGAGCCATCCTGGAAATAGAAACGCTGTCGGAGGTCGGTCATGATGATCAGGTTGATGGGTAAGTGTGTGCCGCATTTTAACGCTGCTGTCCGCTTAAGGTTGCTTCATCCCGGGAATTTTTGATTTTTTTGTGCTTTCATGGTCGACTGTAGGACATATGGCTTGACCTTGATGCGGGGCTGTCGTTAAGGTGAGGCGATCAGGGATGAATCATCTTCACTCCGTTCCCGCTATTATTGTTTTTTGCCATTCTTGCTTGGCTCGTTTGTGAACTGCCTCTACAATAGCAGCCAGCACAAATGACATCCGAATCCCAGGAGGACCTCGATGAAACTGAACCGGACTGCTCTCGCTGTCATTCTGGCAGCCCCCATGGCCCTGTCGGCCCATGCTGCCGTGACCGTCACCCCCTTGCTGGGCATGTACACCGCCGATGAACCGGCCGGTGTGACCATTGATGATGGCGTTTATGCCGGCCTGGCGGCCGGTGTCATGTTCAATCCTTCCTGGTCCGTCGAGGCCGAATACGGCAAGAGCGGCGACACCAAACTGATGGGCGGCCACGTACTGTTCTCGCCCGAGTCCTTCCAGACCGATACGCTTTCCCCCTATGTCCTGGGTGGTTTTTCCCGCAGCAAGATCAGCAATTCCCTGGGTTCTTCCCAGGATACGACGATGGATCTGGGCGGCGGCGTCCTGTACAGCCTCACCGACAACCTGTCGCTGCGCGGTGAACTGCGCGCCGTGCACAATTCGGATCACAGCCTGACCAACTATCTGGCCGTGGTCGGCCTGCAGCTGGCCTTTGGCGAGACGGATCAGGAACAGGTGGTTTATGCCCCCGAACCGGCTCCGAAGAAGGAAGTCTATACACCCTCCGATACGGACGGTGACGGCGTGGTGGATGCCAATGACCGCTGCCCGAACACACCGGCCGGCTGGGAAGTGGGCGTTGACGGTTGCCCGCTGGATGCCGACAAGGACCGCGTGCCGAACAGCATCGATGAATGCCCGAACACCCCGATGGGTCAACCGGTCGGCGCCAACGGCTGCCCGATGGATGACGACAAGGATGGCGTGATCAACGTCAACGACAAGTGCCCGTCAACACCGGCCAATGAAGTTGTCGATGACAAGGGTTGCACCAAGACCGTGACCATCGCCAAGACCGAGAAGATCGAAGAAAAGATCAACATCGTCTTCGATTCCGGCAAGGCCGTGATCAAGCCCGAGTTCGAGAAGGAAGTCGCCAAGATTGCCGATCTGGCCAAGGCTAACGCCAATGCCTACATCACCATCGAAGGCCATACCGACTCTTCCGGCAACGCCGCCAAGAACAAGCTGCTGTCCCAGCAGCGTGCTGACGCCGTGCGCATGAAGCTGATCAATGACTTCAAGATTGACGCTGCCCGCCTGAGCTCGATCGGTTATGGTTCTGCCAAGCCGGTCGCCGACAACAAGACGGCGGAAGGCAAGGCTCTGAACCGCCGTGTGATTGCCGTGCTGACTGCTGAAAAGCAGACGACGGAAGTCAAGAAAGTGACCAAGCCTGCGGTGAAGAAGGCTGTCAAAGGCAAGAAGAAAGGCAAGAAGGCCGCCAAGAAGAAGTAATTCTTCGCGGTAGCTGAATGCCTGCAACGGCCGCCCCAGGGCGGCCGTTGCGCTTTTTGTCAGCAATTCATCCCGTCGTCATGCATCTTGCGCTATACTGCGCGCCCTTTACTCTCCGCTAGTGCTTTCGTGACTGTTATGTCTATCCAGAATCTCCGCAACATCGCCATCATCGCCCACGTTGACCACGGTAAAACCACCCTGGTGGACAAGCTGCTCCAGCAATCCGGAACTTTCGGCGAGCGTGCTGGCGAGATTGAACGGGTCATGGACTCGAATGCACTGGAAAAGGAACGCGGGATCACCATTCTCGCCAAGAACACCGCCATCAAGTGGCGCGATTACCGCATCAATATCGTCGATACCCCGGGCCACGCCGACTTTGGCGGCGAAGTGGAACGCGTGCTGAGCATGGTCGACTCCGTGCTGCTGCTGGTTGATGCCGTGGACGGCCCGATGCCGCAAACCCGCTTCGTGACCATGAAGGCGTTTGCCCAAGGCCTGAAGCCGATCGTCGTCATCAATAAGGTGGACCGTCCGGGCGCGCGTCCGGACTGGGTCATCGACCAGGTGTTCGACCTGTTCGACAAGCTTGGCGCCACCGAAGAGCAACTGGACTTCCCGATAGTCTACGCCTCGGCGCTGAACGGCATCGCCGGTCTGTCGCTGGACACCATGGCCGAAGACATGACCCCGCTGTTCCAGTCGATCATCGACCGCGTCAGCCCGCCGGAAGTGGATGCCGAAGGTCCGTTCCGCATGCAGATTTCCTCGCTGGACTATTCCAGCTATGTCGGTGTTATCGGCATCGGCCGCATCCAGCGCGGCAAGGTCAAGACCAACACCAACGTGGTCATCGTCGACAAGGACGGCAAGCGCCGTAACGGCCGCATCCTGCAAATCATGGGTCACCACGGCCTGCAGCGCGTGGAAGTGCCGGAAGCCCAGGCCGGCGACATCATTTGCGTCACCGGCATGGAAGGCCTGAACATTTCCGACACGCTGTGCGACCCGATGAACGTGGAAGCGTTGCCGGCGCTGAGCGTCGACGAACCGACCGTGTCCATGACCTTCCAGGTCAACACCTCGCCGTTCGCGGGCAAGGAAGGCAAGTACGTCACTTCCCGCGTCATCCGCGACCGTCTGGACCGCGAGCTGATCCACAACGTCGCCCTGCGCGTGGAAAACACCGACAGCGCCGACCGCTTCAAGGTTTCCGGCCGTGGCGAGCTGCACCTGTCGGTGCTGATTGAAAACATGCGTCGCGAAGGCTTCGAGCTGGGCGTGTCGCGTCCGGAAGTGATCATGAAGGAAATCGACGGTGAAATTAATGAGCCGTATGAAACCGTCATGTTCGATGTCGAAGAGCAGCATCAGGGCGCTGTGATGGAACAGCTGGGCCTGCGCAAGGGCGAGATGACCGACATGGTCGTCGACGGCAAGGGCCGTATCCGCATCGAGGCCACTGTGCCGTCGCGCGGCCTGATCGGCTTCCGCTCCGAATTCCTGACCATGACCTCCGGCACCGGCATCATGACTTCCAGCTTCTCGCACTATGCCCCGGCCAAGCCGGGCGCCGTCGCCAAGCGCCAGAACGGCGTGCTGGTGTCGATGGTGCAGGGCACCGTGCTGGGCTACGCCCTGTTCACGCTGCAGGAGCGCGGCCGTCTGTTCGCCTACCCCGGTCTGGAGGTCTATGAAGGCATGGTGGTCGGCATCAACTCGCGCGGCGACGACATGGTGGTCAACCCCACCAAGGCCAAGCAGCTGACCAACATCCGCGCCGCCGGCACGGATGAAAACATCATCCTGACGCCGCCGATCCGCTTCACGCTGGAACAGGCGCTGGAGTTCATTGAAGATGACGAGCTGGTGGAAGTGACGCCGAAGTCGATCCGCGTGCGCAAGAAGTACCTCACCGAAAACGAGCGCAAGCGCGCCGGTCGCGGTAACTAACCGCTTATCCGCGGTTTGATACCGTTCACCAAGCCAAATCGCCCGGAAATCTGGGCGATTTGCGTTTTGTGGGGTATACAACTACTGTTGATACAACTTTGACTGCCGCCGTCGCCTGGACAGTTCCGGCAGACGGCGGGTTTAACCCCTTGTTAAGGATGCTGCCATGCCCACCCATAATTTCGCCATCGCCATGATTGCCGAAGAGCACCAGAAGGCCTTGCTCAAATCCCTGCTCGTCTCCTTCGGCGACCGTGGCGACAACCAGTGGCGCTTCACCGAGAACGAAGCCGATGCGGATGTCGTGGTGGTGGATCTGGAACTGTACGCCCAGCGTCTGCCGTTGAAGAACGCCAAGTTTGGCAGTGTTGTGGTCAGCTACGCCGCCCAGATGCCCGCCAGCCCGCCTTCACCGTTCCTGATGACCAAGCCGGTGCGTGGCCGTGAGTTCGTGAAGCTGCTGGAGCGGCTGGAAGATGTGTTCAAGGCGGATGATGAGGACGAGTTCGCGCAGACCCAGCGTCGTATCGTGCTGTAAACCGGGTGGGACCGGATCAGGGGCGGCCATGGCCGCCCCTGATCATTTCAGCGCCACCGGAATGCCGGTGAACAGGTCGGCGTTCAGCCAGAAATGGCAGGCGATGCTCAGCGCATAGCCCAGCGCCACGGCCCAGCTCCACTTCAAGTGACTGAAGAAAGTGTAGTTCCCCCGCGCCTGCCCCATCAGCGCCACGCCGGCCGCCGAGCCGATTGAAAGCAGGCTGCCGCCGACACCCGCCGTCAGCGTCACCAGCAGCCATTGCCCGGTATCCATGGCCGGATGCATCTGGATCACCGCCACCATCACCGGAATATTGTCCACCAGCGCCGACAGCAGCCCGATGAAGATATTGGCGTAACCGGCGCCCCATTCGCCGTAAAACCGGTTGGAAGCCAGTTCCAGGAAGCCGGTATAGCCCAAGCCTCCCACGCACAGGATGACGCCGAAAAAGAACAGCAGGGTGTCCCATTCCGCCCGCGCCACGAACTCGAAACTGTCGAAGCTCTCGATTTCACCGATATCGATATAGTCCGGCGAATCGGCCGGGGTCGGAATATGGGTCTGCTTCAGGTAGTAGCCGTACAGTTTCAGGTAGCCTAAGCCGGTCATCATGCCCAGGAAGGGCGGCAGGTGCAGGAAGTTATGGAAACAGACGGCGGTGACGATGGTGAGGACGAACAGCCCCAGCACCACTGCCGCGCCCCGTCGCAGCGGCGATTTGCCGTGATGCGCGGGCGGTGCATCGGTGGAAACGGCGAACTGCATGCAGGCCGCCGGCACCGCAAAATTGACGACGCTGGGCAGGAACAAGGCGAAGAACTGGTGGAATTCGACCAGGCCGCGTTGCCAGACCATCAGCGTGGTGATGTCGCCGAAGGGGCTGAACGCACCGCCCGCATTGGCGGCGACGACAATGTTGATGCAGCCGACGGCAATGAAGCGGGGATTGTCCTTGCCGACCGCCATCAGCACCGCGCACAGCACCAGCGCCGTGGTCAGGTTATCCAGTACCGGTGACAGGAAAAACGCGATGATGCCGGTGATCCAGAACAGCGTTCGGTAGTTGAAGCCACGCCCGACCAGCCAGATACGGATGGCCTCGAAGACGCCGCGTTCGGTCATGGCGTTGACATAGGTCATGGCCGCCAGCAGGAACAGCAGCAGTTCGGCGTATTCCAGGATGTAATGCCGCAAAGAGGCCGCCACGGCGGGGTTGTCGGGCTGGGACAGGGCGATCACGAACCAGGTCAGCCCCCCGGCCAGCATTACCGGGATGCACTTGCGCAAATGCAGGCGTTCTTCAAGGATGACCAGGCTGTAGGAAAACAGGAAGAGGCCCAAGACCAGCAGGCTGGTCGGGGAGCCGGTCAGGTCCGGTGTCGCGCTGGCGGAGGCGGCCGGACCCGCAAGCGGCAGGGAAACCGCAGGCAAGTACCTGAGGCGCATTGAGAGCAGGGGCATGTCCTGAATTCCTGTTTCATCATGTCAGGAATTCAGTGTAGCAGCCGGTCTCCCCGGCGAAAGCGGGGAGAGGGCGGTTTTGCTCAGGGTTGCGGTGCGGCTTCCGGTGAGGCCGGGGCCTGCTCAGCCGCGGGTTGCGGTTTTTTCTTGAACATGCCGCCCAGTCCCTTGACCAGTCCGCCCGCGACGTTGCCGGCCACGCCCGCGCCGGGAATGCCGCTCTTGGCCATGGCGTTGGTGGCGGCTTGGGAAGCGGCGTCAGAGGCAATGCCGGTGGCGACACCGCCAGCCGTGGTTGGCGCGGGTTCGGCGGTGGGCTGGCTCTGGCCTTCGGCGGCCTGCGCCATGCCCTGAACAGCCTGTTGCTGAGTTTGCTGCTTGGTGCCGCCATTGACGGCGCTGCCAACGGCGTTTTCCGCGCCCTTGCGCAGGATTTGTCCCCCGATATCCCCCAATCCCCAGGCAAAGGCTTGGGAAGAAGTCGCTCCAGCCACCAGGGCCGCGAGTATCCAGCGTTTCATGGTTATTCTCCGTGCTGTCGTCAAGGTCGAAGACCCGGCCGCCGCCCCGGCGGCATCAGGTTGGAAATGCCGGGATGACTTGGGGTCTTGCCTGATATTTGCACTGGCGCGCGGAGGCGGCAACCCCCCGGAGGGGGGGATTGGTAACAATCAGCCCGGCAGGAACGCCGCGAGGACTGCATTCAGATGGTTATAACCGATGGTGGAGCAGGACCAGCGCTGCGTGTCGGCCGTCAACAGTTCTCGCGCCTGCAGGTCGCGGATGGCGGGCAGCAGGCTTTCAGCCGTCAGGCCGGTGCGTTCGCTGAACAGCCGGCTGTCAACGCCGTGTTTCAGGCGCAGCGCGTTCATCATGAATTCGAAAGCCAGTTCATCCTCGGCCACTCGGTCCGGCCCCAGCCGGGCCTGCCCCTGCGGGGCGGCAGCCAGATAATCCTTCGGCAGCCGGGTCTTGCGGTAGCGCAGGATGCCGTCCGCTGTTGTCACCTTGCCGTGCGCGCCCGCACCGATGCCCAGATAATCCCCGAATTCCCAGTAATTGAGGTTGTGGCGCGACGGCCGTCCGGCGCTGTAGGCGGAGACTTCGTATTGCAGCAGCCCGTGTTCCGCCAGCAGCCCTTGCCCGGCCTCCTGGATGGCCCACAGCGCGTCATCCTCGGGCAGTACCGGCGGCTGGCGGTAGAAGGCGGTGTTCGGTTCGATGGTCAGCTGGTACCACGACAGGTGCGGCGGCGTGAAGGCCAGCGCCTGGCGCAGGTCGTCCAGCGCGCCGTCCACGGTCTGGCCGGGCAGGCCGTGCATCAGGTCAAGGTTGAAGTTGTCGAAACCGGCGTCCTTCACGGCCTGGATGGCGCGATGCGCCTCGTCGCGGCCATGGATGCGGCCCAGCTTCTGCAATTGTTCCGGGTCGAAACTCTGGATGCCCAGCGAGATGCGGTTGATGCCCGCTTCACGATAGCCCTCGAACCGGCCGTGCTCCACCGTGCCGGGATTGGCTTCCAGCGTGATCTCGGCGTCGGGGACGAAGTCGAGGCGCTCCTTGAGTCCGGCCATCAACTGTTTATAGGCTTCCGGTGAAAACAGCGACGGCGTGCCGCCGCCGACGAACATCGAGCGGACCGGCCGGCCGGCCACCCAGCGCAGGTCTTCGTCCAGATCGCGCAGCAATGCCGAAACGTACTCGGCTTCGGGTAAACTCGCCGGGCTGGCGTGCGAGTTGAAGTCGCAGTAGGGGCATTTGCGCACGCACCAGGGCACATGAACATACAGACTGAGCGGCGGAAGCGGGAGAGGCATAAATGGCGTACTGGCTGATGAAATCGGAACCGTCGGTGTTCGGGATCGACCACCTGATCGATCGCAAGGTGGCGCTGTGGGACGGGGTGCGCAATTATCAGGCACGCAACTTCCTGCGGCAAATGCAAAAGGGCGATCTGGCCTTTTTTTATCATTCCAATTGCGAGGTGCCGGGTATTGTCGGGCTGATGCGCATTGCGAAGGAGGGCTATCCTGACCCGACGCAGTTTGACCCCGAGCACAAGTACTTCGACCCGAAGTCCACGGCGGATAACCCGCGCTGGACCGGCGTCGATGTCGAATTCGTGGAAAAGTTCCACGGCAC
>DASUIM010000475.1:0-3264 GCA_036279775.1 Fluviicoccus sp. | reverse complement strand
TATACTTCCCCCGCATGAACAAAACCCTGAATCTCCCCAGCATCAATGAAGCCCTCGCGCAGAAAGGGCTCAATCAGGCCGGCCTCGCCGAACGGCTTGCCGTCAGCCGCGAAGCGGTCTCCAACTGGCTTTCCGGTGAATCCTTCCCTCGACCCGACAAGCTGCTCAAGCTGGGCCTCACCCTTGGCCTCCCGCTTGATCAACTGGTCAACCGGCAAGAGCCAAACGCTCCCGTCGTCGCCTTCCGCGCCGCACAGAACCGCAAGACCACCGACAGCCATATCCGCAAGGCGCAGGACATGGGCCGCCTGCTGGCCGAACTGGTGCCGTATCTGCCCTTTGAAAACCTGCTGCAACCGGCCACGCTCAAGACGCCAAGCCCTGACCATGATTACCTGCAGCAGGTAGCCCGACGCGTACGTCATGACATCCGTGTTGATGACGCCCAGACCATCGACTTCCAGCACCTGATCCGGCGCTTTGCCGATCTTCAGGCGGTGCTGGTGCCGGTACTCTGGGGCAACAAGGACCGGCATGAAAACGCCACCCATATCTACCTGCCGGAATCCCGCACGACCTGGATTTACCTGAATCTCGACGTGAAGATTCATGACTTCAAATTCTGGATGGCGCACGAGCTGGGTCATGCCCTGGCCCCCGATCTGCGCGGCGAGGCCGGGGAAGATTTTGCGGATGGTTTTGCCGGGGCTTTGCTGTTCCCGGATGCCTTGGCGGAGTCGGCTTACCATGATCTTCGGGTGAAAGGTGAAGGGGCGCAGCTGTCGGAAATCATGGCGCTGGCCACGAAGCACATCATTTCCCCCATTACCGTCTACCGTCAGATCAATGCCTTTGCGGTTGCAAAAGGACTGGACGGCTTGAAGCTGGACAAGTCGCTCTACGGCGCTACGACCCAGTTCAACAAACGGTTCCGTTCGCTGAGCGAGACCTTGTTTGACGGTATGCCGGTGGAGCCCAGAACGTATCTCCGGACGGTCAAAGACGACTTTGATAGTCCGTTCTTTGTGGCTTTGGCTGAATACCTGCGGCACAGCGGCAAGTCCGCCTCGTTTGTCCAGACCGTGCTGGATGTCGGTCTGCTTGACGCGAAAGGGATTTTTGCGGAACTCACCTAATGCCCCAAACCAAGATTCTGGTCGATTCCAACAGTTACTTCCGGCTCGCGAAAAGCATTCACCCCTTGTTGTTCCGGGAGTTCGGCGATCAACAGTATTGCCTGTATGTGCTCAAGGAGCTCGATGAGGAATATGCGGTTAATGCACGACTCAAAAACAAATTCCCCTGGGTGAGCGATCCGGAGTTGGCGGATAATCGCAGCCATTATCTAGCCGTTGGCCGCAAGCAGAAAAAAGAGATTGAGCTGGCGTTTGACTACATCTGGGATCATGTCCAGACCGTTCACAAGGGACCGTCGCGCATAGATGTGCTTTATCTGGCGCATGCCTATGTGCTGGGCCTGACGGTGGTGACCGATGACCGGGACATGCTGGCCGTAGCCGAGGAATTCAACATTTCCACGCGAAAAACCTTGTCACTGATGCGCCTCATGTGTGATTGCGGGCATCTTGATGAGGTTAAGGTCAGGGAAATCGTTGAGTATTGGCGCTATATGGGAGACCGACCGGCGGACATGGAGAAGGATTATCGTCGATTATTTCAGGATGAAGATTCCGGTTAACGGAATAAGGGGCAGAAAAAAACAACAGCCGAGACAAACCAAGGCGATGGAGTTTGGGTGAGGCGCCTCACCCAAACTCCGGCAACAACGCCAGCGTCGCCTCCGTATCCTTCGCAAACTTGAGCTGCAGGTCTTCGGCCAGCAACTTCGCCAGCTTGCAGCCCACCAGCGGCATGTCCACCCGGATCTCGAAATCCAGCGTTTCCACCATCCGGTCGCCTTCGCCGCTCAGCGCCAGCCCGCAGTCAATGCGCACGGGCAGCCCCACGAATTCGATGGCCACCGACCCCGTGCCCGAGGCCCGGTCCCAGCGGTCAGTCTGGATCAGCGTGATCTCCTGCGGAAACCAGCTGCGGGCAAAGGCGGGAACCGGGATGTCCGCCGGTACCTTGCGGCTGACGCGGATGTGGAACTGCCCGTCATCATTGCCGGTGTCCAGCACCCGGATGTCGCGACCGTCGGTGGCGGCGTACTTGGCGGGGTAGAAATCCGGATTGGCATAGGCGCGCAGCACGCGGTCGGCGGGCAGGCTGTGACGGATGGTTTCACGGAATTTCATGGCAATTGCTCAGGCCCGGCCTTGGAACATGAGCAATGGTAACATTTATCGGGGCCAGACTCACAGGTACTGCGGCAGCATCCCCATCGTCACCGCCGTATCCTTGGCGAATTTCACCTTCAGGTCATCCGCCAGCAGCTTCTCCAGCTTGCCGCCGATCAGCGGCACATTCACCTTGATGTCGAAGTGCAGGTCTTCCACGGCCTTGCCCGCCACATCCTTCAGCAGCAACTCGCAATGCACCCGCACCGGGATGCCCACGAATTCGATATCCAGCGAACCCACCCCCCGTTCCAGATCCCAGCTGTCGGTCTGGATCAGCGTGATGTCCTGCGGCACCAGGCTGCGCGCGAAGGAGGGAATCGGCACGTCGGTGGGCACCTTGCGGCTGACCTTGATGCGGAAGCGGCCGTTGCCATGTTCCGTTTCCAGCACGCGGATGTCGTGCGCGCCGGTGGCGGCATATTTGGCTTCGAAGAAAGCCGGATTGCTGAACACCGGCAGCAATTGGGCGGCGCTTTGCGGGTAGTCGATGCGTTCACTGTATTTCATGGGGGCTCCGGGGTGGGTGCGGCACGCATCCGATGAACGGGGCTTGCGGGCCTGACGATAATCACACAATATATGTAACAACGTTGTATCGTTAAATTAACAGCACCGCGCTGAACCTGCAAGCACCGCCTGTCGAATCCTGAATAAGTCGACAGGGCATGGCGGGTCCGGACGGACGCAAAAACGTAAAGGAGACTGACATGGCGGCACCGCGTCGCATCGTGATTACCGGCGGTTCATCGGGTCTGGGGCTGGCGCTGGCCCGCGCCTGTGTCCTTCGGGGTGATCATGTGGCCTTGCTGGCCCGTGATCCGGTGAAGCTGGATCGGGCCGCCGAAGAGCTGCGCCTGGTGCACCCGACCGCGCGGGTGGCGGTCAGCGTCACCGATGTCCAGAACCCGGCGGGTTTGCAGCAGGCCTTTGAACAGATCGCCAGGACGCTGGGCGGCATCGA
>DASUIM010000474.1:0-4116 GCA_036279775.1 Fluviicoccus sp. | reverse complement strand
GCCGTGTCGTGCGCATCTTCTATCCCCACGCTGAACGCGCGGCGGTCCATGATCGCCTGTTCCAGCAGGTTTACCGGCCGTGGATCAAGAGCCTTGCCGAACTGTACGCGCGGGGGCGCGGTTAACCTTTAAATACATCGGACCGGCACCCACATAAGCTACACTGCGAGCAAGAACGCTGAACCCGAGGCAGAACCATGAATTGGCGCAAATGGCTGGTCATTCCGACCCTGGTCGTCCTGACGGCCTGTAACAGCAGCACCCAGCAGGGCGCAACCGGCATCACCCGCAAGCAGCTGCTGTTGCTGCCCAGCGCGCAGGTGGACGCCATGGCGTTGCAGTCATACCGGGGCGAACTGGACCAGGCCAAGCAGAAGGGCGCGCTTAATACCGACAAGGCCAATCTGGAACGCATCCGCCGCATCGGCGACCGGTTGGTGCCGCAAACCGCTGTCTTCCGCCCGGATGCCCTGCGCTGGAGCTGGGAAGTCAATCTGGAAACCCGCAACGACCTCAACGCCTACTGCGCGCCCGGCGGCAAGATCATGTTCTTCACCGGCATTATCGACCGGCTGAAGCTGAACGACGACGAAATTGCCGCCATCATGGGCCACGAAATCGCCCACGCCCTGCGCGAGCACGGCCGTGAGCGTATCTCGCAAGCTTATGCTCAACAGGCAGGGATGACCCTGCTGGCCGTGCTGACCAACATGGACTCGCGCAAGGCGGCGTTGCTGCAAACCGCCACCACACTCGGCCTGACGCTGCCGCACAGCCGGGGTCAGGAAAGCGAAGCTGATGTGATGGGCGTCGAATTAATGGCGCGCGCCGGTTATGATCCGCGCGCTTCAATTTCACTGTGGCAAAAGATGGGCGCGGCCAGCAAGGGCGCGCCGCCCGCGTTCCTCAGTACCCACCCGTCCGGAACGCAGCGCATCGACGAGCTGCAGGGGCAAATGTCCATTGTGCTGCCGTTGTATGAGGCCGCGCGCGGCAAGCCCGCCAAGGTGACACCGGTCATCCCCCGCACCTGAAACCAAACCGGCCCGAAAGGGCCGGTTTGGTTTTGATCGCTCACGCCGTCAGGAACGGCGGTTTACGCCCCACCAATGACTCCAGCAGCACCAGTTCCTCGTCGCTATGATTCAGCATGCCGCCTGGCGCAATGCCGCCGTCACCGCCAATCAGGCGTCCTTCATGGTGGCTGGCCGATACGGGCTGCAGCACCTCGGGCCGGGAATTGGCGTTCAGGTCGATCGCGCCATAGCAGAGGCACACATAGCTGGATTCCGGACGATTCTCGAAATAGACGCCGGTGCCGCGTATGCCGATAGTGGCGGTGTTCGTGACCAGTTTCTTGGGACCGGGCCCGAACACGCCCAGAATCGCCCCCGTAATCAGCCGGAAACCCGATAACGCCGCGGAATGCCTGGACGCCCGCACCAGCTGTACGGATGAGCCGGGCCGGATCAGAAAAGCGTTATCCCCCAGCACGAAACTCGCCGGGGCAGTTCCGGTTTCAATACGCGCCCCGGCGTGTATGCGTGTTCCGGACGAGGCTTTGCGGCCGTCTACCCTGATAATGCCGCCAAACTCATGAAATCGCCCGGCCGCGTCGCTGACCGCCGGCAACAGCAAACCGAGTCCAAGCGCCAGCCCTGAACCGAGAAAACGGCGACGACTGAGGCAATGCGGGCAGGTGGGGGAAGCGGGGTGGTCCATGGATGTCTCCGGCGGGTCGGTTGTGATAGGTGTTTGACCGCTTTCAGTAGAGACTGTTACAGAAGGATTGTAAAGGAAGTGTACAAGGCAAAACGCCCCTCCCGGGCGGGAGGAGCGGAAAGAACGCTACGGCTTATTTTTCGACGAAGGCCCGCTCGATCACATAGTCGCCGGGGGCGTGACTGGTGCCTTCGACAAAACCGCGCGCTTCCAGAATCTCGACCAGATCCTTCAGCATCGCCGGGCTGCCGCAGATCATGACGCGGTCGGTTTCCGGGTTCAGCGGCGGCAGGCCGATATCCTCGAACATCTGGCCGTTCTGGATCAGGTCGGTCAGGCGGCCCTGACGCGCGAACTCATCGCGGGTCACCGTCGGGTAATAGATCAACTGCTCGCGAACCAGATCGCCGAAATGCTCATGCTCGGGCAGATCTTCGGTGATGTGCTCGAAGTAGCCCAGTTCGCTCTTCCAGCGCACGCCGTGGGTGAGGATGATCTTCTCGAAGGCTTCATAGAACTCGGGGTCGCGCACCACGCTCATGAACGGCGCCAGACCGGTGCCGGTGGACAGCAGGTACAGGTTCTTGCCCGGCTTCAGATTGTCCATGATCAACGAGCCGGTGGGCTTGCGCGACACCAGCAGCTTGTCGCCAACCTGCAGGTGCTGCAGGCGGGACGTCAGCGGGCCGTCCTGGACCTTGATGCTGTAGAACTCCAGGTGGTCCTCATAGTGGGCGCTGACCACGCTGTAGGCGCGCATCAGCGGCTTGCCTTCGACCATCAGGCCTATCATCACGAACTGGCCGGTCTTGAAGCGCAGGGTGGGATTGCGGGTCGTGGTGAAACTGAACAGCGTGTCATTCCAGTGATGCACGCTCAGGACGGTTTCCTCATTGAAAGCAGACATGGATTTACTCCGCGAGGTCAAGGACGCCGGGGTCGAGGCTCCCGGTTTTCGACGCGGATGATAGGACGGGATTGACCCTAAGAAAAGTGATATTGCTTTATTGCAACCATCATTTTTAATGATGATTGCAATAGCGTCCATCACCCCCGGAAGTCAGGCGGCCTTCGCGGACCCGGCATCAGGATAGAGAGGAGCCGAAAGGGTCGCCCAGTCAATATCGCCGTCACTGACCAGATTCTCGTATTCCAGGATGCCCAGCGCCTCGAACTTCGGCCGCACGCTGTCGGTCAGCAGACCGATGCGCGCCAGGTTCGGCACAATGCGCGTGAACAGCAGCTTGCTGAAATACTGCATCACCGTGGCGTCCAGCATGTGCTTGCGCGCTGCTTCCACATCCCAGCCAAACTCGGCGAAGACCTCGGTGGCGATCAGGCGTTCACGCATCACCACGCAGGCCTCGTAGGCGAACTGCGCCCGTTCCTCGATTTCCCCGGCCGTCAGGTGCTGGACGATGTATTCCAGATAATTGACGCCGAACGTGACATGACGCGCTTCGTCCCGGGTGATGAGGTGGATGATGTCCTTGAGCAGCGGGTCCAGGCAGGTCAGGTGCATGGTGTTGAAGGCCGCCAGCGCCAGCCCCTCGATCACGATCTGCATGCCGATGAACTTCAGGTCCCAGCGCGGATCGGCCAGCACCTTGTCCAGCAGCGCCTTCAGGTTGGGGTTGACCGGATACATCACGCCGATCTTTTCCTGCAGGTAGCGATTGAAGGTTTCGACATGGCGCGCCTCATCAAAAGTCTGCGAGGAGGCATAGAGCTTGGCGTCAAAACTGGGCGCGCAGGACACCAGTTGCGAGGCCACCAGCAGGGCGCCCTGTTCGCCATGCAGGAACTGCGACAGGGTCCAGGACTGGTAATGCCAGCCGAAACGCAGCTGCTCTTCCGGCGTCAGGCGCTGGAAGGGCTCGTAATCCTGAAAGGGGTTGTAGGCCATGTCGCTGGGCGGCAGTTCCTTGGAATAGGTGCGGCTCCAGTCGAGGTCGGTATCGGCGTTCCAGTTCAGTTCCTTGCCCAGCTGGTACAGCTTGCGGATGCGGCCGTCGGCCGTGGTGTAATCCCAGTTGTAGGAGCCGGACAGCGGCGTCTGGAAGATTTCGATCAGGTCGTCCACATGCTTCGGCGTCATGCGTGCGGCCGGTTCTTCCGCCTCGGGAAAATAACGGACTTGATCCGGCGTTTGGGAAAGGGTGCGAATGGGCATGATCTCTACCTCATCTTGTTATTTAAGTACGATAGTGCCAACTTTCTGTCCATTTCTTATACGCCGCCCGGCGGCGGAGCGCAAAAGCTTTTGTGATACGATGAGTCACTTTTTCAGGAGACGTCCATGTCGCGCCAACAGACCATCCGGGAACGCCTTTCGGCGGCCATTGCCCTGGATCATCTTGAAGTCATCAACGAATCCCACATGCACAGCGGCCC
>DASUIM010000473.1:0-2505 GCA_036279775.1 Fluviicoccus sp. | reverse complement strand
CGAGGGCCTGGTTAGTAATGAGTGAGTATAGGCTGAAGCCATGAGCGAAAAGTTGCAGAAAGTCTTGGCCCGGGTGGGTCTTGGATCACGCCGTCACATGGAAGAGGCCATTTCACAGGGGCGTGTCAGCATCAACGGCCGCATTGCCCAGTTGGGTGAGCGCATCGAGGCCGGTGATGAGTTGCGCGTGGATGGCCGTCAGGTTCATTTCACGGTCGAGGAAGAAACCAAGCGCCGCGTGTTGATCTATTACAAGCCGGAAGGCGAGATCTGCTCGCGGCACGACCCGGAAGGCCGGCCCTCGGTCTTTGAACGTCTTCCGCCCCTGCGCGGCGATCGTTGGGTCATGGTTGGCCGTCTGGACATCAACAGTACCGGCTTGCTGCTGTTTACCAACGATGGTGAACTGGCCAACCGCCTGATGCACCCCTCAAACGAGGTGGAGCGCGAATATGCGGTGCGCGTCATGGGTGAGGTCACCCCCGGCGTCCGTCAGCAACTGATTGACGGTGTGCAGCTGGAAGACGGTCCCGCCAAGTTCGAGTCGTTCTTTGAGGTGGGCGGCGAAGGCATCAACCGCTGGTATCAGGTGGTGGTCAAGGAGGGCCGCAATCGCGAAGTCCGCCGTCTGTTTGAATCGCAAGGGCTGCGCGTCAGCCGCCTGCTGCGGATTCGTTATGGCACGGTTTCCTTGCCGCGCCATCTCCATACCGGCCGCTGGATGGAGCTGGACAAGGAGGAGATTGACGGTCTGACCGCGCTGGTCAAGCTGAAGCCGCGCACCGGCACCGGCTTGTACGGTCTGGCCAAGCGCCGCGCCGAGCGCATGCAGGACAAGCCCTTGCCGGCGCGTCGCGGCGGCTATCTGCGCCAGCAGCGCCGCGACGGCAACAGCAAGGGCGATGCCTTTACGGATCAGGGCTACGAGCAGGAAGAGGTATGAGCCTGCGCTGAGCCATAAAAAAAACCGGGAAATTCCCGGTTTTTTTATGCGCGCTATCCGGCTCAGGCCAGGCGGGGTGGCTGGGCGTCCAGGGATTGTCCGGTCACGCCTTTGCTGTCAGGCCCCATCAGCCATGCAAACAACGGCATGATTTCTTCGGGGGTTTTGACGGTCGCCGGATTTTCCGCAGGGTAAGCCCGGGCGCGCATGTTGGTGCGGGTACCGCCAGGATTGATGCAGTTGAAACGGATCTTCGAGATATTCGCCATTTCATCGGCAAACAGGGCGCTCAAGGCTTCGACGCCATGCTTGGAAACGGCGTAAGCCCCCCAGAAGGCGCGGGCCTTCCGGCCAACGCTGCTGCTGACAAAAATCACCGAAGCGTCCGGTGAGCGCTTCAGCAACGGCAGCAACGCCTGCGTCAGCACGAAGGGCGCGCGCAGGTTCACTTTCATCAGTTCATCCCAAGTGTCGGGGTCGTACATTTCCAGCGGTGTAATATCGCCCAGCAGCCCGGCGCAATGCAGGATACCGTCCAGACGGCCCAGTTCCTGCTCAATGCTGACGGCCAGCTGGTCGAAGTCGGCCTGGGTGGCCGAGCTGAAGTTCATCGGGATGATGGCCGGCTGTGGATGGCCTGCCTTTTCAATCAGGTCGTAGACCATTTCCAGTTTTTGCAGGTCGCGGCCCAGCAGGACCACGGTGGCGCCCAGGGCGGCGTAATGCCGGGCGGCGACGCAGCCGATGCCGTCGCTGGCGCCGGTGACCAGAATGACGCGGCCTTGCAGCAGGTTGGCCGGAGCCTGATAGTCTTGTCCGGGGGAAGTCATGGGAAGCCTCGCGGTAATGGTCTGGCGCGCCGGACGGTTCGTCCGGACGCGGGAATCCTAGTTCAAGTCTAGCAGGGAGTGGAGATCATTCACCTGCCACGCCAGCAGATCGGCCTGCCAGTCGCGCGGATCTTCACCCGCCACGACATAGCCCCAGCCGGCGGCGATGGTTTTCATGCCGGCGTTGCGTCCGGCTTCGATGTCGCGGATGTGGTCGCCAACGTAGATCGAACGCAGCGGATCGGCGGCCAGCTGGCGGCAGGCCAGATACATCGGCTCCGGGTCCGGTTTGGTGCGGGTTACGTCATCGGGGCAGACAAGCACGGCGCAACGACCAGACAAGGACAAGCCCGCCAGCAGCGGCTCACTGTAGACGCGCGGCTTGTTGGTGACCACGCCCCAGGGAATGCCGCGCGCTTCCAGCTTGTCCAGCACGCCTTCCATGCCGTCAAACAGGCTGCTCTCCTCCGCCAGTCCTTGCGCATACAGATCGAGGAATTCCTGACGGATGCGGGCGAACTCCAGCGAGTCCACCGGATGCTCGGGAAAGCCGGTCTGGACCATGGCGCGGGCTCCGGCGGATACCACGGCGCGAATGACGTCGTGCGGCAGGGCGGGGCGGTCGTAGCTTTCGCGCAGGCGGTTCAGGACGCGGATGAAGTCCGGGGCGGTGTCGACCAGCGTGCCGTCAAGATCAAACAGGACGGACTGGTAAGGCAGGGTTGGAGCGCT
>DASUIM010000472.1:0-1247 GCA_036279775.1 Fluviicoccus sp. | reverse complement strand
CCACCGACATGTATTCCACCAGCGGCAGCAGCGTGCCCCACAGACCGTAGATATCGGTATTCACCGCCACCGCTTCCAGCACATCGCGGCGCGACATGGCCGCCACGTTGATCAGGCGGAACTGCGTGCCCGGTGACATGCAGGCGAACAGCGGCAAGGCATCCTTCCACAGGTCCAGCGAGAACACCGTATCGGTCAGGTCGTCCAGCATCTCCGGATTCTGCTCCACGGCAATGTCGCCCATCTGCCGCTTCAGCTCGTCTTCCATGTGCACCATCAGCGCCAGCGCCTCCGGCCACAGTTCCTTGTGGTTCTGCATCTCGCTGACCAGCACGCGCAGCCGGTTTTCCGGCAGCATGCGGATGATTTCGCTGATCTGGTGCTTGCCGTCCATGAAGAAGCCGATGTGCAGCAGATCCTTCTCGGAAATCTCGCCGATGATGGCGCGCATCTGCGCTTCCAGCATGAAATTGACGAAGCCGCCCAGCACCAGGTATTCACCGCGCCGCACCAGCTCCTTCGCCACCGCCTTCAGGTGGTTTACCGGCATGTTGCGGATGATCTCGCGCACCCGTTTCGGGTCAATCGCCATCGTCACTTCCGCCAGGAAGGGAATGCTCATCTTCTGCGACAGGTCGACCGCGCGCTGCCAGGGCATTTCCCCGGCCACGCGCGCACACAGCATCGGGCCGAAAGCCTTCTCGGCAATCATCGCCGTCAGCCCGTTCGGCATCAGCTTGCTGGCCGACGCCAGGTTCTGGAACAGCTTGCGGCCGTCGCTGAACACGCGGTCACTGGCCAGCTCGCGCACCTTGATCAGCGCGGGCAGCGGCACATCTTCCAGAAAGGCCAGATCGGCCTCGGTCACTTGCGTCATGCGCGACAGCTTGATCAGTTCGGCGCGGGTATCGAGTTTGCTCATGGAATGGTTCTCCGTTTAACCGCGCACAATTTTCTTGACCGCGCCGCGCAGCAGCGACGGCACGTGATCGAGTCCGCGATCAATGGCTTCCTTCATGGCTTCATGTTGCTGGTGCAGGGCGTTCACCATGATGGTGTTCAACTGGTCCACCTGCTCGGGGGTCAGGCTTTCCAGCCCGGCCAGTTCGGCGGGCGTGGTCTTCAGGGTTGCGGCCAGTCGCTGCAGCGCGATGTCGTAGCTCATCGGAGAGTTTCCAGTCTGGAGGGGGAATGAGGCGGATAATGGGGGCAATCCCCACGAAAAACAATGGCTTTAGCGGACCAAT
>DASUIM010000471.1:0-4991 GCA_036279775.1 Fluviicoccus sp. | reverse complement strand
ACCTTGGTGGCTTCCTTCTTCACTTCGGCGGAGAGCTTGGTGGCCTCCTTCTTGACGTCGGCGGAAATCTTGGTGGCTTCCTTCTTCACTTCGGAGGCCATCTTCACCGCTTCGTTCCTGACGTCGTTGGCGACATCGCTGACATCCTTCTTCATCACGTCGGCGATGGCGTTGGCCGCTTCCTTGCCCTTGGCGAGGGTGCCTTGCAGGAAGGACTTCAGCTCGCTTTGCTGGAACATGGCCTTGGCCTTTTCATAGTCCTTCTTCGCGGCTTCGAGGGCGGCTTCGGCGTGGGCCTGGGCGTCCTTCAGCAGCTTCAGCGCCTTGGTGTCGCCGGTCTTCATCTTGTCGGAAACCTGACCGAGGATTTCCTGGTAGCGGGTTTCGGCCTTCTTCACCAGCTTGCGGTAGGATTCCAGCAGTTTGTCCGTTTCCTTTTGGGCCTTGTCGGCCAGCTTCTGAACTTGCGCGGTGGTCTTTTCGACCAGCTTGTCGTTGGTCGACTTTTCGGCTTTCTTCTTGCCAGCCATGATGAATCTCCACAAAGGGTTTAGGGATACGCCTTAAAAGTAAACCAATCGCGTGTCAAAAGCGAGAATCTGGTCGGACAATCCGTCTGTAACCGAAGGTGAACACGGGGGAGATAGCTTATTTGCGGTGGCGCAAGTATGCTCGACCGGTTTGCGATAACAACAACGCCGGAGTGTTTATGAAACGTCTTTTTCTGGTTGCCGCCCTGCTGGCGGCCGGGGCCGTCCACGCGGCTGACAATACCGCCGCCGCGGCCTCCGCGACCGCCGCGCCTGCCGCCGCCCGCGATGACGGCAATGTGTTCTACAGCATGGGCTTCATGACGGGCAAGAACGTCCAGTCCGCCATTGACGGCCTGGATGTCGAGAAGTTCGTCGCCGGTTTCCGTGACGGCTACGGCGGCAAGCAGCCGGCCGTGGCGGAAGAAACCATGCGCAAGCTGCTGACCGACTACAAGAACCGCCGCATGGAAGAAGACCAGGCCGCGTTCCAGCGTCAGGCCCAGGAAAACAAGGCCAAGGGCGAGACGTACCTGACCGAGAACGCGAAGAAGACCGGGGTGAAGACCACCGCTTCCGGCCTGCAGTATGAAGTGCTGCGCGAAGGCACGGGCGCCAGCCCCAAGCCGTCCGATACCGTCGAAGTCCACTACGAAGGCAAGCTGATTGACGGCACCGTCTTCGACAGTTCGATTGCCCGCAACCAGACCGCCAGTTTCCGTCTCGACCAGGTGATTCCGGGCTGGACCGAAGGCGTGCAGCTGATGAAGGAAGGCGCCAAGTACCGCTTCGTCATTCCCTCGGACAAGGGCTATGGCGAAATGGGCGCCGGCTCGATTCCGCCGAATGCCGTGCTGGTGTTTGAAGTGGAGCTGATCAAGGTGACGCGCGACGAGTCGGCCAAGTCCGACAAGCCTGCCGGGAAGAAGAAGGCGAAGTAATTCCGCCGGTTCCGGAACGCAAAAGGGCGGCCCCGCAAGGGCCGCCCTTTTTGTTGGACCGACGCCGGAATCAGCGGCGCAGCAGCTGCCAGCCGCAGACCAGCACGATGCCGCTGAACATCACCAGCGTCCACTCCGGCAGGCTGAGGCCCAGCCACACCCAGTCGACCTTGGCGCATTCGCCCGAACCGTGCAGCACCTTCTGGATGACCTCCTGCATCGGGAAGGTCTGCATCCAGTAGTCCAGGCCGGGGCCGCAGGCGGGCACGTCTTCCGGCGGCAGGTGCTGCAGCCAGGTGTGGCGGCCCGCCACCCCGGCCCCGGCCAGTGCCGACAGCAGCGTCAGACCGGCGTAGACGCGGCGGCCGGTGGCGGCCGGGTTGTGCAGGGCGGCCAGCAGCGCGCTGAAACCGACGCCCATCAACGCCACCCGCTGGAAGATGCAGAGCGGGCAGGGCTCGTAGTTCTGGTAATGCTGCAGGTAGAGGGCGAAGGCCATGCCAACCAGCATCAGGGCGAACAGGCCGAGGTTGGTGAGGCGGGGTGAGGGCAAGGTCATGCGGGACTCCCGGAAAATAAGCGATCCCCGGCCGGGGGATCGGACTGCGCGCCAACTTAGGCAATCCCGGCCGGATCAACAAGTCCCTTTTGGTTAAGCGGCGTTATACGCCGCCAGGAAGTCGTCAAAGCTGAGCGTATCAGCCGCCTCGAGGTCGGCCTGGGCCTGCAGCGAGTCTGTTGTCTGTTGCCGGAACAGGGCTTCGCGTTCCGGGCTGAGCCGGCGTTCCCGGAACAGGGCGCGGTGTTCTTCCGCCACTGCCTTGCCGAAGGCGAAGAAGCTGTCGCCGTGCGCCTTCATCGCTTCCAGCACGCGCGCGGCATAGGTCTGGTCGGGCTGCCCCAGCTTTTGCTGTTGTTCCAGGATGGCGGCGCTGTACTGCTTCGTCTGGTGCGCCTGGTCCAGCAGCGTGGCCACGTCGGCCATTTCCGCCAGCAGCCGTCCGGCCACGTCGGCGAATGCCACCGGTTCTTCATCGACCAGCAGTTGCAGGCCCGGTTCGCGGCCGCGTTCCACCATGGCTTCCTGCCGCTCGCCCAGATGGGCGTATTCGGCCGGGGTGAACGGTGCTTCGCTGTACAGCAG
The DNA here is from genome assembly GCA_036279775.1 of Fluviicoccus sp. Classification (GTDB taxonomy): domain Bacteria; phylum Pseudomonadota; class Gammaproteobacteria; order Pseudomonadales; family Moraxellaceae; genus Fluviicoccus. The sequence goes on along the minus strand of DASUIM010000471.1, from coordinate 2,376 downwards.
CGAGTGCAGCGCGAAAACCTCCAGGAAATGGGCGGTGGGGCTGTCGATGCCGGTGGGGGCAAAGGGGTTGAGGTCGACGCAGCGCAGCTCCACGTATTCCACCCCGCGCGCGCGCAAGGCCTGGGTCGGTTTCTCGCCGCGCAGGGTGGTGCGTTTCGGACGGATCAGGCCGTAATACTCGTTCTCGATCTGCAGCACATTGCTGTTCATCTGGATGTATTCGCCCCCGGCGTTCTTCACCCCCAGTTGCTCGAAGGCGGGATACGGGGTGTGGATGGCGTGGCTGAGGTCGCGGATGTAATGGTCGAGGCGGTTGTAGGAGACACGCAGGTCGCGCTGCACGGTGTTCTGGTAGCCCAGGCGGCTCATGCGCAGCGAGGTGGCGTGCGGCTGGTAAAGCGTGTTGCTGCCCAGGCTTTGCAGGCCGTGCCGGCGGCCGACGAGGAAACAGGCGCAGACCGCCGGGCTGGCGCCCAGCAGGTACAGCAGCAGGAAGCTGTGGCGCTGGAAGTTGCGCACCAGCGCGAAATACTTCTCGTTGATGAAGTCCTGGCGGGGACGGGTGTCGCCCAGCGCGGCCTGCCAGGCATCCCAGAAGGTGTCGGGGAAGGACAGGTTGTAGTGGATGCCGGCGATGGTCTGCATCTTGCGCCCGTAGCGTACGCCGAGGCCGTGACGGTAGAGGGTCTTCAGGCGGCCGATGTTCGAGGTGCCGTACTGCGCCAGCGGGATCTGCTCGTCGTCCAGGCCGATCATGCAGGGCATGGAGTTCAGCCACAGCCGCTCCTCGCCCAGATGCCGGTAGACATAGGTATGCAGGTCGTCGAGGAAGCCCAGAGTTTCGGCAATGCTGCCGGTGGCGGGCGTGATCAGCTCCAGCAGCGCTTCCGAATAGTCGGTGGTGATGTGCGGGTGGGTCAGGGCCGAGCCCAGGGCTTCCGGATGCGGCGTCTGCGCGATCATGCCGTCCGGGGACATGCGCAGTGTTTCCTTCTCCAGGCCCCGCAACATGCCCCGGAGGACGTGGGGTTGCGGGTTCAGCCAGGCCAGTTGCTGCGACAGGTGTGATTGCATGGGGCGGGTTCTCGGAAGACAGACTGACAAGATAGGGCCTTTTTGTGAAATTTCCAGTGTCAGTATGCAGCCGGTGACCCGCCCGGGGTCTTATACCCCCCAGTGGAAGAAGTCCTGGCCCTCGGCGAGGTAGGCGCGCGAAAGCACCATCTTGTGGATTTCGGACGCACCGTCGACCAGCCGCGCCTGCCGGGCGTAGCGGTAGATCCACTCGACGATGGTGTCCTTGGAGTAGCCGCGCGCGCCCAGCAGCTGGATGGCGGTGTCGGCCGCCTTGTGCAGGGTGTCCGCGACATGGATCTTGGCGATGGAGATGTCGGTGCGGGCGAAATCGCCCCGGTCGAGCTTCCACGCCGCCTGCATGGTCAGCAGCCGGCCGATGTGGATGTCCTTGGCGGCATCGCCCAGCATCCATTGCACGCCTTCATGCCCGGCCAGCGTCTGTCCGAAGCTTTGCCGGTGCGAGACATAGGTCCCGGCCTCTTCCAGGCAGCGCTTGCTGAGGCCCAGCCAGCGCATGCAGTGGGTGAGGCGGGCGGTGCCGAGGCGGATCTGCGTCACCTTCAGGCCGTCGCCGACTTCCAGCAGGCGGCATTCATCGGGAATTTCCAGACCGTCGAAGACGATCTCGCAATGGCCGCCGTGTTCCTCCGGCCCCATGATCGGGATGCGGCGCTCGATGCGCCAGCCGGGCTGGTCGGCATCAAACAGGAAGGCGGTGAGGCCCTTGCGTTCGTCGTCCGAGGTGCGCGCCAGCAGGATGAAATGCTGCGCGCCTTCCGCGCCGGTGATGAACCACTTGCGGCCGGTGATGATCCATTTGTCGCCGCGTTTTTCGGCGCGGGTGTAGGTCAGCGAGGGGTCGGAGCCGCAGCCCTGCGGTTCGGTCATGGCGAAGGCGGAGCGCACCTTGCCGTCGATGATCGGCTGCAGCCAGCGCTCCTTCAGCGCCTCGGTTTTCAGAATCTTTTCCAGCACGATCATGTTGCCGTCGTCCGGCGGGGCGGCGTTGATCATCACCGGGCCGAAGGGCGAGCGCGCCGCTTCTTCATAGCAGGCGGCCATGCCGACCACGCCCAGCCCCTGGCCGCCGCGCGATTTCGGCATCTGGAAGGCCCACAGCCCTTCCGCCCGGGCCTTGGCGCGGACTTCCGCCACCACGGACTCCCGGATGTTCTCGTGGGCGTCAAAGACGCTCTTGTCCTTCTCCAGCGGCATGACATGGCGCTCGACGAAGGCGCGCACGCGCAGGCGGTAATCCTCGATTTCGGGGGAGAGTGAAAAATCCATGCGGACTCCGGG
>DASUIM010000470.1:0-1699 GCA_036279775.1 Fluviicoccus sp. | reverse complement strand
TCGCGATAGACGGTGGCCTGCCGGAAACTGCGGTGATTGGCGTCCTTGTAGACTTTGGCGCAACGCAGTTTTTCGCCGCAACGGACGAGATAAACCGTGGCTTCCTTGCCGCTCTTCAGTTGCGCGACCACTTCGTCAATTAAACCGTCTTCGAGCAGGGGTTCGAGGCGTTTCGGGGTTTTCATCAGCGGAGCAGCGGCCTTGCTTGGAATAGGAGAACGGCATCTTACCACTGTGCATCCGTCGTGGGGGAGGTGACGAAAAAAAGGGGCGCATCCGCGCCCCTGAAGTTTCCAACCGGTTGCAAATCTTACCAGTGCTGACCCGGCAGCACGTTCGCCAGCGCAATGGCGGCGGCGCTTGGCTTCTCTTCCTTGACGCCCTTGGCGGCGGCCGAGGACGGGAACAGCTTGAAGCCCAGGCTGAGGATGCGGTCGTTCAGCTTCGGCCACAGCGCATAGGAAATCTCGGCGGTTTGCCCCAACGAAGTCTTGATGCGCTTCGGCTTGTCGACAATGGCCTTGATCACCAGGTTGGCGGCCTGATCCGGCGTATAGGTCGGCACATAATCGTACATCTTGGTCGGCGCGATCATCGGCGTGCGCACCAGCGGCATATAGATGGCCGTGGTCTCGATGTTGTAGGCCTTCACTTCAGCCGACAGGCAGCGGGTGAACGCATCCAGCGCGGCCTTGCTGGCCACGTAGGCCGAGAAGCGGGGCGCATTGGCCAGACAGCCGATCGACGAGATGTTGATGATCTGGCCGCGCTTGCGCGCCTGCATCGACGGCAGCAGCGCCATGATCAGGCGAATGGTGCCGAAGTAATTCAGCTGCATGGTGCGCTCGAAGTCATGGAAACGCTCGTAGGACTCGACCACGGCACGGCGGATGGAGCGACCGGCGTTATTGATCAGGATATCAACATGCCCCTGATCCACCAGCACCTGCCGCGCCATTTCATCAATGGCCTGCAGGTTGGTCAGGTCACAGGGATAGATATAGGCTTCGCCGCCAACGGCGCGGATCATTTCCGCGGTCTGCTCCAGCTTCTCGACACCACGCGCCACCAGCAGCACGCGCGCGCCGGCCTTGCCCAGTTTCTTGGCCACGGTCAGGCCGATGCCGCTGGAAGCGCCGGTGATCAGCACGGTCTTGCCGCGCACCACGCGCAGCGCCTTGCCAGAGGCGAAGGCGGTATCGTCCAGGTACCATTCCCAGTATTCAAACAGCTTTTCGGCGTAGGTATCCAGCGTCGGGCACTTGATGTGGCTGCCCGCCAGCGCCTTGCGGGTGTGGGTGTCATCGTACTCCGCCTTGTTGAAGACGAAGCCGAGGGCGGACATGGGAATGCCGATCGACTTGGAAATGGCGGTCGCCAAACCGGAGCTGCCCAGCTTGCCCAGCAGTTCGCGGGCCTTGCCCGGAATTTTCACATCGCCCAGCGGCAGGTTCCTGGCAAACTCGGGGCCGTGCGCGGCGGCAAAGAGGATCTGCATCATCTCGCCGACGGTCGGAGCCGGGTTTTGCACCAGACAGAACACCTTGCGGTCCAGTCCGTCCTTGTGGGCAATGTGATCCACCGCATCCGCCACGTAATCAACGGGGCAAACGGGCATTTGGCCGCCGTCAATGCCCAGCAGGGGTAACCACTTGGGAACATTGTCGCGGATGCGCTGAATCAACTTGAAGAAATAGTA
>DASUIM010000469.1:0-2356 GCA_036279775.1 Fluviicoccus sp. | reverse complement strand
ACGGTCATCAGCGCCATATGCAGTTCTCTAGGTCGTGGCCGTCTGGGCTTGTTGCAGGGCGGCTTCGGCGGCAGCGACTGCATCGCTCAGCGTCTGGATTTCGGCTAGCAGGTCGGAAGTGTCTTCACCGGCGTCGCGGGCAACGGCCAGGCGCTTTTCCGCCTTTTTCAGGTTGCTGCGCGCCAGCGCGGCGGCAATGGTCAGCGCCTTGGCGTCCGGAAGGGGGACGGCAACCGTTGCTCCGGCCTCGGCGATCACAGGAGCCACGCGTGTGGCGGCGGCTTCCGCCTTGGCCTTGCGACGGGCTTCCTTCTCGGCTTCCTCCCGCGCCATTCGTTCCTTGCGGCGTTCAAAACGCTGGCGGGCCAGCTCAGCCTTTTCGGCTTCACGGCGTTCTTCCGCGATGGCACCCTTGGCGAAGCGGTAATACTGCACCAGCGGAATATGGCTGGGGCAGGCGAAGGCGCAAGCTCCGCACTCGATGCAGTCATCCAGGTGATGCGCTTCCGCCTTGTCCCATTCTTCCGACTTGGCGAACCACAACAACTGTTGCGGCAGCAGGTTGACCGGACAGACATCCTCGCACGCGCCGCAACGGATGCAGGGCATCTCCGGGGGAGGCGGCGGGAAATCGACCGGGGTCGCGGCAATCAGGCAATTGGTGGTCTTCACCACCGGTACCTGCAGGTCGGGGAGGGTGTAGCCCATCATCGGGCCGCCGACAATCAGGCGGTTGACCCGGTCGTAGTGGACTCCGGCCTGTGCCAGCAGGAACTCCGCCGGCGTGCCGAAACGCACCTCGAAATTACCGGGCGAGCTTACGCCCAGTCCGGTTACCGTGGTAATGCGGGAAATGGACGGTTCACCATGCTCGATGGCGCGATGGATGGCATAGGCCGTACCGACGTTCAGGCAGAACACACCGACATCGGTCGTGCGGCCGTCAGCCGGGGCCTCGCGCCCGGTCAGAATATACACGGTTTGCCGCGCCGCGCCGGAGGGATAACGCGCCGGTGTCGCCAGAATTTCAATATGCGGCCGGTCCTGCACCGCCTGCTGCAAGGCCAGTATTGCTTCCGGCTTGTTGTCTTCAATCCCGACGATCAGCCGCTGCGCGCCCAGCATGTGCAAAACGATTTCCCCACCCGCCAGCACTGCGGCGGCGTGTTCGCGCAACAAGGCGTCATCGGCAGTAATGTAAGGTTCGCATTCCATGGCGTTGATCACCACAGTATCCACCACCGTGTCAGGCTTCAGGCTCAACTTGGCTCCGGTGGGGAATCCCGCGCCGCCCATCCCGGCAATGCCGGCTTCGCGGATCAGGGCTTGGAGGGTTGACGCGGTGGCCTGCCGGTAATCGTCCAGACCGGCCAGAGCGGTCCATTCATCCCGGCCGTCAGGTTCAATCACCACGCATTGCGCCAATAATTCCGAAGGGTGATCCACCGGATACATTCCGATATCAATCACCGTACCCGAAGTGGTGGCATGCACCGGCGCGGAAACAAAAGCCCGGACTTCCCCGACTTTCTGCCCTTTCAGAACCTTGTCCCCAACGGACACAATCGGCCTGGCTTCTTCGCCCACATGCTGGATCATCGGGATGATCAGACGTGATGGCAAACCGGCAAAGCGGATGGGCGACGACACCGATTCGCTCTTGTGTTCGGGCGGATGGATACCGCCGGGCATGCGCCAGGGTGCGTATTTCATGGCTTATCCCACCTGCCGGACCGGAATGAGTTGCGGAAGGCGGGCCGGCGTTGCACCGACGCCGGGGGGAGGAGACCAGTGCCAGGTCTGGCGGGTGACCGGTACCGGCACCATGTCAATGCAATCCACCGGGCAGGGCTCCACGCACAGGTCACAGCCGGTGCATTCGCGGGTAATGACCGTGTGCGTATGCTTGGCAGCCCCGATGATGGCATCCACCGGACAGGCCTGGATGCATTTGGTGCAACCGATGCATTCCTCTTCCCGGATGAAGGCGACATTGCGCACCTCCTGTTCCACGCCATATTCAGCATCCAGCGGAATCGAATCGACACCCAGCAGCTCGGCCAGCCTGTCGATCGTGTCCTGACCGCCGGGGACACAATGATTGATGGCCTCGCCGGCGGCGATGGCCTCGGCATAGGGGTGACAGCCGGGATGACCGCACTGGCCGCATTGGGTCTGCGGCAACAGGGCGTCGATGCGGTCGACAATCGGGTCAGCCTCGATGCGGAACTTTTCCGCCGCAAAGCCCAGCAGGCCGCCGGAAAACAGCGACAGCAGCAGCACGGCGAAAAGGGCGACCCCGAGGGCAAGGACAAAGGCGGTCATGGGCTAGCCGGGAAAAGGGACAGGTTCGACA
>DASUIM010000468.1:0-4513 GCA_036279775.1 Fluviicoccus sp. | reverse complement strand
CTGGGCCGCTGCGGCCGCCGCCGAGCTGGGCGGGGTGGATGTGATCATCAACAACGCCGGGGTGGCGCTGCTGGATACGCTGGAGGACGTGCCCTACGAGGAATTCCGCTGGGTGTTCGACATCCTGTTCTGGGGCGTGGTGCACGGCACGCGCGCCTTCCTGCCGCAGGTGCGGGCGCGCCGGGGCGTGGTGGTGAACCTGGGCAGCATCCATTCCTTCATCGCCGCGCCCAACAACGGTCCGTACTGCGCCGCCAAGAGCGCGGTGCGCGGTTTCTGCGATGCACTGCGCGAGGAAGTGCGTGACGCCGGGGTGCAGGTGTTGCTGGTGATGCCCGGCGGCATCAAGACCGAGATCGTGCGCAACTCCAAGGTACGCAAATTCATCAATGCCGGGGCGTCTCAGGAAGACGTGCACCGCGCCCACAACGCCGCCTCGCTGACCTCGCCGGAGCAGGCGGCGCGCATCATCCTCGACGCCGTGGAAGCGCGGAGTTCCCGGCAGCTGGTCGGCATCGATGCGGTGTTCTATGACGGCCTGACCCGGCTGATGCCCTCGCTGGCGCACCGCCTGTATGCCTGGGGCGCGCGGCGGCTGGCCGTGCAGCATTGACCGCTTTCGGAGACCGAACCATGTCCGTCATTGACCCCCGTATTTCCCTGTCCGGCCTGAAGCAGCGCTTCGCCGCCGCCACCCTGCCCACCGAAGCCCAGCGCCACGGCTTCTGGAAGGCCCGTTTTGTCGGCCCGCTGTGGCTGCGGCTGGGCGGCATGCCCGCCTGCTATCTGGGCGGGCTGTGGGGCTGGCGCGGCAAGAAATTCCTGACGCCCGACAGCGCCACCAACGTGCTGGCGCGCGGGCAGGGCACCGTAGACGCACTGTCGATGCAGGCGCGGGTGCAGCCCTCGGCGCTGGACGGCGGGGCGGTGGTGGCGCTGACCTACGGCGCGTCCGGCCCGGTGCCGTGGCGCTGGGTGACCGACGAGCTGCGCGCGCTGGACGAGCACACCCTGCTGGGCATGACCCGCCTTGACCTGCCGCTGCTGCGCGGCCTGGCCTTCCCCTTCCTGCTGGAGCGCGAACCGTCATGAGCGCCGAATTCGATTACGACGTGCTGATTGTCGGCTCCGGTTTCGGTGGCAGCGTCAGTGCGCTGCGGCTGGCGGAAAAGGGCTGGAAGGTGGGCGTGCTGGAAATGGGCCGCCGCCTGACGCCGGAGGATTTCGAGGCGGCGGCGGTCAGCAATAGCGCGCTGACCTGGATGCCCGCGCTGGGCCTGACCGGCTTCTTCGCCCAGGAAGTGTTCCGCCACGTGGCGATCCTGCGCGGCATCGGCGTCGGCGGCGGCAGCAATGTCTACGGCGCGGTGCTGCTGGAGCCGAAAGAGGCCTTTTACCGGGATCCGGCCTGGTCGGGGCTGAATGCCGACTGGCGCGCGGAACTGGCGCCGCATTACGAAACGGCGCGGCGCATGCTCGGCATTGGCGACAACCCCTATCGCGGCATCCAGGACCACTGGCTGGAGCAGGCGGCAACGCGGATGGGCGCGGCCCATACCTTCGGCCCGGTGCCGCAGGGCATCTTTTTCGGGTCGCCGGAATGGCAAACGCCCGACCCCTATTTCAACGGCCAGGGACCCGACCGCCAGGGCTGCACGCAGTGCGGGCGCTGCTTTACCGGCTGCGCCTATGGCGCGAAGAACTCGCTTGACAAGAACTACCTGTACTTCGCCGAACGCGCCGGGGCAGCCGTGATGCCGGAACGCAAGGTCACCCATATCGAACCGCTGGCGGCGGGCGGCTACCGGCTGCACCTGCAGCATCCCTGGGAAAAAGGCCGGAGCTATGCCCCGCTGACGGCGCGGCGGGTGATCCTGGCGGCGGGAGCGCTGGGCACGCAGGAACTGCTGTTCGCCTCGCGCGACCGCTACCGCACCCTGCCGAAACTGTCGGCGGCGCTGGGCGAGCATGTGCGCACCAACAGCGAGGCGCTGGTGGGCATCCTGTCACGCGACCCGGACGTGGACGTGACCAAGGGTGCGGCCATTTCCACCCACTTCTACGCCGACGACAAGACGCACCTGACGCAGAACCGCCTGCCGCCCAGCTACAGCCTGATGAAATTCTACATGGTGCCGATGGTGGACGACGCCAATCCCGTCCGCCGCGCCGTGCTGACGCTGTGGGCCTACCTGCGCCATCCCTTCAACGCCTTCCGCGTCTATTTCGCCCGCAACTGGCACAAGCGCACCACCTACCTGACGGTGATGCAGCAGGCCGACAACGAAATGCGCTTCCGTTTCGGCCGCACGCTGTTGCGCGGTTTCCGCTTCGGGCTGAAGTCGGAACCGGCCAAGGGCGGCCGCACGCCGTCCTACCTGCCGCAGGCCAATGCCGCCGCCCGCGCCGTCGCAGAGGTCAGCAACGGCATTCCGCAGAACATGATCGTGGAAAGCCTGGGCAACCTGTCGGTAACCGCCCACATCCTCGGTGGGGCGGTGATGGCGGCTTCACCGGCAGACGGGGTGATCGACAGCAACCACGAGGTCTTCGGCTATCCCGGCCTCTATGTGGTGGACGGCGCGGCCATTCCCGCCAATGTCGGGGTGAATCCCAGCCTGACGATCACGGCGATGGCGGAGCGCTTTGCGGCGCGGTTTCCGGCGCGGGCGGTCACGTCCGCCGCCGTGGAAGAGGAACGCGACTTCACCCGTTTCATGCCGGTGGTGACGGTGTGATGTTGCCAACCCGCCGAAACCGGCTTTCCCCGACCATTTCACTCCCTGTGAGGTTTTCATGAACCTGATTTTCCGGAAGCGACTGCGTCTTGCCGCCTGTGCGGCGACCCTTTTCCTGAACGCCCCGGTCCGGGCGGCCGACGATGACCTGAACGAATTGCGCGGCGCGCCGGACGACAATGAATGGCAGTTGATCAAGAATGATCGGCGGCACCAGATCAAGCTCTATGCCAAGCGCGATCTGGGCAAGCGGCTGCGTTCCTTCAAGGTGGAATACGAGGCGGAAGGCAGCCTGGATGCGCTGGCGCGGGTGTCGTTCGATCTGCCGAACTATCCGCGCTGGTTCTTCCAGATGAAGGAAGCGAAGTTGCTGAAGCGCGTGTCCGATCGTGAGTTCTATTACTACGCGGTGCATGATGCGCCTGCGCCGCTGCCGGACCGGGATGTGGTGCTGCATGTCACCATCCAGCCCTACAGCCCGAAGACGGGTTATGCCATGCATGAGGTGGTGTCGGTGCCCGACTACCTGCCGCCCAAGCCGCCTTATGTGCGCATGGTGGCGGAGAACTACTCGGTGAAATGGACGCCCATCGGCAAGAACCGCTGGCGGAACGTATCGGAAGGGTATGTCGATCCGGGTGGCGCGGCGCCGGACTGGGCGATCAATTTCGTGCAGCGCACGGCGCCGTACCAGACGGTGCTGGGGGTGTTGCGGATGCTGCGGCTGGAGGAGTTCGCCGAGGGCAAGGAGCCGCCGGCCTTTTCCTACGGGGTATACAAGGACTGAGGTAAATCAGTCCAGCAGGGTGCCGTGACCAGGATTAGCAACAGCTTTGCGCAAAACAGGATGGTGGAAAGCACGGGCAATATGTCGTTGACGGCGAGGCGATTCCCGCCAATATCGGCGTGAACCCCAGTCTGATGATCACTGCCCTGGCCGAACACTTTGTGGCGCGGTTTCCGTACCGGCATGACGTGATGTCCAGCCCCCTGTGAACGCGCGTAGCGAAACGACATTCATGCCGGTGGTGCCCGTGTAAAGGGGCATGAACCTGGTGTTGAGTGGCAAAGACCGTCAAACCAGAATAAAAGCGAGAAGCCAAAATGAACATGAGATTCTTCCCCTGCTGGACTTTACCTGCCCTGATGCTGGCCGTGAGCCAGACCGCGTCAGCCGCCCGTGATAACGATCTGGAAGATCTCCGTCAGGGTTCAGCCGATCCCACGGAATGGCAAGTGATTAAAAAAGATAAACGGCACGGCATTACCGCCTGGGGCAGGCGCGAGGAGGGCAAGTCGCTTCGCTCGTTCAAGATTGAATACGAGGTCGAGGGCACCCTCAATGACATCGCCCGCGTGACCTTTGATCTGCCCAATTACAATCGCTGGTACTATCAGCTCAAGGAGGCGCGACTGTTGAAGCGGGTCTCGGATCGCGAGTTTTACTGGTACATCGTCCATAAAGCCCCGGCCACGCTGCCGGACCGGGATGCGGTGTTGCGCTCCACCATCACGCCATACTCGCCGAAAACGGGTTATGCCATGATGAAGATCGAGTCTGTGCCCGACTACCTTCCGCCCAAGCCGCCTTATGTGCGCATGGTGGCGGAAAACATGACGGTGAAGTGGTCACCGGCGGGCAATAACCGCTGGCAAAATGTCTCGGAAGGTTTTATTGATCCGGGTGGAAGCGCGCCAGACTGGGCGACCAACTTTGTGCAGCGGATGGCGCCGTACCAGACAGTGCTGGGCTTGCAGCGCATGATCCAGTCGGA
>DASUIM010000467.1:0-1465 GCA_036279775.1 Fluviicoccus sp. | reverse complement strand
ACCGTTTTCCACCGGCTGCGGTGCGCGTATGCCGTTGTAAATGGCGGTGACCGGCCGGCTCTTGATCAGCACGGCGATACCGGGACTGACGGCGATGACATGGTCAAAATGGCGGAACATGCCGGTGGAACCCTTCTGGTTATGCAGCGTGGCGACAAAACCGCCCGCCTTCACCAGCGGCCGCAAGCGGCCGACCAGACTGGCGGCCTTGTTCGCCTGGGCATGGACAATATCCGCCGGCCAGGACTTCAGCGCCGCCAGCAGATCGCGGTGCAGACCGGGCGACCAGCGCCCGCGCGAGAAATCCACCGGAATGAAGGTAATGCGCGGATCGAAGCGGGACTGCATTTCCGGATGGGCGATCACCGCCACCTCGTGCTCTTCACACAGGGCATTGCCCAGTTCCACCACATGCTTTTCCAAGCCGCCGTGGCCCCAACTGGCCAGAACCTGACAAATCCGCATCTTGTGACTCTCCTGACAATGATCGGTGAACCGCTTAGGCGGTCGCCGTCGTCAACAGCCCTTCGCAACGCAGCAGCCAGTCCGCCGCGCGATCGGCCTCGCAGAAACGCGGTGCGCGTTGCAGCACGCCGCTCTTCCGCCAGGACTCGAACGAGGTCAGCCAGCGTTGCACCAGTAACTGGTCGATGGCCTGGGTAATGCGGTCTTCCTGCAAGCGCGGCGTCTGCAACACGCCCACCTGCCCGCCCGCTGTCAGGCTTTCGAATATCATCGAGACGCTGTCCTCGCTGACCCAGACCTGCCCGGCTTCCTGCAACTGCTGTTCCACCCAGCCCTGCGGCGTTTCACTGGCGGACCACACCTTGGCGTGCGGGGCAATGTTGCGGATTTCGAGGAAGGTGTGTTCCGGGGTGCGGCGCGAGGTGCTGATCTGCCATTGCACAGTCGGATTGGCCGCCAGCACCGCTGTCATCTGGCTGACCATGCTGTCTTCGTCCCAGCCGTGGCGCTTGGAAGGCCCGCCCAGCAGCATCAGGCCCCGATCGGGTTTCAGCGCCGGGGCCGGCGTGACCGGATTCAGCACACCGTAGGTGCCCATGACATGCGGCTGGTGTGGAGGATGGTCGTGCTGCGGCATGATCACATAATCAAACCAGCTCAACGGCAGCGAGGGCTTCATCAGCACCACGGTGCGGCCGCCGGTGGCCAGTTTCGCCGCCAGCAGCGCCAGATGCGTGCCGTGGCCCGCGCCCAGCACCAGCGACGGCTCCGGGTAATCATTGGGAAACCGGCGCATCAGGATATCCATGATGCCCACCGGCTGTTGCCGCAAGTCGATGCGGATGGTCTGCACCGGAAGCAACCGTTCCATGGCGCGGATCAGGCCCAGGGTCTGATGTTCATGACCCGGCTTGCCGTCCGTCAGTTGCCAGACTACGAGGGGTGCTGTCATAGGAAAGGGCTGCAGGCTGGTTGGGGGAAATCCGGAAGACCGGTGTCG
>DASUIM010000466.1:0-2070 GCA_036279775.1 Fluviicoccus sp. | reverse complement strand
ATGACGTTCAAATACGCGAGCGAGATCCTGCCGCGCGCCTACGGTTTCCCGATGAAGATCCGCGTGCCGACGAAGCTCGGCTTCAAGAACCCGAAATACGTGGTCTCCATGGAAGTCACCAACGACTACAAGGGCGGCTATTGGCGGGCGCCGATAGCGTCAAGGCCGTCGCGCTGGCCTTCGGCTTCTGGCATCTCAGCGATTTCTCCAGAAGCTATCGCGACCGGTTCGGCGAGGCGCCGTCGGAAACGCTGGAGCGCGGACGCAGGCGCTAGCACGACAAATGGGTTGGGGCCGGACTCCGGTTTTGTGCTAGTACCCACTTTTCTTGGAACGTGAGTCGTGATTCAAGGTCGGGATGATACCCGAAGCAAGAGAAGTCCACCTTTCGAGGAAAGATCGCAAGGTGCTTGAGGCGTGCTGTCGCTCACCGGTGACGTTGCAGCGCGATTTGAAGCGGGCGCGGATAGTTCTGTTGGCGGCGGATGGGCGCAGCACCCGGTCGATCGCCAAGGAAGTTGGGGTCCAGCCGCGGATTGTCAGCCTTTGGCGGCATCGCTATGCCGACCATGGCCTTGAAGGGCTGCAAGACAAGCCGCGGCCTGGCAAGCAGCCGATCTATACGAAGACGACCGACAAGCGGATTCTGAAGCTGCTGGATAAGCCGCCACCGCAAGGGTTTGCGCGCTGGACCGGCCCCCTGCTGGCCGAGGCGCTGGGCGATGTCGATGTCCAATATGTCTGGCGGTTCCTGCGCAGCCACAAGATTGACCTGGTGGCTCGCAAGTCCTGGTGCGAGAGCAACGACCCGAACTTTACGGCCAAAGCCGCCGATGTTGTCGGCCTCTATGTCGCGCCGCCGGCGAAGGCCATTGTGCTGTGCGTGGACGAGAAGCCCTCGATCCAGGCTTTGGAGCGAGCGCAGGGTTATCTGAAGTTGCCCAATGGCCGCGCCTTGACCGGCCAAAGCCACGATTACAAGCGGCATGGCACCACAACATTGTTTGCGGCGCTCGAAGTCGCCACCGGAAAGATCATCGCGACCCATTCAAAACGCCGGCGCCGCGTCGAGTTTCTCGATTTCATGAACAGCGTCACCGCGGCTTTTCCGAACCGCAAGCTTCACGTCATCCTCGACAACCTCAACACCCATAAAAAGAACGAGGACTGGCTCAAGGCCCACCCCAACGTGCAATTTCATTTCACGCCGACAAGTGCGTCATGGCTCAATCAGGTCGAAGTATGGTTTTCCATCTTGCAGGGGCAGTCGCTCAGCGGCACCTCCTTCACGAGCCTCAAGCAGCTTCAGGAACACATCGATGCCTACGTCAACGCATACAACGACAGAGCCGAGCCCTTCGTCTGGACCAAGAAAAAGGTCCGTCAACGCCGTTTCAAAGGCCGCCGTATCACTCAGCTCTGATTCCGGGTACTAGTGATGGGAGCGCTTCGTTTCGCTCGCTCTCGACGGCTTCATGGCGGATTACGACTTTGCGATCATCGGCGGCGGCCTGAACGGTGTCAGCCTCGCGCGCGATGCGGCCGGCCGCGGCCTGCGGGTCATTCTGTTCGAACAGGGCGATCTCGGCGGCGCCGCCTCGTCGGCGACGCCGCGGCTGATTCATGGCGATCTGTCGGTGCTGGAGCGCCGCGGGTTCTGGCGGGTGCGCCGGGCGCTCGCCGAGCGCCGGATCTGGCTCCGGATCGCGCCGCATCTGGTCCGGCCGATGCGCTTCGTGATTCCCGCCCATTCCGAGGAGCGTCCGCCATGGCTGCTGCGGGCCGGCCTGTATGTTTATGACGGCCTCACGAACCGGGGTGGCCTGCCGCCATCAGCGACCCTCGACATTACGCATCATCCGGTCGGCAACGCGCTGAAGCGTCCGTTCGGCACGGCGTTCGAATATTCGGACTGTGTCGTTGACGATTCCCGCCTGGTGGTGCTCACGGCGCTGGATGCCGCCGAACGCGGCGCCGCGATCCATACCGGGGCACGCTGCGTGCGCGCTGACAGAACCGACACATGGCGCCTCGCGGTGGTCGATCGCGGCCACCGCCGCACGATCACGG
>DASUIM010000465.1:0-3291 GCA_036279775.1 Fluviicoccus sp. | reverse complement strand
TGCGCGCCACCGGCCCCATTGAAATCAACGACTGCGCCAATGTTGCCACCAGCTTTCCCGGATTCGTGGAACTGGCGCGTGGCGCGGGCCTGAACATCCGCGTGGTGGAAAACTAATTGGCCATGGAAAAACTGAGTTTTCTGGATCTGGCCAAGCGCTTGCTGACGGAACAAAAGCGGCCGTTGTCTTCGGAAGAAATCTGGGATCTGGCGCGTCAATTAGGCTATGACGCCCAGGTCGGTTCCCGCGGCAAGACGCCTGTGCGTACCCTTGGCGCCAGGCTGTATATCGACATGCGGGACAATGCGGCATCGCCGTTCATCAAGACCGGCTCGCGGCCGGTGCGCTTTTTCCTCAAGAACATGCCGGTTCCGTTCGAGCTGCCGCTGTTGCAGGAGCTGCCGCTGGATGCGAAGAAGGGTGCTGAAAAGCGTCCGGTGGCGCGTGGCAACTTCCTCGAAAAGGATCTGTATCCGCTGCTGAGCTATTTCGCTTCGTTGCACCTGCGCGTCTACACCCGCACCATCCGCCTCAGCCGTACCGACAACAAGGACTACGGCGAATGGTTCCACCCCGACATGGTGGGTTGCTACTTCCCGATGGAAGAGTGGCAGACCGATGTGTATGAGTTGAACTCGACGCTGGGCAATACGGCCGTCCGCTTCTATTCCTTTGAATTGAAGCGCGAGCTGAACTTCGCCAACCTGCGTGAAACCTTCTTTCAGGCAGTCTCCAATTCGTCATGGGCGAATGAAGGCTATCTGGTGGCGGCGCGCATCTCGGATGATGAAGAGTTCATTTCCGAACTGGGCCGGCTGTCGGCGACCTTCGGTATCGGGATTATCGAGTTGAATCCGAATGAGCCGGATGCGTCGAGCATCATCTTCCCGGCTGCCCGCACCGAGACCCTGGATTGGGATGTGCTGAACAAGATGGCCACCATCAATCAGGATTTCCACGACTTCATCAAGCGCGTGAAGACCGATATCCAGAGCCGGGAAATCCGCAAGGAATGGTATGACCAGATTTTCTCCAGCGAAGAGCTGCAGGATCTGTTTCGTTAGAAGCCTGCCGGTCAGAGGGCAATCGTCCGGTAAAAGCGGCCTCAGGCACCTTTTGTTACCGGTTACGGTTGCTTTTCCGGCCGGACTTCTATAAAAAGCACGCGCCTGCCGCATAAGAATTCCAACACCAGGCAGCCCTGTCATTATTTTGCTGGAGGCACGCATGAGTGCAGACCTTGAACCCGTTGTCCGCGAACAGCAGATTCCGCCGGTCATTACCATTGACGGTCCCAGCGGCTCCGGCAAGGGCACCATCGCCCATCGCCTGGCCCTGAAACTCGGCTTCCATGTTCTCGATTCCGGTGCGCTCTATCGCCTGCTGGCGCTGGCCGCACAGCAGCATGGTGTCCAGACCGACAACGAAAAGGGGCTGGAAGTATTGGCTGCCTATCTGGATGTGCAGTTTGAGGACAATAACGGCGAGGCGATGCTGATTCTGGAAGGGGATGATGTCACCCAAATCATCCGCACCGAGGAAGTCGGCGCCGCCGCCTCCCGCATTGCCGCATTGCCGGGAGTCCGTTCCGCGCTGCTGCAGCGTCAACATGCCTTCCGTGAAATGCCGGGGCTGGTTGCGGACGGCCGTGACATGGGCACGGTGGTATTCCCGGATGCCTGCCTGAAGATTTTCCTGACGGCCTCGGCCGAGGCCCGTGCCGAAAGACGTTACAAGCAGTTGCTCCAGAAGGGCTTTGATGCTAATTTAGCCGCCATTTTGGAGGACATCCGCGCCCGCGATCTGCGTGACACGCAGCGCGCCGTGGCTCCGATGAAGCCCGCCGCCGACGCCATTGTCCTTGACAGCACGGCGCTGGGGATTGAAGCCGTGCTTCAGGCCGTGATCACCGCAGCCTGCAAGACGCCGTCACTCCGGGCGTTCTGGGACCACTTGGGTTCCTGAGTTTCAGGTTTTTGTTGGAAAAGCCGGTCATGCCGGCTTTTCCGGTTTGGAAAGGCGGCAACCCGGCGTCACCAGCCTGGTCGTGTTGTCCGCCTCATTTGTCTGCCCGCGCGCAAGCTGGTTGTACGCGGCCAAAAAATGATGCACTTGCATCCTGAGTATATTCATGAGCGAATCATTTGCCTCCCTCTTTGCCGAAAGCGAACTTCAGTTTGAGTCCGGCGCTGTCATTTCCGGTGTTGTTGTCGCCATTGACTCCGATTGGGTCACTGTGGACACCGGTCTCAAATCCGAAGGTGTTGTTCCCCGCGAAGAATTCCTGAACGACCAGCGTGAACTGGAAGTCCAGGTCGGCGACACGGTTGAAGTGGTCGTTGACGCGTTCGACAATGGCATGGGGCAAACGGTCCTGTCCCGCGAGAAGGCCAAGCGCGCCGAAACGTGGACTCGCCTGGAAAAGATTTTCAACGATGCCGAAATCGTTCGCGGCCTCATCTCCGGCAAGGTCAAGGGCGGCTTCACCGTCGAGATCGGTCCGGTCCGCGCGTTCCTGCCCGGTTCGCTGGTCGACACCCGTCCGATCCGCGACACCACCCATCTGGAAGGCAAGGAACTCGAGTTCAAGGTCATCAAGCTGGATCCGAAGCGCAACAACGTCGTGGTGTCCCGCCGCGCCGTGATGGAAGCCGAATCCTCTGCTGAACGCGAAGCACTGCTGGGCCAACTGCAAGAAGGCCAAGTGGTCAAGGGCGTCATCAAGAACCTGACCGACTACGGCGCATTCGTCGACCTCGGCGGCATCGACGGCCTGCTGCACATCACCGACATGGCCTGGAAGCGCGTCAAGCATCCGAGCGAAGTGGTTGAAGTCGGCCAGGAAATGGAAGTCAAGGTGCTGAAGTTCGACCGCGAGCGCAACCGCGTTTCCCTGGGTCTGAAGCAACTGGGCGAAGATCCGTGGCTGGCGATCATGTCCAAGTACCCGAAGGGCACCGTCACCCGCGCCCGCGTCACCAACCTGACCGATTACGGCTGCTTCGCCGAAATCGCCGAGGGCGTGGAAGGTCTGGTGCACGTGTCCGAAATGGATCACACCAACAAGAACATCCACCCGTCCAAGGTTGTACAGATCGGCGACGAAGTGGACGTCATGGTGCTGGAAGTCGACGAAGAACGCCGTCGTATTTCCCTGGGCATCAAGCAGTGCAAGGCCAACCCCTGGGAAGAGTTCGCCAAGAACCACGAGAAGGGCCAGAAGGTTTCCGGCAACATCAAGTCGATCACCGATTTCGGTATCTTCATTGGTCTGCCCGGCGGCATCGACGG
>DASUIM010000464.1:0-3918 GCA_036279775.1 Fluviicoccus sp. | reverse complement strand
TTGGCGCCGTAGATCAGGACAGGATCGTTCATGAGGCTCTCCGGATCAATACCCGAACAGTCCCATCAGGCCGGCCCCGGCCAGCAGGCCCACCACCAGCATGAATACCGGCTGCTGATGCCACGCGGACGACGGGCGCGGCTGATGGACGGCGACGGCTTCCAGCTGTTCCGTTTCCACATCCTGGGCGGCCAACAGCACCTTCACCAGTTCTTCGGTCATGGCGGGCGTGAACTTGTAGGGGTCGAACTTGGCGTGCTGCTGCTCACGCAGGAACTGGCGGATTTCCCGGTCCAGCATCGCGAACTTCATTTCCCAGTCCTGGAAGGCCCGCTCCAGGATAGGCACACGGCTCAACACCCGCAAATCGGTATGGCGGCTGTCCTGTTGCAGCTGTTCCAGCAAGCGATCAATGGCGGACTCCTCGCCCTCCAGACACTGGAAGAACACGCCGTTGGCGTAGTACAACGCGCCCACCAGATTGCGGCGCTGGTTATTGATGCGGGACTGCGACAGGATCCCGGCGACCTGTTGGTCCATTCCATTGACCGTATACGGCTTGAAGGTGGCTCGGCTGACGTAACACAGACGAATAAGCGACATGGCAACCTCGGCTAATCAGAAGGACAAAGACACGCGGCGGACCACAAATGTCCACGACATGTCCTATACAGATTAGAGAGTCAGCGAACGGTTTGTGTGCTACAAAGACTGAACAGCTCGTTTTTTGTGTAACCGGCGGGCGGCATCAGTCCGGGCCATTCGACGGTGTTTCCGCCGCGACCAGTTCCCGCAACCCCATCGGCCGCCCCAGCACAAAGCCCTGGATCAGGGCGCAGCCGAACTGCCGCAGGAAGCCGAACTGGGCGTCCGTTTCCACGCCTTCCGCAATCACCGGCACGCCCATGTGGCGGCCGAGGTCGAGGATGGTGCGGATGATCGCCTTGTCGCCGCGGTCACGGGGGACGCCGCGAATGAACGAGCGGTCGATCTTCAGGTAGGACACCGGCAACTCCTTCAGCCGCGACAGTGAAGAATGGCCCATGCCGAAATCATCCAGGCTTATCTTGAAGCCCATCTGCCGCAGCAGCGCCATCACCGGTATCGTCTTGTCCGGATGTTTCATCACCATGCCTTCGGTCATTTCAAGGCAAACATGCTGTGGCGCGATGCCGCAGGCCTCAGTCAGCGCCAGCAGGTCGGACGGCAGGCGGGCATTGACGAATTCAGGGGCGGCCATATTGATGCTGACCTGCAACTCGGGAAAACCCGACCGGTGCAGCAGCGCGAGATCACGGCAGGCCTGCTCCATCACCCAGCGGCCGATCTGCAGGATCAGGCGGCTGTGCTCGGCAATGGGAATGAACACCTCTGGCGACACCAGCTCGCCGTTGCCGCGCCGCCACCGTATCAGCGCTTCCACCGCCGCCATGCGCTGCCCGGAGCGGCCGAAGTCGAACAGCGGCTGGTATTCCAGAAAGAATTCGCCCTTGATCAGCGCATGGTTCAGCTCGGCCTCCATGGTCAGCTGCTGCGCCAGCGACGACTGCTGCTCGGCGAGGTCGGCGGTGGCGCAGTCGGAGACGAAATTGAGGGCGTTGCGGCCGCCCTGCTTGCTGCGGTACATGGCGGCATCGGCGCTGCGCATCAGTTCCGCGCCGGTCCAGCCGTTGTCCGGAAACAGGCTGATGCCGACGCTGGCCGACACCGTCAGTTCCTGGTCGCCGAACCAGAACGGGGTGACGGCAGCGCGCAGCACCCGTTCGGCCAAAAGCTTCAGCGTCACCGCCGCATCGGCGGGGCCGGTCACCATGGCGAATTCGTCGCCGCCCAGTCTTCCCACCGCGCAACCGGGCGGGGCCAGCTGCTGCAGGCGTTGCGCGAATTCGCGCAGCACGGCGTTGCCGGCATCGTGGCCAAAGGCATCGTTGATCGGCTTGAAGCGGTCGAGGTCGATGAACAGCACCCCGAACTGCGCGCCTTCGGCGGTGGCGCTGAGGCAGGCAGCATCCAGGATCTGGTGGAAACGGTTGCGGTTGTAGAGGCCGGTCAGGTCATCCACCTGCGACAGCTTGCGGATGCTTTCCTGCTGCTCCATGCGCTGCACCGCCTGCGCCACCAGAGCGCCGATCACGCCCGCCAGCGCGGGCAGCTGCGCCTCGCGCTGGCGGGCGTGCTTGCTGAAGAATTCCATGACGCCGGGGCTGTGGCGGCGGCCGTCAGCCGTCATGTAGGAAACCGGGAAGGCGTAACCGGATTGCAGGCCGCAGGCGCGCGCGCCTTCGCGGCGCAGGAAGTGGCGGTCGTTGGCCATGTCTTCGACCCAGGCGGGCCGGGCGGTGCGCCAGACGTTGCCGATCAGGCCTTCGCCCGGCCGCATGCGCAGCGCGCTGCTCTCGCGGGTAAAGGCCCCCAGCGGGTATTCCGGGGCATGCCAGTAATACTCGCAGGCCAGCTGGTGCGCGCCCATCGGGTGCGGTTCCAGCGCCCAGTACGCGCCCCACTCCCAGCCCAGATTCTCGCAGACCAGCTGGATGACCTTGGTGATCGCCTTGCCCAGCGAATTCGCGCCCACCAGCAGGCGGCTGGACTCCAGGCTGAAATGCTCGCGCATCTGCGCGTGGCGGGCCTGCGTCACATCGACCAGCACGCCGGACTTCAGGCCCGGCAGCGACGGTGTTGGCGGCAACGGCGTGAAGCGCACCCAGCGCAGGCCGTCCAGCACATGAATGATGCGGCATTCGCACTCCCCGGTCGTTTCCGCCTCACCGTGAAGCACGGCCGGCAGCCGGGCGCGGTCGTCCGCCAGCACATGGGTCAGGGCTTGATCGGGGCGGGCATGCCAGCCGGACGCGACATCCAGCAGCCGCGCCGCACCGGTCGAAAGCAGCAACTGGCCGCTGCGCCCATCCAGCCACCAGCGGCCGAATCCGGCGGCCTGCTCCACGGCGTCAGGCGTTTGGGCCAGTTTCAGCAAGGACGCCAGGGCAGGCGGCAGGGAGGCGTCCATGGCCGGAGCAAGGGGTTTAGCCAGTAACGAAGGGGAATGCGCCATAAATCGGACCCTGGAGTGAAAGCGCCGGCGGTAGCCGGCGCGGGAACGCCAAGGGTTATGACTAGCAAATTTCAGGCCGTCAGCATCCGCTGCCGCAGATAATCCGCCAGCGCCTTCAGCTCGGCATCACTCAGCGCCGGGATCATCTTGCCGAAGGTGGCCGTGCTTTGCGCCTTCATCTGTCCGCGCGCCACCGCCGCCCCCTTCTTCAACAGGAACCCCAGGTTCAGCCGGTCCACAAAGCCATCAAAGAAGTGGATCAGCGCCAGATCGGTGAATTCGGCGAAGGCCTGCACCAGCACTGCCGCCTGCGACCTGCCACGTCCGGCGTCGATCTCCGCAAAGGCTGCCTGGAAGCGCCGGTAGAGGTCGTCCGGCATGGCAAAACCGATGCGCGGCGGCTGTTGCGGCAGGTTCAGGAACACGGCGCGGATGAAGTCGGTGCGCCGGTCCACCTCGGCATTGCCGGGGCTGCCCAGCATCACTTTCAGCAGACCGTGCATGGTGGTCTTGATGAAGCCGCCCAGCAGCAGTACCAGACCGTGACCCTGCCCGCCCGCCGCCTGCATCGCCTGAACCAGTTTCAGCAGCAGATGGTCGATGACATCGTCGGTCAGCATCGCCGCCAGGCGGTTGGATTGCGGGTACAGCGGCGCAGACGAGGGGGTCGCCAGCCTGGCCAGCAAGTCGATGATTTCCGCCCGTACCGGTTCGGCGGGGATGAAGCCGTAATACGCGGTCATGACAAGACTCCAGAAAACGGACGGGCCTAGCGCCGCCCTTGTCCATAGGCTTTGGGCGACATCCCGTACTGCTGGTGAAAGCGCCGCGTGAAGTGGCTGGGATTGACGTAGCCCACCGCA
>DASUIM010000463.1:0-1010 GCA_036279775.1 Fluviicoccus sp. | reverse complement strand
TGGCCGATCTGGCGGAAGCGTTTTTTCTCGGTAATGGACAAAGGCATGGCGCAAAAGCTCGAAACTTGATAAAAAGAGCGGTTATTTTAACCCAAGTTCAGGTTTCACGCATTGTGGCTGTACGCATCAACAACCGGAATCTCAGCAAAAGCAGCAAGGATTGGCTGAAAGAGCATTTCGAAGACCCTTACGTGCAGCGCGCCCAAAAGGATGGTTACCGCGCCCGAGCAGCCTACAAATTGCTGGAAATCCAGGAAAAGGACAAGATCATCCGTCCCGGCATGACCGTGGTTGACCTGGGCGCCGCGCCCGGCAGCTGGTCGCAGATTGTCGCCCGGCTGGTCGGACCCAAGGGCGTGACCATCGCCTCCGATATCCTCGACATGGATCCCTTGCCCGATGTCACCTTCCTGCAAGGCGACTTCCGCGAGGAAGAAGTTTTCAGCCGCCTGCTGGAGATCCTCGACGGCCGTCCGGTCGACCTTGTAATTTCGGATATGGCCCCCAATACTTCCGGTAATACGGCTGTCGATCAGCCGCGTGCCTTTTACCTGTGTGAACTGGCGCTGGATTTCGCGGTCCGGGTACTGAAGCCGGGCGGCCAGTTTCTGGTCAAGGTTTTCCAGGGCGAGGGCTACGAAGAGTACCGCCGGGAAATCCAGTCGAACTTCGCGGCCCTGAAAAGCCGCAAGCCTGACGCCTCGCGGTCGCGTTCACGAGAAATGTACTTGCTGGCCACCGGTTTCAAGGCAAAATGATCCTGAAACTGTCCGGTCGGCGCCGGTGATCCCGCTTTCGGGGTCGTAATGGCTTCCGAGCACATGTAATGCCTAAGGATTCTGACCCTTGAACGACATGATGAAAAACTTGCTGCTGTGGCTGGCCATCGCCGGTATCCTCGTGTTTGTATTCAGTAATTTCAATCACCAGACGCCGCCCAGAAGCCTCAACTACTCCGAATTCGTTTCGTCCGTCAGCAATGGCGAGGTGAAGCGCGTCCGCATCGACGG
>DASUIM010000462.1:0-1909 GCA_036279775.1 Fluviicoccus sp. | reverse complement strand
GCTTTACCCGCAGGTGTTAAGCTGGATGGCATCCGGACGCTTGGTGTACCGTGACGGCAGTCCCGTGCTGGACGGCCGGAAACTGCAGCAGCCGGTTCAACTCCTGTTCTGAAAGGGAATGCTGATGCGCCTGTTGACCTTATTGTCTGTCTCGCTGCTGGTCGCGCCGCTCATGGCGACGGCCGACCCCGTCACGTATACCGCCACCTACAAGGTCAATCTGGACAACAAGCTGAACGGTTCCGCCACCGGCACCCTGAGCCGCAAGGGCAACCGCTATCATTACGAACTGCGCGCCACAGCCCTGATGGCCAACTCGGTCGAGCAGACCGACTTCCTGATGGATAAGGGACAGATCGTCTCGCTGAACTATCGCAACGACCGTCAGGTGTTTTTCCGCAAGCGCGGCAACAGTCTGGACTTTGACTGGAAGCGAAATAGTGTGCACGCCGTCCGCAACGGCAAGGACAACAACTACGCCGTTCCGCCTGGCACGCTGGATCCGCTGAACATGGAAATGCAGATTCGAGAGGATCTGATGACCACCGGCAAGATCGACCGCGATTATCCGCTGGCCGATCCGAAGGAGTTCCACCCGGTTCGTTTCGAAATCAATGGCACCGAAGTCCTGAACACGCCGATGGGGCCGATTGAAACCCTGAAGGTGCGCCGCATCCACGGCAGCCCGGACCGCAGCACCCAGTTCTGGCTGGCGCGCTCGATGGAATACTTGCCGGTCAAGGTGGTGCAGACCGACGACGGTGCGGTCTACAAGCTGGACCTGACCGGCTACAAACCGGCCGGTCAGGTCAGGACTGCGCCTCCCGTAGTTTCCGCAACTTCCCCTGCCGCTTCACTTCCAGCGACGAAACCACCATCAAAGCCGTGATCAGCGCCGTGCCCGCCATGCCCGACCAGCCTTCAATGCCCGGTTTGAAGCAGAGCATGGTGGCGTAGGCGGTATAGAACAACAGCACCACCGAGAATGTCAGCAGCTTGCCGGCATCACGCCGGACCACGGCCGGCAGGAAAGCCAGCGCCGGCAGCATTTTCAGCAACATCACCAGCGACACGGCCAGCAAATCGACCCCGGCGGGTCGGAAGGCAAAGGTATCCCCTATCAGCCAAAGCAGGGTGACGGCATACAACGGAAAAACCAGCTTGGAAATCATTTGGCGGCCCACATGGCAAGACGTTTGCCCAACGCCAGGCACAACGCCTGTTCGTCGGAGGTGATCGGGCGGCTGCCGTCGCTGCCCGCCCAGTGCGAAGCCCCGTAAGGCGTGCCGCCCGCCGAGGTTGTGTTCAGGGCGGCTTCCCGATACGGAATGCCCAACATGACCATGCCATGATGCAGCAGTGGCAGCATCATGCTGAGCAAGGTGCTTTCCTGGCCGCCATGCAGGGATGACGTGGAAGTGAACACGGCCGCCGGTTTGTCGCAGAGCGCGCCGCTCAGCCATAGGTCGGAAGTACCGTCGAGGAAATACTTCAACGGCGCGGCCATGTTGCCGAAGCGGGTAGGGCTGCCCAGGGCAAGTCCGGCGCAACCGGCCAGATCGTCCGTGCTGCAATACAGGTCGCCGGATTCGGGGATGGCAGCCTCGGCAGCCTCGCAGACCGTCGAGACGGCGGGAACCGTGCGCAGGCGGGCGCGCATCCCGGCGGATTCGACGCCGCGCGCAATCAGTTTCGCCAGTTGGCGTGTGCTACCATGGCGGCTGTAGTACAGCACCAGCACGTAGGGTTCGGACATTGGCGGGAGCCCTGAAGGAAAAACGCGATTCTAGCAAAACGAGACCGACATGCAGTGGCAGCGCCTGTATAAACGTTCCCTTTCCATGGCGAAATTCGTTATTCGCCGCTTCCTGCATGATGATTGCCGCAGTAACGCCGCACAACTGACCTA
>DASUIM010000461.1:0-1715 GCA_036279775.1 Fluviicoccus sp. | reverse complement strand
GCCGCGCCCATCAGGAAGCCCAGGCGGTGCATGGCCGGGCCGAAGTTGCGGTAGCGGTACAGTTCTTCATACAGCCAGGAAGCCTTGAACTTCTCGGGATAGCCGGTCACTTCGTCGTGACCTTCGCGGCCTTCCTTCAGGGCTTCGAACACGGCTTCGGCGCAGATCATGCCCGACTTCATGGCGGTGTGGCTGCCCTTGATCTTGGCGAAGTTCAGGTAGCCCGCGTCGTCGCCGATCAGGCAGCCGCCGGGGAAGGTGGTCTTCGGCAGCGAGTTCAGGCCGCCCTTGACGATGGCGCGCGCACCGTAGGAGATACGCTTGCCGCCTTCCAGGTACTGCTTGATCACCGGATGGTGCTTCCAGCGCTGCATTTCATCGAACGGAGACAGGTAGGGGTTGCTGTAGGCCAGGTCGGTGATCAGGCCCAGGGTGACCTGGTTGTTCTCGGCGTGGTACAGGAACCAGCCGCCGGCGGAACCGGACTCGCTCAGCGGCCAGCCGGAACCGTGCACGACCAGACCGGGCTTGTGCTTGGCGGGGTCGATTTCCCACAGTTCCTTGATGCCGATGCCGTAGTGCTGGGGATCGCAGTCCTTGTCCAGCTCGAACTTGCTGATCAGCTGCTTGCCCAGGTGGCCGCGGCAGCCTTCGGCGAACAGGGTATACTTGGCGTGCAGTTCATAGCCCGGAGTGAAGGAATGCTTCTTCTCGCCGTTCTTGCCGATGCCCATGTCGCCGGTGGCGACGCCCTTGACGCTGCCGTCTTCATGGAACAGGACTTCCGAGGCGGCGAAGCCGGGGAACAGGTTCACTTCCAGCTCTTCGGCCTTCTGGCCCAGCCAGCGCACCACATTGCCCAGGCTGACAATGTAGTTGCCTTCGTTGTGCATGGCCTTGGGCACGGCCCAGTCCGGCATCAGCTTGCTCTTGGTCTCGCTGAACAGCAGGTGGATCTCGTCCTTGGTGACGGGGGTGTTCAGCGGCGCGCCTTCTTCCTTCCAGTTGGGGAAGAGTTCATTCAGGGCGCGCGGCTCGAAGACCGCGCCGGACAGGATGTGCGCGCCGATTTCGGAGCCTTTTTCCACCAGACACACCGAAATGTCGTGGCCGGTTTCAATGGCCAGCTGACGCAAACGAATGGCTGCCGACAGGCCGGCAGGGCCGCCGCCGACGATGACGACGTCAAATTCCATCGATTCTCTTTCCACGACACTCTCCTCAGGGCACAGAAGAAACGGGTCCGGTTAAGGACCGTACGGGTAGGCGTCCCGGCCGTTTGCAAAGCCGGGCGGGGCGCGTACCATGTTGAATGCAAGTATTATTCCCGTTCTGGCGGGAAGCGCGCGTAGTATAAAAGCACAACCTGCAAAGGCCAACTTTTTATACGGTATTTTGTCCGACAAGTGATGGGAAGTGTACGGAATGACCCAGCAGTCACAATTCAAGGCCGATCCGGCGGCCATCGCCCGGCTGTTGCTGGATGAAAACGGCCAGCCGCGCAAGGGTTTGCCGCCGTTGCATTTGTGGAACCCGCCGTTTTGCGGCGACCTGCCGATGCAGATCAAGGCCAACGGCCAGTGGTTCTATCAGGGCACGCCCATCAACCGCCTGCCGCTGGTGAAACTGTTCAGCACGATCCTGCGGCGGGAAGACGACGATGCCTATTACCTGCTGACGCCGGTCGAAAAAGTGCGGATCACCGTTGATGACGC
>DASUIM010000460.1:0-1273 GCA_036279775.1 Fluviicoccus sp. | reverse complement strand
CGACAGGAACACGCCAAGAAGTCCCGGATTACGATCATGCTGGATCAGGATGTCATCGAGGGATTCAAGCAGCGTGCCATGGAACACGGAGTAGGCTACCAGACCGAGATCAACTCGGTGCTGAAGGCGGTGCTGCGGCAGGGCGGGCTGGAGGACGTCTTAAGACAGGTTGTCAGGGAAGAATTGCAGCAGTATGAGGTGGGGCGGAAATAGCGTTCCGCTACCGCAGCAGCCATCCCCACATCACCAGATTCCCCACCACCGACACCGCCGCCACCACCTTCCAGAACAACACTGGATCGCGCTCGATCCATGGCTTCCCCGCCAGTTCGTGTAGGGCGCATTAATAATGCGCCGGATTTCGGCTTAAATCACACCTTGAGTCGACGAATCGTCAACTCATACCGCTGATCAATCAAGGAGAGGTAGCCTGAATGAAGTCCTGCGCAATACGGGAACTGTCCTTCGCCACGGCGACATCCCCGTGTTGCCACACAGGCTACAGATGTAAGCCTGGCCCTTCACTCAGCTCAATCTAAAGCCGTTCCAGAAACGTCGAAAATTTGCCCGACATCCCTTCCGCCAGCGCCCACGCTTCAACTCTGAGTACATCAAACGGATGCCGTTGCGCCACCCAAACAGCCTGCTCCAACGACTGACGATCATTCCAGTGGAAGTAGGCCGTCAGCCGGTCCCGGATGCAATCTTCCGGAGTAAGCAGCGTCAAAACTCCGGTTTCCAAAGGCATCCGGTTCAATTCCGCTACCGGAGCATCGCCGACGGATAGCGGTCCCGTTGGAAACTCCAAAAAGTATGCTGCATCGGGATGCACGAAATAACGGTTTTGCTCTTCAAATCCAATCTCGGCCAATGCAGCACGGAGAGAAGATCGCTTGGTGTAGTAACGCTCCACAAAGTCCAGATCGTGGGTCTGATAGCGGTTGTCGCTGTAGATGGAGACACAGCTTCCGCCCACCAGCACGACGGGTATCTCCCGACTCTCCAGATGCGAGGCGACAAACGCCGCCAGTTCCGGAAGATCCATTTCCTTGATCGTTTTCATAGTGTCAGTGGCTTTCCTTGTCGACGTGGCCGCCTGCGATTCAGCATTAACAACTCCCGCTGTTCAGTCGGATAGTAGCTTAATGCCTTTTCCAGCAAAGCTTTCAGTTCCTGATGAAAAGCGTAACGGGGATTGAGCGCATAGACAATCGTCCTGCCCACCGGCTCGCTGTACAGGATACCGGCTGCTTCCAGTTGCTCCAGCTGACGC
>DASUIM010000459.1:0-3020 GCA_036279775.1 Fluviicoccus sp. | reverse complement strand
ACATGTCCCGCAAGCAACTCGTCCTCGGCGCCGCCGTCTCCGCCCTTCTTGCCGCCGGAGGAGCCGGTTACTGGTTCACCCATCACGCCGCTCCGGCCGCGTCAGCCGTCACCGCCGCGCAGGAAAACCCGTCTGCCGCCGCGCCGCTGCTCGGCCGGCTGCAGGCCATCCTTGCCGACTACCGCAAGATCATCGTGCTGCTGGCCCATGAGAAAGACCTGAAGGAGACCGAGCGCAAGCAGGCGGTCACCGTCGGCCAGGCGCTGTTCCACGACAAGCTGGCGCGCGAGGCGGACCTGGCGCAGGCGCTGGAGACACTGGTCGGCAGCGGCGGCAAGGAACGTTTCACCACGCTGGGCGAGGTGCTGGACTATGTGGAATCCGCCGACGGCCTCTATGATGCCGACCGCCTCGCCTTCCGCGAAGTGCTGGCCGGCCTGCAGCAACAGGTGGCGCGTGACGGCAGCCTGCCCGCCATCCGCCTGCACCGCCGTATCGGTGACGACCTGGAGGCGCTGACCGAGATCGAACGCCAGTACGATAAGGAAATCAGCCAGATCTTCAGCCGTTTCGAAACCCGCGCCATCGTGCTGAAACGCGAGAAATGGGAGGACTACACCGCGCATCTCGACAGCCTCTACAACCGCGAGCAGATCCTCAAGGAATTCGGTGTCATCACCCCGTATCCGGCGGATATCGCCCCGGCGGCGGACAACGACAGCGAGCAGGAAATCTTCGGCAACAAGTTACCGCCGAAGACCGTTGCCCTGACCTTTGACGACGGCCCGCACGGCCGGTACACCGACGAGATTGTCGCCATCCTCAAGCAGTACAACGTGCCCGGCGCGTTCTTCGAGGTGGGGCGCAACCTCGGCACGGTGGACGGCAAGGGCCAGATCCGGCTCGGCAAGTACGCCGCCATCAGCCGCCAGTTGCTGAAGGACGGTTACGCCGTCGGCAACCACAGCTACACCCACGCGCAACTGTCGAAGGAAACCGGCGATGCGCTGAAGGCGGAAATCGAGAACACCGACAAGCTGCTGCAGGCGGTGGACAAGAACCGCAGCCCCATCTTCCGTTTCCCCTATGGCGCGCGCAATGCCGAGGGCATGCAGCTGCTGGCGCAGTCGCACCTGCGCTCCATCATGTGGAACATCGACTCCATGGACTGGGCCGACCCGGTGCCGAATTCCGTGGCCGACCGCGTGCTGCGCGGTGTCGACAAGGAAGGACGCGGCATCATCCTGTTCCATGACATCCACGAGCGGGCGGTGAAGGCGCTGCCCGCCATCCTCGACCGGCTGGTGGCCGAGGGTTACCGTTTTGCGGGCTGGGACGGCCATGACTTCAGCGTGCAGGGCGAAGCGTCCCCGTCCGCCCGCCAGACCGTCACTACCGGCTATGCCGCGTCCTGGGCCATCGTCATCGGCATCAACGACTATGCCAAGTGGCCGAAGCTGCAATACGCCGTCAACGATGCGCAGTCGATCCGGCAGACGCTGACCGACCGCTACGGCTTTGCCCCCGACCACGTGATTTCCCTCAGCAACGGCGAGGCCACCCGCAACAACATCCTCGCCGCCTTCCACGACCGGCTGGGGCATGACAACCTGCAGAAGAACGACCGGGTGTTCGTGTTCTTCGCCGGGCACGGCGCCACGCGCAAGCTTGGTTCCGGGCGCAATGTCGGCTACATCATCCCGGTGGACGCCGACCCGGCCGAAACCGCCACCGACGCCATCCCCATGACCGAAATCCAGAACATTGCCGAAAGTCTCAACGCCAAGCATGTCTTCTTCGTGATGGACGCCTGCTACAGCGGACTGGGGCTGGCGCGCGGCGCGGGCGGCGGTTATCTGCAGGAAAACGCCAAGCGGCTGGGGCGGCAGATGCTGACGGCGGGCGGCGCGGACCAGATGGTGGCCGACGGCGGTCCCAACGGCCATTCCATCTTCACCTGGACGGTGTTGCAGGGCCAGGACGGCAAGGGCGACCTCAACGGCGACGGCTTCATCACCGCCACCGAACTGGCGGCCTATGTCGCCCCGGCGGTGTCGGGCGTGTCGGCGCAGACGCCGGCCTTCGGCAGCTTGCCCGGTTCGGAAGGCGGGGAATTCGTGTTCGAGGCCCCGGCCGCCA
Source organism: Fluviicoccus sp. (assembly GCA_036279775.1). Lineage (GTDB taxonomy): Bacteria > Pseudomonadota > Gammaproteobacteria > Pseudomonadales > Moraxellaceae > Fluviicoccus. Next base: position 881 of record DASUIM010000459.1, on the reverse strand, counting down.
GCGAATTCCTCAGCGGCGACAGCCTCCAGCTGGGCACTGACGCCATCGCCATGAACCGCAAGCTGGATGCCGCCGCACCCGCCGTCACCCCGACGTCTCCGGGCAAGGCGCCGACGGTGGCGCCGGTGAAGGTGGTGGACCTGCAGGGCAAGGAACAGACGCTGAAGGCGACGCCGCTGGTGAGCCTGTCGGCGCGGCAACTGGCGCAGCGCGCCAACGATCGCGGCCTGCAGTTGTACCGGGAAAAGAACTATGCGGCGGCGGAAGCGCAGTTCACCGAGGCGCTGAAGCTGCGGCCGGATTTTGCGCTGGCGGCGAACAATCTGGGTTTTGTGTTTTACAAGCAGCAGAAGTATGCGGAAGCGGCGCGCTGGTTCGAGAATGCGCTGAAGGCGGACCCGTCGCGGGCGGTGGCGTACCTGAACCTGGGCGATGCGTGGAACGGGGCGGGGGACAAGGAAAAGGCGGTGAAGGCGTGGAAGACGTATCTGGCGCTGGCGCCGACAGGGGCCGGGGCGGGGTATGTGAAGAAGCAGTTGGGAGAGTAAGCGGAGCGGAGGATCACCGTCGCGGCGGTGATCGCGGGAAAGGCGGGTTACTTGCCCTTCTTTTCCTTTTTCTCGTCGCGTTTTTCCTGAGGGGTCTTCAGGGGCTTCTTCTTCGTTTCCTTCTTGCGTTCCATTCCCTTGCTCATGGCGTTCCCGGGTTTTGGTGAGTGTGGGGTCACTATACGCCTTGGCGGGGCGGGGCGGGGGGATTTCGGTATGCCTCCCTGCCCCACCCGTGTAAGATTCCCGGAAATTTTGACCTACCCCCCACGCCTTAAAAGGATTTTTCCATGCGCCTGTTGCCCGCCGCCCTGCTGATGCTGGTTTTCCCCG
>DASUIM010000458.1:0-2623 GCA_036279775.1 Fluviicoccus sp. | reverse complement strand
CACCGTGTTCCGCAGCAAGCACTGGGGCGGCGGCTGGATGAACCGGGAAATCCTGCGCATCTGTGAACAGGTGGAGCCGGACCTGGTGTTGTTGGGGCATGCGCAGCTGGTGAAGCCGGAAACGCTGGCCGAGATCCGCCGCCTTTACCCGAACACCGCCATTGCGCTGTGGTATGTGGACGCGCTGTTCCACTACCATAAGACCGGCTACATGAAGGCCTGGGCGCCGTATCTGGACGTGATCTTCGCCACTACCGGCGGCGAGTTGCTGCGCGATCTGGTGCCGGGGCCGACGGTGCGCGCCTACTTCCCCAATCCGGTGGAAGCTTCGGTGGAAAACCTGCGCAATTTCGAGCGGCGTGATTTTGCCCGCGAATTCATCTTCTGCGGCTCCGTGGGCGGCGATCCCGAGCGCGAGCAATACCTGAACGGCCTGCAGCAGGCGCTGGCGGGGATCGAGACCCGTTTTTACGGCATGCCCGGCGTTCCCACCGTCAATGGCGTCTCCTATTACCGGGCGCTGGCGGAAGCGCGGATGGGCCTGAATTACTCGCGACTCAACGATGTCTGCCTCTACAGTTCCGACCGGGTGGCGCAACTGACCGGCAACGGCCTGCTGACGCTGAGCCCGCGCATTCCCGGTTTTGATATCCTCTTCCGCGAGCATGAACTGGCCTACTTCGCGACAACGGAAGAACTGATCGAAAAAGTCCGTTATTATGCCGCTCATCCCGAAGAGGCCGCGACCGTGGCCCGCGCCGGCTGGCAACGGGCCCATGAAGTCTGCGCTGCCGAGCGTGTCGCGCGTTTCATGGAAGAAACCATTTTCGGCAAGCCTTATTCCAGCGACTACGAGTGGCGGAACGAGGTTTACCGCTGACCCCGACAGGCAGTTTTATGGCAACGTGGCTTGAGCATTTCCGGCAGAACCGGGCGCGTCGCGCCGGTCGCAAGGCGGACAAGAAGGAAGAAGCGGGTTTCCTGCAGCAGTGGTTCCTGCTCTGCGGCCCGGATGCCGATCCCGCCGCGCCGCCATCCCCCGAAAACCTGACGCCGCTGTATCCGCCTGTCGACCGCTTCTGGGCCGATCCCTTCCTGTGGGAAGAGCAGGGCCGCTACTACATCTTCTTCGAAGACTTTCCCTATGCCACCTGGCGCGGCCTGATCAGCGTCATCGAGGTGGATGCGCGGGGACGGTCCATCGGCCCGGCCGTGCCGGTGATTGAAGAACCCTACCATCTCTCCTATCCCTTCCTTTTCCGCCATGACGGTCAGTTGTACATGGTGCCGGAAAAGACGGAAGTGAAGCGCGTCGATCTCTATCGTTGCGTGGAATTCCCGCACCGGTGGGAAATCGACCGTACCCTGATCAACGACCTGAAAATGGCCGACAGCACCTTGTTTGAACACGAAGGGCGCTGGTGGCTGTTCGGTTCGGCGAAGACCGGCCGCACCCGCATCAACGAGTCCCTGTTCGCCTTCCACGCCGACAGCCCGCTGAGCACGGACTGGACGCCGCATCCCGGCAATCCGCTGGTGCGCAGTCTGGCCAACGGACGGTGTGCCGGAACGATTACTCCCGACGGTCGCGGCGGCTGGTTGCGGCCGTCGCAGGATTGCGTGCGCCGCTACGGCCACGGCCTGAACATCAACCGCATCCTGGAGCTGACGCAGACGACCTACCGCGAGGAAACGGTGTGGCATCGCAGCGGACCCGAGGTCAACCCCGAATGGCGCGCCATGCACCATGTTGACCGCAAGCATGGTCTGGTGGTGATGGACGCCCAGCGCCTGATTCCCCGCCCGCCCGTCGGAGAACCCGCCTGATGTCCGAGCCGACCATCGCCGTGGTGCTGCCGCCGCGCGAGCGTTTCCGCTCCCGCGATGCCGGGGCGGTGGCGATGATCGTCCGTGATTTCACGCTGGCCAGCCGTTACCGCGACCGGATTGTGGTGGTGGGAACGGAGACGGAACCTTTTGCCGATGTCGCCTTTTGCAGCCTGTCGCCCAAGGGCGCATGGCTGCTGGGCCAGAACCTGGCCTATGCGCGGCAGGTGGTCGCCTGGTTGAAGGCCCGTCCGTCCGTCCGGCTGGTGGAAGTGCACAACCGCACCGCGCTGGCCCGCCAGATCAAGCGCGCCTTGCCCGGCTTGAAGGTCACGCTGCACCTGCACAACGACCCGCAAGGCATGAAGGGCGCGAAGACGGTTTCCGAGCGTGCGACTTTGTTGCGGCAACTGGACGGCCTGTATGCCGTCAGCGGCTATGTGCGGCGGCGACTGCTGGATGGCGTGACGGAGCCGGGCTGCCCGGTGACGGTGATCCATAACGCGCTGCCGCGCCGCCCGGGTCCGGAAGGGCTGGTCCGTCAGCCGTGGCTGGTGTTCGCCGGTCGTTTCATTCCTGAAAAGGGCGTGCTGGAACTGGCCGAGGCCCTGGTGAAGGTGCTGCCGGAATTCCCGGCGTGGCGGGCGGTGTTCCTGGGAGCGGCGGGCTTCGGGCAGCAGGCGGGCGGTTCGCCCTATGAACAGAAGGTCTATGCAACGCTGGCGCAAGTGGCTGACCGCATCGACCTGCGCGGCCACGTGCCGCAGGAAGAGGTGATGCGGGTGCTGGCGCAGGC
>DASUIM010000457.1:0-8011 GCA_036279775.1 Fluviicoccus sp. | reverse complement strand
TTGTTCACCATGTCGGCAATCGCGTTGCCCGCCAGCACCCGCAGGGGCGAACGCCCGGTCAGCAGCGCCAGCGCCGGGAAGATGCCGTACTCCTTGAACAGCACGCGGTGGATCGAACGGCTGTTGCGCTTCTGACGCTCCTCCAGCGATTGGCCGCCGGTATCGACCAGGGCGTAGCCTGCGTTGCCGGTCGGAAACGCTTCCGCGCGGTATTCCTGGGCGAAACCGAGATTCTGTCCGTTGAACCGGTACAGCATGGTCGGATACACGCCGAAGGCGTAGAGCGGCACCTGCCAGCGGTGCGCGGGATTCCACGGGGTGCGGTCGTTGGTGCGCAGCAGGCCGTGGTTCAGGTCCGGATCCTTCTCGTACACATTGGTGTGCACGTGGTGCATGGCGTTGTGCTCGCGCCGCCAGCCTTCCTCGTCAATGGGGGCCTTCCACTTGAAGTTGTGGGCGTGGAATTCCGGAATTTCCGGGAAGTAATCGTACTGGCCGTGCAGCACGTTGTGGCCGATTTCAATGGCTTCGAGATTACGGTGCAACCAGACCAGCCCGGTGCCGGCGATGAAGCTCAACGGTCCGCGTCCGAACCAGAGCAGCCCGCGACCGGCCAATTCCGCCAGCCGCGAATTGCGGCGCAACCGGCGGATATAGGCCACGTCCTCCGCCCCCAGTTGCGTGCGTGCATGGGCGCGGATCGCCTCGAATTCCTGCTCAATGGCATCGAGGCGGGCGTCATCATTCGGGGTGGCGGCGGTCAGGGGGCGGTCGGCCGTCCGGGGCTCCAGCAGTTCGGTCATGGCAGGCTGTTTTTCATGCGTGAAAGAGGCGCGCAATCTAGCACAGAAAGCCCCGTTTTCTGTATGGCTGTGCAGGAATCGGAAACGATTTCTTACAGCAAGCGCAACGGCTCTTCTTCCATCAACACGACTTGCTGTTCCAGCTCGGCCACATGCTGTTCCCAGTAGCCGGGACTGTTGAACCAGGGGAAATAACGGGGAAAGGCCGGATCCTCCCAGCGCGAGGCCAGCCAACCGGCGTAGTGGATCATGCGCAGGCTGCGCAGCCCTTCCACCAGCGTGAGTTCCGACGCTTTGAAGTCACAGAACATGCTGTAGCCGTCCAGCATTTCCGCCAGTTGCAGTTCCTGCTCATGGCGGGTTCCGGCCAGCAGCATCCACAGGTCCTGCACTGCCGGGGCCGACTGGCAATCATCAAAGTCCACCAGCCAAGGGCCGTCGTCGCGGGTCCACAGGATGTTGCCGGGATGGCAGTCACCGTGGGTCCGGATGCAGGCGGCGCTTTCCAGCCCGGTCGACAGAATCTGCTGGCGCAACCGGGCAATCACGGCGGCGTAACGATCCTTGAGGCTGGAAGGCAGGAATCCGCCGGACTGCACCACGTGCGCGGGCGTATCGAGAAATCGCGAAAGCGTCAGCGCCGGCCGATGCACGAAAGGCTTTTGACGGCCAATGGCGTGCATACGGCCCAGCAACATGCCGATGCGGTGCAGCTGGTCATAGTCGCCGGGTTCGGGAGCCTGACCGCCCTTGCGCTGGAACAGGGTAAAGCGGTAATGCTCGAAGTCGTACAGTGTCCGGCCTGCTTCGTCTGGAACCGGCCCGACCACCGGCAACTCCGCCGCCGCCAGCTCGCGGCAGAAGTCATGCTCTTCCTGAATCTGGGCGTCGGACCAGCGGGCGGGACGATAGAACTTGGCGATCAGCGGCAGCGATTCTTCAATGCCCACCTGATACACCCGGTTCTCATAGCTGTTCAGCGCCATGACCCGGGCATCGCTCAGGCGGCCGGTGCTTTCCACCGCGTTGATCACCAGATCGGGGGACAGCCGGGAGTAATCATCCAGCGACAACGAAGACATGAACGGCTTCCGCAACGGTAAAACGCGGATGATGCCACAGTCGGGCGGCGGGCGGGTTTATTCCTCGCCGCAGGCGCGGTTGGCGGGCACGGCCACGTCCATCAACCGAGGATTCGGCAGCTTCAGGTTGGCCATCAGCTGCACATAGGCGGCTTCATTCGCCACCTGCAAGCGGGGGTTGTGCGCCCGCTCCTCGGCAATGGTGCTGGAGGTCCAGCCCTTGTAATCATGGCCGGGCCAGACTTCAGTGTCATCAGGCAGCGCCAGCAGGCGTTGCAGGCTGCGGTACTGGGCAGCGGCGTCGCCGTTCTGGAAGTCCGTGCGGCCGGTGCCTCTGATCAACAAGGTATCGCCGGTAAAAAGCAGGCGGCGGTTGGCGGTTTCCAGCAGGAAGCTGTAGGAATCGTTGGTGTGGCCGGGGGTATACATCACCAGCAAGGTCTGGTTGCCCACGGACAGGCGGTCGCCTTCGCGGAAGGTGGCGCTGACGCAACCGCTGGTCGTCGGCTCCCCCAACAGCGTGCGGCAGCCGGTGGCGGCGCGCAGGCTGCCTGCCGCCGTCACGTGGTCGGCATGAATATGGGTCTCGATCACCTGTTCCAGCCGTAAATCCAGTTCGCGCAACAATTGCAGGTAGCCGTTCAGCTCGGATTTCACCGGGTCGATCAACAGCGCCTGCCGGGTGTGCTCATCGGCAATCAGGTAGGTGTAGGTACTGGATTCACGCTCGAAAAACTGACGGAAGATCATTGACTTAACTCCAGACTCGCCACAGGGTTTGCATTGCCAGCAGGGCCACCATCACGGCAAAGCCCTGTTGCAGCATCGGCCCGGCCACGCGACGGGCCACCACACTGCCCGCCGCCATGCCCAGCACCGCGCCGCCGACCAGGCTCAGCAATAACGGCAACGGCAGGCTTTGCAGACGAAGGAAGTTGCTGAAACCGACCAGCGACACCACGCCGATCACGCCCAGCGAGGTCGCCACCGCCATGCGCATCGGCAGATTGGTCAAGAGCACCAGCATCGGCACGATCACAAAACCGCCGCCCACGCCGAACAGGCCGGAAAGCACGCCCGCCAGCGCTCCGGCCATCAGCAGCCGCAGCACGCACGGCGATTGCAGATAAAGGGGTTTACCGGTCAGGCGACAAACCGGCCCGCCCTCCGCCTCGTCCAGCTCGGGGCTGGCGCGCAGCAAGCGGGTATCTTCAGGATGTTGCCGCGCCTGCCGCCACATGCGGATACTGATCATCGCCGCCAGCACGGCAAACGCGGTGAGCAACGCCGGTTCGGGAAACTGCCGTCCCAGCCACTGCCCCACCGGCGTCAGCAGCGCCCCGGCTCCGGCCATCACCGCCACCAGGAACCACTGGATCTGACCCGACCGCCACCGCAACAGCACACCCAGCCACGCCGCCAGACCCACCGCTCCCAACGACAGTCCGCTGGCCGTCGTTAGCGGCAAGTGCAGCAGGGTCATCAACAGCGGCAGCGCCAGGATGGAGCCGCCCGCGCCGGTCAGGCCCAGCACCAGCCCGATCAGGCTGCCGATCAGCAGCGCGATCATGCCGCCCTAGCCTTGCACGATGGGCAACCCGGCCCCCATGCAGGCGTTGGTGCCGCCCTCCACCACCACCACGTTCAACCCGGTCTGCTGCACCAGTTGCGCGGCGGCCATCTGCGCCCGCATCCCGGCCTGACACAGCACAAACACCGGCTCATCATGCTTCAGGCCCTGCGCCTGCAAATCCGCTTCAATCCGGGCGGGATTCAGCTCATTAAGCGGGTAAAGGCGTGCGCCATGGACATGCTGGGCCTGATATTCGGCCGGGCCGCGTACGTCAATCATGAACAAGTCGGGGCTGTAATGTTGCTGGAAATTCCGGACACTGATCATCTTGATGGACATGTCGTCGGCTCCGGTTATCAGGCGTATTTGGTCAGCAGGGCTTTCACTTCCGACATGCGGTCGGCCACCGGCTTGTCACAGCCTTCGTCAATGACGTTGGATTCAATGACGCAGGCCAGCATTTCGAAAAAGGCCTTGTCGAGCGCGCGACGCGCGGCCGTCATCTGCTGCAAGACCTGCTCGCATTCGGTGTCGCTCTGGATCAACTTCTGGATGCCGCGGATCTGGCCTTCGACGCGGGCCAGCCGTTTCAGCAATTCATTCTTGTGTTCGGGTTGCGGAGTTTGCATGGCGGATAATCTCGCTGGACATATACCCCCCATGGTATAACTTTCTGGCTGAATTGCAATGCCGTTGTGACGCGGCAACCATAAAAAAAACCGGGGCAATCAGCCCCGGTTTTTTTACACCATCTCCGCTGGTCAGGCGTTCAGCGATTCCGGCGGAATGGTCAGGTAACGCACACCGGCCATCTGCTCGGTGATGCGGTAGACCTGGGTGCTGTAGCCCACTTCGTTGTCATACCACACATAGCAGGTCACGTGGTTGCCGTTGACGATGGTGGCCTGGGCATCGAACACACCGGCGGCGCGGGAACCGATAAAGTCGGTGGACACCACTTCGGTGGAGCTGGTGTAGTCGATCTGGCCTTGCAGGTTGGAATGCAGGGCGATCTGGCGCACATACTCGTTCAGTTCTTCACGCGACACGGCGGTCGGCAATGTCAGGTTGAGGATGGCCAGCGACACGTTCGGGGTCGGCACGCGCACGGAATTGCCGGTCAGCTTGCCTTGCAGTTCCGGCAGCGCCTTGGCCACGGCCTTGGCGGCGCCGGTCTCGGTGATGACCATGTTCAGCACGGCGGAACGACCGCGACGGTCGGCCTTGTGATAGTTGTCGATCAGGTTCTGATCGTTGGTGAACGAGTGGACGGTCTCGACATGGCCGGAGACAATGCCGTACTTGTCGTTCAGCACCTTCAATACCGGCGTGATGGCGTTGGTGGTGCAGGACGCGGCGGAGATGATCTTGTCGCTGTCCAGAATGTCCTTGCTGTTGACGCCGTAGACGATGTTCTTGATGGCGCCCTTGGCCGGGGCGGTCAGGATCACGCGGGCGATGCCGGGGCAGGTCAGGTGGCGGCCCAGGCCCTCTTCATCCTTCAGCTTGCCGGTGTTGTCGATCAGGATGGCGTTGTTGATGCCGTAGGCGGTGTAATCGACATCCTCCGGCTTCGAGGCGTAGATCACCTTGATGAAGTTGCCGTTGGCGATAATGGCTTCGTTCTCTTCGTCCACCGCGATGGTGCCGTCGAAGGAACCGTGCACGGAGTCGCGGCGCAGCAGCGAGGCACGCTTGGCCAGATCGCCTTCCTGGGTCTTGCGGACGACAATGGCGCGCAGGCGCAGGCCCTGGCCGCTGCCGGTCTGCTCGATGATCAGGCGGGCCATGATGCGGCCGATACGGCCAAAACCGTACAGCACCACGTCGGTGGGATGCTCGGCGGTGTGCAGGCCGATGGCGGGCTTCAGCGCGGTGCGCAGGAATTCCGCCGGGGTCTGGCTCTTGTCGCTGTTCTTGTAGTCGGTGGCCAGCTTGCCCACATCGACCTGGCAGGAACCGATGTCGGTCATGGCGGCCAGCGCCAGGATCAACGGCTCGGTATCGACCACGGAGAGTTCACCGGCGATCATGCGCACGCGGCGATGCAGCTTGAGGATCTGGATGACCGAACGGTTGACCAGATTGCGGCCATACACCTGAACGATGATGTTGCGCTCACGGTACAGCTGGCCGATCACCGGAATCAGGGTTTCGGCGATCGCTTCGCGGTTCTTCCAACGACCAAAGTGACCTTCGCGCAGGGCTTGAATATCGGCATCGCTCACGGCTTCATCCTCACAGGCTGTTTGACAGAAAAAGTGGCGCGTATTCTAGCCCTTTTTGCGCAGGCTGTCAGGTTTACGCAAGGTCTGGCGGAAAAAGACAAGACAGCCTTATTTCTGGAAGCGGGCCTTCCAGTCGTTATACGGCATGCCGTAGACCATTTCACGCACGGCTTCGTAATCCAGTTCCAGCCCCTTTTCATCGGCGGCCGCCTTGTACCATTTCGACAGGCAATTGCGGCAGAAACCCGCCAGATTCATCAGGTCGATGTTCTGGACTTCGGTATGGTCGCGCAGGTGTTGCAGCAGATGGCGGAAGGCGGCGGCCTCCAGTTCAGTGCGGGTGGCTTGATCGAGGTCCTGCATGAGATTCTCCGGTCATCGTGGAACGGCATGGAAAGGAAAAGAAAATCCCCCGGTATCGGGGGGGGGGATCGGATTTTAGCGCTGGATCAGCTTGCGCCGCCACAGCGGCCATTGCGGCTGCTCGGCGTCGCGGCGGGCAAACAGTTCGTTCATCAGGCTGTAAATGCGGTTGGCCACCTGCTCGCGAACCTGCCATTGCACCTCGGATTCCTCCGCCCGCGCCTGCAACGGGGCCAGGCTGATGCGCTCACCGAAGGCAAAGTAGAAACGCTCCGGACGCGGCAGCGGCGTTCCCGCCAGGCCGGTCGCCAGCGGCGCGAAGGCGTCGCCGCCGCGCAGGTAACGGTCGGTGATGCCGCTGCGCCGCAACAGCCGACCCACCCGCGAGGCATTGAAATCATTGGCGTCGTAACGGATGCGGTAGGTGTCATCCGCGCCGACAGCCGCAAAGGGAATGATGTCGTAACCATGCTCCAGCGCCATGCGCGCAAAACCGGTGCGGTTCTTCCAGACCAGCCGGTACTCCTCGCCCTTGTTCTTCATCACTTCACGGCCGCCGCCCGGATAGACCAGAATGTGTTCACCGGCGTCCATCAGGGCTCCGCAATTCTCGGGCGTACCCGCCACCACACCGTTTTCCACCAGCATGCGCCGCCACCCCGGCACCTTGAAATGGATATGGTCGCCCAGCGAACGCAGGAAAATACCTTTCTTTTCATAGAGGCCCAACAGCATCAGCGGGCCGTCCAGCGTGCCGTACAGGGTGTGGTTGCCGACATACAGCGCCGGGCGCGCCGGGTCCAGATTCTCCAGCCCGAAAAAACGGGGCGCGAACCAGCGGTTCATCAGGGCCAGCCGCGAACGGACCTGCGACAGGGGCGGCGGCGTGAACGGAACAACGGCATTGGCCATGGCGTCTTGATCTCTTCGGACAGATATACCGCAATTGTTACCCATATCCTGTCAGACAAGCCAAGCCTTTTGATGCCCTTTTACGTTACAATTCCCCACCCTTTTACGGACTGTGATCTTCCCCATGAGCGAACACACCCCGAACAAGCTGAAAAGTCTGAAAACCGGCGGCTTTGAACGGCGCTGGTCACTGGCCAAGGCCAGCCTGGTCGCCGGCACCCGCCTCGCCACCGCCAGCGCCGCCAGCATGTTCAGCTCCGAGGAAGAAAAGGGCCTGCGCCGCAAGCGCGCCATGGCCGAACAGGCCGAGTACCTGGTGCGGGAAATGGGCAAGCTCAAGGGCAGCATCGTCAAGATCGGCCAGATGATGGCCCTCTACGGCGAGCATTTCCTGCCCCCGGAAGTCACCCGCGCCCTGCACCAGCTGAACGACAACACCGTCGCCCTGCACTGGGACGTCATCGAGCAATACCTGATGACCGAACTGGGTGAAAAGCGCTACGGCGAACTGATCATTGACCCCGAGCCGCTGGGCGCCGCGTCGCTGGCGCAGGTACACCGCGCCGTGCGCAAGTCCGATGGCACGGAGCTGGTGCTGAAAATCCAGTATCCCGGTGTTGCCGACGCCATCGATTCCGACCTGAGTCTGGTCGCGCAAATGATGCGCCTGGCGCGCGTGGTGCCGCAGACCCGCGAGTTTGAGGAATGGCTGGAAGAAGTCAGGCTGATGATGCACCGCGAAGTGAATTATCCGCAGGAAATGGAAACCACCCGCCTCTTCCACGAGCATCTCAAGGGCGACAAGCGCTACATCGTCCCGCACATCTACCCGGATTACAGCACCGAGAAAGTCATCGCCATGTCCTATGAACATGGCGTGCCGATCAACAGCAACGCCATCATGACGCTGTCGCAGGAACGCCGGAACCGGCTGGCGGAAGCCTCGCTGGAAATCTGCTGCCGCGAAGTCTTCGAATGGGGCGAAATGCAGACCGACCCCAACTTCGGCAATTATCTGGTGCGACTGGGCGACGGCACCGACGAGTATCC
>DASUIM010000456.1:0-4190 GCA_036279775.1 Fluviicoccus sp. | reverse complement strand
TTTGGCGCGGAACTCGACGCGCTGCGCAAGGAAACGATTGCGAAGCTGGGCAAGGAAGACGCCGACTACATCTACAAGATCCGCAACTTTGTGCGTTACAGCGAAATCGGCAGCCGCGCCGCGCTGATGACCCTGGGCTGGCTGCCGCCGGTCTGGCTGGCCGCCACCGCCACCCTCGGCGTCTCCAAGATCGTCGAGAACATGGAGCTGGGCCACAACGTGATGCACGGCCAGTACGACTGGATGAACGAACCCAGCCTGCGCGGCAGCACCTACGAGTGGGACACCGTCTGCACCGCCGACAACTGGCGCCACACCCACAACTACATGCACCACACCTACACCAATGTCGACGGCGTCGACCACGACATCGGCTACGGCGTGCTGCGCATCTTCCCGGAACAGAAGTGGGAGCCGCGTTTCCTGGCCAACCCGCTGATGGCCGCCATCCTGGCGGTGACCTTCGAGTGGACGCTGTCGCTGCAGTCGCTGGAACTGGAAAAGGTGATGGCCGGTGAAAAGACCTGGGCCGACGTGCGCAAGCAGCTGCCGCCGATGTTCGCCAAGATGCGCAAGCAGTTCGCCAAGGACTACGTGTTCTTCCCGCTGATCGCCGGTCCGATGTTCCTGCCGGTCATCGCCGGTAATTTCACCGCCAACCTGATCCGCAACGTCTGGGCGTTCAGCATCATCTTCTGCGGCCACTTCACCGAAGACGCCGAGATGTTCCCGAAGGAAGTGCTGGAAAACGAAACCCGCGGCCACTGGTACCTGCGCCAGCTGCGCGGTTCCAGCAACCTGACCGGCGGCACCGTGATGCACATCATGAGCGGCAACCTCAGCCACCAGATCGAGCACCACATGTTCCCGGACATCCCCGGCATGCGTTATGCCGAAATGTCGGTGAAGGTGCGCGAGATTTGCGAGAAGTACGGCCAGCACTACAACACCGGCAGCTTCCGCAAGCAGTTCACCACCGTGTGGGGACGCATCTTCAAGGGCGCGCTGCCCAACTTTGGTCAGAAAGTCCAGGCTTCCGCCGAAACAGCGGTTGCGCGGCTGGCCGAAGTCGTGCCAGTGTCGAAGCCGGCGCGCCGCAAATCGCGCGAGGCGATCGCGGCCTGATTTACACAGCCCCCTTGAACGGGGGCTTTCGGCTTTGGAACCGGAGAAACCATCATGAACAAGACCCTGACCCGCCTGGAAGCCCTGAAGGACCTGGTGCAGGACGCCATCGACAAGGGCGCGACCACCGTCGAGCAGATCCACAAGAGCATTGTCGACCTGCCGCTGTCGGTGCTGGAAAAGAACGGCTTGCTGGATGTGGACAGCGAGAAGCGTGACGAGATGTGGAACAAGAGCATCGGTCACGTTTACGAAGCCATCCGCCGTGTCAACCAGGAAATCGGCGACCTGGCCAGCCAGGCCTTCGAAGCCGTGGACGACCAGTTGATCATTCAGCAGAACATCCGCGAGGCCGCCGAGCTGGAAGAACTGGAGCGCGCCGGTCGCGCCAGGGTCATAGAATCGTCGGTCGCCGTCGAACCGCAAGTGCGGGTGGCGGACGCCGTGCCGGTGGAACAGAAACCGGTCGCCTGATTTACCGTCTTCCGGAGCCGGCTTCCCCCTCTACCGCCGGTCCCGGATTTTCAGCCACCCTGTCCGGCAGACGGCAGGGTGGCTTTTTTATTCCTCGATCAAGCCCACCCGCATCGCGTAACGCACCAGACTGGCCACTTCACGGATGCCCAGCCGCTGCATCAGCTGGCTGCGGTGCGCCTCGATGGTCTTCACCGACAGGCTCAGTTCGTCCGCCATCGCCTTGCTGGAATAGCCCAGTGCAATCAGCTTCAGGATCTGCACCTGCCGCCCGGTCAGGTTGTTGACCACGGTCTCCTTCTCGTTGCGCTTTTGCAGCAGGGTCATGATCTGTTTCGAGACGGACGGGCTGAGGTAGATCTCGTCGCGCATCACGGTGTCGATGGCATTGAACAGTTCGGTCGGAGCGGCATCCTTCACCACATAGCCCTGGATGCCCAGCTTCAGCGCCTCGCTGATGTATTCGGCGATGTGGCACATCGTCAGCAGCAGGATTTTCGGCGCGCAGGGCCGCCGCACAATCTCGGCGGCGACTTCCAGGCCGTTCTTTTCCGGCATCATGATGTCCAGCAGCACCAGATCGGGCCGCAGGCTGTCAATCATCAGCAGGGCATCGCGGCCGTTGCTGGCTTCGGCGATGACCTGATACCCCTCATGGCTTTCCAGCAGGGCTTTCAATCCCTTGCGCACCAGTTGGTGATCGTCGACGAGCAGGATGTTGACCATGGAAATGTCTCAGGCTAGGGGCCAGATGGCCGTGATGGTCGTGCCCTCGCCGGGGGCGGAGGCGATATTGAGTTTGCCGCCGGACAGGTAGGCGCGCTCCCGCATGCTGATGGTGCCCAGCCCGGCATCCTGTTCACGCGATTCCTGCGGGCAGAAGCCGCGGCCGTCGTCGCGCACGGTCAGCGTCATCAGGCCGTCGCCATGCTCCAGCGTCACTTCCAGCCGCGAGGCCTTGGCATGACGCAGGCAGTTGGTGACGGCTTCCTGGGCAATACGCAGGCAGGCGTGCTTGATTTCGGGCGTAAGCACGGGCAGTTCTTCGTCGATGCGGATGCGCATGTCCAGCGCCGAGTGATTGCCGATCTGCTGCAGCCAGGCGCGCAAGGCCCGCTTCAGGCCGAATTCCTGCAAATGGCGCGGGTGCAGGCTGCCGGAAAAATTGCGGACGAAGTCGATGCATTCATCCAGCAACACCATCCAGTACTGCATGGCTTCGCCCAGCCCCGGCGGCAGATCACGGTCGCCCAGCCGGTTGTGGATGGCCAGTTTCAGGCCGATCAGGGTCTGGCCCAGCACATCGTGCAGCTCCCGCGCCAGCGAGGCATGATGGTTGTCGAGATAGGTCAGCAGGTGCCGCGCCAGCCGGCGGTAGCGGATCTCGGTTTCCTGGAAGCTGGGCATCTCGGTGCGCAGCCGCTCCATTTCTTCCGCCACCGAAAAGATGGCCCGGGTCTGGTCCGGCAACCGCGCCGGGCACTGCATCACCATGTAATGGCCGCTGGCGCAAAGCTGGTCGCTGCAGATGTATTCAAAGATCACGCCCTGATCCATTTCCAGCGCATACCGATCCGCTTCCAGAGTCTTGCGGGCGTCTTCCTCGCAGAGGATGTCATTGACATGCTTGCCGATCACGCACGAGCCGTCGGGGGAAAACTGGCGGATGAAGCGGCGGTTGGCCCAGAGAAAGCAACCGTCCGCGTCGCGCAGTGATACCGGCACCGGCAGGCTTTCCAGCCATCCCTGCCAGCCGGCCTCCACGGCTACCGGGCGTATCCGCAACAAGAACCGGGTCTGACCGTTGTCGGCGACGGCGTGGACGCGGATATCGCAGGGCTTGCCGCCAATCCGGCTGAGCAGGCCGGTACCGCGCGTGGCCAGGGCGGCGGCGGTGCCGGGCAGCGCCAGCTTGCTGAGCGCCTCGCCCGGCCTGACCGGCAGTGAGCCGAAGGCCTGACCGGCCGTGGCGAACAGCACGCGGTCGTGGTCGTCGCAGACCAGCACGCAATCGTCCTGAAGGGCGGCCAAGGTCGTGAACAGCGGATTCAGGAGCGGGTCAGTGTTCATGAAATATACAGAGGAGGGTATGTGCGCCCATTAAAGCCAAATTCCGGGTGGTCGACAATGACCTTGTTAAAAATATGGATATTGTGTCGCGTGACGCGGATATGCGGCAGGCTCACACCAGGATCCGCAGCGCCTGGTTCAGCATTTCGCCCGCGCGTTGCCGGGTCAGGCGCAGGCGGTCGGCGCCCGCCGCCTCGGTCGAGGCGACCAGCAGGATATGATCCCCGGCCAGCAGGCTGACATTCCACAGGGTATTGTCCGCGCCCCAAATCAGCATTTCCGTGGGGCCCTGCGCCGCCAATTGTCCCAGGCTGGCGGCGGTATTGACCATCAGCCCCGAGGCGCAGGCGGCGGACTCGTCGGCATCGAATTTCCCCGCCGAGGCCAGCACCAGTCCGTCCGGCGTCGACAACACCGCGCCGTGGAAGCCGGGGCATTCCGCGCATTGATCCAGCGCCTTGCGGATGTAGAGCATGGTGGTGCGCGACATGGCCATGATCAGGGCGCTCCGTCCGGTCCGG
>DASUIM010000455.1:0-1212 GCA_036279775.1 Fluviicoccus sp. | reverse complement strand
GACCCCGGCGGCGACCCCGGCAATCAGCGCCACCGGCAGCATGCCGGTCATCAGCCAGGCCAGCCCGCCGACCAGTCCGCCCGCCACCAGCGCGCCGAACAGGTTGCCGAAGATGACGCGGAAGAAGCCGCCGACCACCATGGCGATCACGAACCAGACCGGGTTCGGCTGTCCGGCCGATCCTGAGGCACGGGACTTCGGCGGCGGCAGCGGCTCGCCGTCCACCACCCGCATCATGCGGTCCAGTCCGTCATGGATGCCGCCGTAGAAATCGCCCTGCTTGAAGGCCGGGACAATCACCTCGCTGACGATGCGCTTGCTGACCGCGTCGTTCAGCGCGCCTTCCAGGCCGTAGCCGACCTCGATGCGCAGGGTGCGGTCATCCTTGGCGACGATCAGCAGTGCGCCGTCATCGACGTTCTTTCGTCCCAGCTTCCAGCGTTCCACCACGCGCAGGCTGTACTGCTCGATGGTCTCCGGTTCGGTGGTGGGTACGATCAGCACCGCCAGCTGGCTGCCCTTGCGCGCCTCGAAGTCCTTCAGGCTTTGTTCCAGCGTCTGGCGTTGCCCGGCGTCCAGCGTGCCGGTCAGGTCGGTGACGCGCGCGGTCAGCGGCGGGATGTCTGCCTCGGCCCAGGCCGTCCACGACGCGCAGACCAGCCACAGCAGCAGCCAGACCCGCAGCGGCGCGGCGAGGATGGTCACTGCGCGGCTCCCGCCGGGGCGGGCGCGGCGGCCGGAGCCGGAGCGCTGAAGTCAACCTTGGGCGCGGTGCTGATGGTCTGTTCATTCTCGACCGTGAAGTTCGGCTTGGTGGTCATGCCGAAGGCCTTGGCGGTGAGGTTGGACGGGAAGGAGCGGACGGTGACGTTGTACATTTCCACCGCCTTGATGTAGCGGTTGCGCGCCACGGTGATGCGGTTTTCCGTGCCCTCCAGCTGCGCCTGCAGGTCGCGGAAGTTGGCGTCGGATTTCAGTTGCGGGTAATTCTCGGAGACCACCATCAGCCGTGACAGCGCGCCGGACAGTTCCCCCTGCGCCGCCTGGTACTTGGCGAAGGCCTGCGGGTCGTTGACCAGTTCCGGGGTCATCTGGATCGAGCCGACCTTGGCGCGGGCCTCGGTGACGCGGATCAGGATGTCCTTTTCCTGGGCGGCGAAGCCCTGCACGGTGCGGACGAGGTTGGGGATCAGGTCGGCGCGGCGCTGGTAC
>DASUIM010000454.1:0-15554 GCA_036279775.1 Fluviicoccus sp. | reverse complement strand
CGTCTGCCATTTGGAAAATACTCATTATGTTACTCCTGCCCAGGAATGATCTTGCCTCGCCCTGCCCCTGTCACTTCAGAAATGCGTTTCGAGCCATTGGCGCAATTTCTGAAACATACCGCTACCACCCGATGTGTTGCGTCGAGTCGGGAGCACCTCGCGCACTTCCAGCAGTTTCTGCCTGCCGAACATCAGGAGGCCCACGCCTGTGGCGTAGACCGGATTCTTGAGAATGTCGCCCATGCCGCCGGACTTGACGCCGTTCGGCATGCCGACCCGCACCGGCATCGCCAGCACGGATTCCGCCAGTGCCGCCGCCCCTTCAATCCGCGACGCGCCGCCGGTCAGTACAATGCCCGCCCCCATGTGGCCCAACAATCCTGCATGCACCAGCTCCTCCTGAACCATGCGGAAGATTTCTTCATAGCGCGCTTCGACCACCGAGGCCAGAAAGTGGCGCTGCAGCTTGCGCAAGGGTCGGTCACCCATGCCAGGAACATTGATCATGTCCTCGCGGCTGACGAGACGCGCCTGCGCGCAGGCGTGCTTGACCTTCAACTCTTCCGCTTCCGTGGTCGGCGTGTGCAACGTAATGGCGACATCATTGGTCACCTGGTCCCCGGCCACCGGCAAAATGGCGGTATGGCGCAAGGCGCCGTGAGAATACACCGCAATATCCGTGGTACCGGCGCCGATATCCACCAGGCACACCCCCAGATGCTTCTCATCCTCGGACAACACGGCGTCAGCGGCCGCCAGCGGTTCCAACACCATGTCATCAATACCGATACCGCAACCGCGCACGCACTTTTCCAGATTCTGCCAAGCATTCAGGGCGCAGGACACCATGTGATGGTGCCCTTCCAGCCGCACGCCGGACATGCCCAGCGGGTTGCGCACATCGGCCTGCTGGTCGACGATGAACTCCTGCGGCAGCACATGCAGCACCTTGTGGTCCGGCATCACCGCGCCAGTCTTCGCGGCTTCCAGCACCCGCTCAATGTCAGAGGGCGTGACTTCGCCATTCGGGATGGCGACGACGCCGTGCAGATTGCGGCTCATGATATGGGAACCGGCAATGCCGACAAAGACCGAATGGATGCTGCAGTCAGCCATGCCTTCGGCCTCACTGATCGCGGCCTGGATCGCCTGCGTGGTTTGCTCGATATTGACAACCATGCCACGCTTCAGGCCGCGCGAGGCCTTCTTGCCGATTCCGATCACCTCAAGCAGGCCGTCCTGGGAGACCTGGGCGATCAACGCCACGACTTTGGACGTGCCGACATCGAGCGCCACAATCAGGTCTTGTTGATTATCTGCCATCTTGGGTTGTCACCTGTTCCAGCTTCTTCAATTGATTGTTTATCACCGGCACCGCCATACCATCCTTCCAGGACAGGGCAAGACCGTTCCGGTATCTCAGATCCACGCGGGCAATCCGATCCGCATACGGCTTCAATTCCTTGTCATACAGCCAGAAATAGCGCTGCATCTTGTCGTTGAACTGGTTCTGATCGACGATGATTTCCATGCCGGACGCCAGCTTGATGAACCAGGTCATGCGCTCGGTCAGGTGCAATTCCACCACTTGCTGTCCGGTCGGACGCAAGCGCTCATTCAAACTGCGGTACTGTTCCATCACATAACCGGCCTTGCCGGCCGGTCCGAACAGCAACGGCAGTTCCGCCGACGGGGTGCCCGGCTTCGGCTGGAATATTTCGCCACGGGCGCTAAGGTAATTCTTTTCACCCCATCGCGCCACTGCCTTTTTTTCAATCACCAACACCCGGATCCCGTCCGGCCAGCGACGCTGCACCGACATGCTTTCCACCCAGGGCGAAACGATCACCGCATCCCGGATGGCGATCAGGTCCGTTCCGAAATAACTGCCCTTGACCGTGGCCTTCAGCTGCCGCGACAGCTGGTCCCGATCGGTGGTGTTGATATCGCCTTCCACCTGGATCAGGGCCAGCGGAGCTTTATGCACCAGGGTGGTATAAAGGCCGAATACCCCCCAGAGCAGTGCGCCAAAACCGGCCGCCAACCAGATCATGCTGAAGAAACGGCCTAGCACGAGCCCCCAGTCGCGGGCGGATAGGCCGCGAAACGGGTTACGACGGGCAGGTGCTTGCGATTGCATGATGCTCAGCCTCGGGATCCGTCAAGGGTTTGTGCCAGAATAGCCAGAACCAGCGATCCGAAATCCAGGCCGGAGGCGCGGGCGGCCATCGGGACCAGTGAGTGATCCGTCATGCCGGGCACGGTGTTCACCTCCAGCAGCCAGAACCGCCCTTCTTCATCCTGCATGGCGTCAATGCGGCCCCAGCCGTTGGCGCCGACAGCGGCAAAAGCTTCCAGGGCCAATGCCTGCAACCGGGCTTCGTCCTCGGCGGGCAATCCGCACGGGCACAGGTACTGCGTATCATTGGCCTGATACTTGGCTTCAAAATCGTAGAAACCGTGGCTCTGATGAGGCTGCAGGCGGATCACGGGCAAGGCGCGGTCACCCAGAATGACAATCGTGTATTCACGCCCGGTAATCCAACGCTCGGCGATAATCTCGCGGTCATAGCGGGCGGCAAATTCGTAAGCCCCGGGCAAATCTTCCCGTGTTTCCACCTTGCGCATGCCGATACTGGAGCCCTCGCGCACCGGTTTGACCATCACCGGCAAGCCCAGCTCGGCCACCACGTCGGCAAAATCGGTGTCGGCGGACAGGCGGCGATACGACGGCGTTGGCAGTCCGCACCCCAGCCACAACTGCTTGGTGCGCGCCTTGTCCATGCCCAGCGCGGACGCAAGCACGCCGCTGCCCGTGTAGGGCACGCCCAACAACTCCAGCGCCCCCTGCATGGTCCCATCCTCGCCGCCGCGCCCGTGCAGGACGATGAATGCCCGGTCAAAAGCACGAACCTCCGCGATCGGACGCTCGGCAGGATCAAAGGCTTCCGCATCGACACCGGCGGCCAGCAAGGCTTCCAGCACGGCTTTACCACTGATGAGGGAAATTTCCCGCTCTGCCGACGTGCCGCCGAAAAGCACCGCGACCCGTCCGAACTGCTGCTGATTCACGCTTTCGCTCCTGTAGAGAATAGTGGGCTCAGTCCTGCCGGGTTTCGGCGGCCTGAAGATAAAGATCATGGGCGGCCAGATCAGCGGCGATCGCGCCGACATTACCGGCCCCCTGGGTCAGCAACAGGTCATTTGACTGGAGAATGGCCTTGAGCACGGTCGGCAAATCAGCATGCTGCTGCACAAAAACCGGGTTGACCTGCCCCAGCATGCGCACGCTGCGCGCCAGTGTTCGACCATCGGCTCCCGGGATCGGCTTCTCACCGGCCGGATAGACATCCAGCAACACCAGCACATCCACATCCGACAGGACGCGGACAAAATCCTCGAAACAATCACGGGTCCGGGTATAGCGATGCGGCTGGAACATCAGCACCAGGCGGCGGTCGGGATAGCTCTGACGCGCGGCCTTGATGGTTGCCTCCACTTCGCGCGGGTGATGGCCATAGTCATCAACCAGACAGACATTGCCATCGTCGCAGGGATAGGAGCCGTAATGCTGGAAGCGCCGGCCGACGCCCTGAAATTTGCTCAGGGCGGCCTGGATCGCCTCATCACTGACGCCTTCGTCAGTCGCGATACTGATGGCCGCCAAGGCATTCAACACATTGTGCAAGCCGGGTTGATTCAGGGTGATGGCCAGCGGCTCACGGCCGGGACGACAAACCTGAAACCGGGTCTGCAGCCCGTCCTGTTCGATGCCGATGGCGCGGACATCATTTTCTGCGGCAAAACCATAGGTTATCGTCGAGCGGCCGATGCGCGGCAGCAGGGAACGGATGACCGGATCATCGCCGCAAACCACGGCCAATCCGTAGAACGGCAGGTTGTGCAGGAATTCAATGAAGGTATCCTTCAACTTTTCAAAATCGCCGCCGTAGGTATCCATGTGGTCAGCGTCAATATTGGTCACCACGGCCGCCATCGGCAGCAGGTGCAGGAAGGAAGCGTCGCTCTCGTCCGCCTCGGCGACCAGATAACGGCTTCCACCCAGCTTGGCATTGGTGCCCGCGCTGTTCAGCAAGCCCCCGATGACGAAGGTCGGATCGAGGCCGGCCTCGGCCAGGATTGAGGTCACCAGGCTGGTGGTCGTGGTCTTGCCGTGCGTGCCGGCGATGGCAATGCCGTGACGCCAGCGCATCAGTTCGCCAAGCATCTCGGCGCGACGGACGATAGGAATCCGGGCGTCGCGTGCGGCGATGACTTCGGGATTGGTCTGGTCGATGGCGGTCGAGGCCACCAGCACATCCACGCCTTCCACATGCGCGGCCTCATGGCCGATAAAAATGCGCGCGCCCAGGCTCTGCAAGCGGTGGGTGGTTTCCCCCGCTTTGGCGTCCGAACCGGACACCGCGTAACCCTGGTTCAGCAGGACTTCCGCGATCCCGCACATGCCCGCGCCGCCAATACCGACAAAATGAATGCGGTTGACCCGGCGCATTTCGGGAATTTCAATCAGTCGACCGCGTCCGTTGACTTGGCTCATCATAGGTTTGCTCATGCTCGTGGATCGAGGCAGCAGGATGCTACCGTGGCGGTCGCTTCAGCCCGGGCCTGCCCGCGCGCCTTGACGGCCATCGCCAGCAGGGTTTCCCGCCGCCAGACGGAAGACAGGGTTTGCGCCAGCACCTCCGGCGTCAACTCTTTCTGGGGGCATAACAACGCAGCGCCGGCGCCGGTCAGATAACGGGCATTGGCGGTCTGGTGGTCGTCAACGGCAAACGGATAGGGTATCAGGATCGATGCCGCTCCGGCCGCCGCCAACTCGCTGACCGTCAAGGCTCCCGAACGGCAAATGACCAAGTCCGCCCAGGCATACGCCGACGCCATATCATCGATAAACGGCAGCACTTCCGCCGCCACGCCCGCTTTCTCGAAATTGGCCGTGGTCGCCTCAACCTGCTTCCGCCCGGTCTGATGACGGATGACCGGCCGCGACTCCGCCGGCAGTAGCGCCATGGCGGCGGGGATCAATCCATTCAACGCCACTGCCCCCTGGCTGCCGCCCAGAACCAGCACTCGCAGCGGCCCCGTTCGGTCGGCAAACCGCACGGCGGGCTCATCAACCGTGCAAATTTCCGGACGCACCGGATTGCCGGTGGTGCGAACCCGGGGGCCGTCCGGGAATGCGCCGGGGAAAGCTTGCAGCACCTGGGTTGCCAGCCTGGACAGCATACGGTTGGTGAAGCCCGCAATGGCATTCTGCTCATGGATGACCAGCGGCTTGCCCAACAGGCGCGCCGCCAGGCCACCCGGTCCGGTCACGTAGCCGCCCAGGCCGATCACGCAGTCCGCCTCAACGGCCCGCATCACCCGCATCGCCGCCAGTGTGGCCGTCATGATCTTGAACGGGGCCAGCAGCAAGCGCTTCAAGCCCTGACCACGAACACCGCTGACATCCAGGTAGGTAATCGCCAACTGGTTGCGGGGCACAATGTCGGCCTCGATGCCGGCAGCCGTCCCCAGCCAGTGAATACGGACGCCCTGCTGCTGCAACGCCTTGGCGACCGCAAGCGCCGGAAACACATGCCCGCCGGTGCCGCCGGCCATCACCACGACAGACTTAACGGCCATGCGGCCTCCCCTTCTGCCCTTGACGGGTTTCCAGATCAATGCGCAACAGCAGGCCCAGCATGGTGAAGACCACAATCAGGCTGCTGCCGCCATAACTGACCATGGGCAACGTCAGGCCCTTGGTCGGAAAGAAGCCGGTATTGACGCCGATATTGATCACGGCCTGCATCGTGATCAGGAAGGAAATCCCGTAGGCCAGATACGCCTCGAACAACCGCCCCGTTTTTTCCGCGGCCCGACCGATCCGCAAACCGGAATTGATCAGTATCCAGAACATGCTGATCAGAAACAACACGCCGATCAGCCCGAATTCCTCGGCATAAACCGCAAATACAAAATCGGTATGGGCTTCCGGCAGATAAAAAAGCTTCTGGACACTGTGGCCCAGGCCAACGCCGAACCAATCGCCCCGGCCGAATGCGATCAGGCTTTGCGACAACTGATAGTCGGAACCGTACTGGTCATCCCAAGGGTCGGTAAAGGACAGCACCCGCCGCAAGCGGTAGGGCTCGAAAATAATGGCCGCCGCACCGCCGGCAACCACCGCGGAAACCAGACCCCCGAACTGGATCATCGGCGCGCCCGCCAGGAACAGCATCCCCAGCACCGCAGTCATCAGCACCAGGCTGGCGCCGAAATCCGGCTCACTCAGGAACAAGGCAATCGCGGTTCCGACAATCATCATGGCGCGCAGGAACCCTCGGATATAGGTGGTGCGCACCTCTTCCTGACGCCGTACCAGATACCCGGCCATGAACAGCACAACCGCGAATTTCCCGATTTCGGACGGCTGGATCGTGAACGGCCCGAAGCCAAGCCAGCGCGCACTGCCATTGATGCGCTTGCCGACATGGGGAATCAGCACCAGCACCAGCAGGATGAAGGCGAATACCAGGAGGTGCCAACTGAACCGCTGCCAGAAATGCAGCGGAATATTCACCACGACGATGGCCGAGGACACCGCCAGCAGCACATAGAACAGATGCCGCACGAAGAAGTAGAACGGATGGCCGAACGTCGCTTCCGCCACGCCCATCGATGCCGAAGCCACCATGATGACGCCGATGCAGGCCAGCATGCCCGCCGACAGCATCAACAGCCGTGAAGCGGTAAATTCATCCTTCCAGTTCGGCACAACCCAGTGCCGGGGTATGGAAATACGGGGCAGGGACAGCTTCATGCCGCCTCCGTCTGCTGTCTGACCTGCGCCACAAAACGATGGCCGCGGTCTTCATAATTGCTGAACATGTCGAAGCTTGCACACGCGGGTGACAACAGCACGGCATCGCCGGCAACCGCAAGACGGTCAGCCGCCGCGACGGCTTCCTGCAATGAAACGGCATGCAGGCGCAGCGTCTCCTTGGCGAGTGCAGCGTCAATGGCCTGCGCATCCTCACCGATCAAAACCACCGCACGGCCGAATTCAAGCATGGCCGGAGCCAACGGACTAAAGTCCTGCCCCTTCCCCTGACCGCCGGCGATGAGAACCACTTTGCCGGCAATGACCGGACCGAGACCGTTCAACGCCGCCAGCGTGGCCCCGACATTGGTGCCCTTGGAGTCGTTGTACCAGGAAACGCCGCGATGGCGGGTGACCAGCTGGCAGCGATGGGGCAGGCCGGGAAACTCGCGCAGTGTCGCCAGCATGGCCGGCATCGGAATATTGACGGCATCGCCCAGCGCCAGC
The DNA here is from genome assembly GCA_036279775.1 of Fluviicoccus sp. Classification (GTDB taxonomy): domain Bacteria; phylum Pseudomonadota; class Gammaproteobacteria; order Pseudomonadales; family Moraxellaceae; genus Fluviicoccus. Next base: position 8,221 of record DASUIM010000454.1, on the reverse strand, counting down.
GCGGCCAAGGCGTTGGCGATATTATGCTCACCAAAAATAATCATGTCCGAAGCACGCAGCAGTTTTTCCTGCCCACGAGCCAGCCAGACCGCATCGGCCTCGCGAATCACTCCCCAATTATTCAGGTCGGGCATGTCGGTTCCAAAACTGCAGTGAGGCACGGATTGAGGCAACAACGGCACCGTCAGATCGTCCTGACGATTGGTTATGTAAAACTGGCAGTTTCTGAAAATACGGTGCTTGGCGCGATGGTATTCCTGCATATTTTTGTAACGATCCATGTGATCCTCGCTGATATTGAGAACCACGGCCGCGGCGGCGCGCAGGGAGTGCGTTGTTTCCAGCTGAAAACTGGATAATTCCAGCACATAGAGCCTAATATCCGGTTTCAGCAACTCCAGCACCGGCGTGCCCAGATTACCGCCGACGCCAACGTTAATTCCGGCTTTTTCCGCCATCAGACCAACCAGGGTTGTCACAGTGCTCTTGGCATTGGAACCGGTTATGGCCACGATGGGCGCACGCGCCTCCCGGCAAAATAGCTCAATATCGCCAATGACCGGAATTCCGGCATTCATTCGCGCCGACAACAGCGCCGGTTCGTTAATCGAAATACCGGGACTGGTAATTATTTCCCCGGCTTCCAGCAACAGACTTTCATCCAGGCGACCCAGGCTGAAGCGGACGTCGGGAAAATCCCGGCGCAGCTCCTCCAGACCGGGCGGGTTTTCCCGGGTGTCATTGACAGCAACACGATAACCGCGAGCATGCAAAAAGCGGACGCAGGACAACCCGGTCTTGCCCAAACCGACCACCACCCGCAAACGATCCTGTGAAACCCTGTTATCCATGGATATTTCCTAGCGCAGCTTGAGGGAGGCCAGACCCAGCAAAACCAGCATGAAACTGATAATCCAGAAACGGACCACCACCTTGGTTTCCGGCCAGCCCTTTAATTCGTAGTGATGATGGATCGGCGCCATTCTGAATATGCGTTTCCCGGTCAGTTTGAAGGACGCAACCTGCAGCATGACCGAAACCGTTTCCAGCACAAAAATGCCGCCCATGATAAACAGCACGATTTCCTGGCGCACAATAACGGCGATGACGCCCAACACGGCGCCAAGCGCCAGCGCCCCGACATCCCCCATGAATACCTGGGCCGGGTAAGCGTTGAACCAGAGGAATCCCAGCCCGGCGCCGATTATGGAGCCGCAAATAACAATCAGCTCACCGGCTCCATAAACAAATGGAATATGCAGATAGGTCGCAAATTTATAGTTGCCCGACAAATAGGCAAAAATGGCCAGCGCACCGGCAACCATGACGGTCGGCATGATCGCCAGGCCATCGAGACCATCCGTCAGATTAACCGCATTACTGCTGCCGACAATGACCAGATACGTCAGCAGGATATAGAAAACCCCCAGCGGAATGACCAAATCCTTGAAGAAGGGAAAAATCAGGCTGGTTTCCACCGGCGTGCGGGCGATGTAATAGAGGAAGCCGGCCGCCCCCAGGCCGGCAACCGACTGCCACAGGTATTTCCACTTGGCCGGCAGGCCGCGCGAATTCCGTTCTACAACCTTGCGGTAATCATCTACCCAGCCCACCGCCCCAAAAACCGCCATCACGGCCAGAACCGTCCAGATATACGGATTCGAAAGGTTTCCCCACATCAGGGTGCTGGCGGCAATGGCCACCAGGATCAAGGCTCCGCCCATGGTCGGCGTGCCCGACTTGACCAGATGGCTCTGAGGGCCATCGGTGCGTACGGCCTGACCAAACTTCATCACGCGCAGTTTCTCAATCATCCACGGCCCCAGCCACAGGGAAATCCCCAAGGCGGTCAGCACGCTCAGAATGGCACGCAAGGTCAGGTAATGAAAAACCTGAAAGGCTTTCAGGTATTGGGCAAGAAAATCCGCCAGCCAGACGAGCATCAGCGTCGCTCCTCAATCAGTTTTTGTACCACCCGCTCCATGCGGGCGCTGCGTGACCCCTTGACCAGAACAGTGGCCGGGCCTGAAACCAGTACCGGCAGGGCCGACAATAGTTCTTCCTGTGTTGCAAACCGCTGCACCCGGCCGCCGCCAAAGCCGCTCACGGAGGCCTCGTACTGATCACCGATTGTCAGCAACAGGTCAACGCCATGCTCCAGGGCATAACGGCCAACCTCCGCGTGCAGGGCAGGCGCACCCTCACCCAGTTCCCCCATCCCGCCCAGAATGGCAATCCGACGGCCGTCGCAGTCCGCCAGCATGTCGATGGCGGCCTTCATGGAGCCGGGATTGGCATTGTAAGTGTCATCAATCACCGCCAGATCACCCGCCCTGTGCAGTTCCAGCCGGCCCGGGGCCGGTCTTGCCTCATCCAGCCCGCGCCGTATCAGCTCAGGGCTGATGCCGCAGGACCAGGCCAGCGCCGCTGCCGCCAGCGCATTGCCGACATTATGGCGGCCCAGCACCCGCAGGCTGACCGGAATGACGGTGTCGCCCAGATGCAGGTTAAACGCCCACGCCCCGCCCGGCAAAATACGCACTTCCGAGGCGGTGACATCAGCGGGCTGCGTGGTTGAAAACGTCAATATCTTGCGCCCCGTGTTCAGCGCCAGATGGTAATCCGCGAAGTCATCGTCACGATTGACAATCGCCACGCCATCCGCCGTCAGACCGCTGAATATCTCCCCTTTGGCCTCGGCGATACCACGCCGGCTGCCAAATCCCTCCAGATGCGCCGTGCCGATGTTGTTGATCAGGGCGGCGTGCGGCTGTACCAGACCGCTGGTATACGCGATCTCGCCGCGATGATTGGCACCCAACTCAAAAACGCCGTAACGATCGTCCGGGCCCAAGCGCAGCAGGGTCAGCGGCACACCGATTTCGTTGTTCTTGTTGCCCAGCGTCGCCAGCGTCTGCCCGGCCTGACGGAAAATACTCGCCACCATTTCCTTGGTGGTCGTCTTGCCGCTGCTGCCGGTAATCGCGACGCGAACCGGCGAGAATTGCTCCCGCCACGCCTTCGCCAGCCGTCCCAGCGCCGCGCGGGTGTCTGTCACCAATACCTGCGGCAGCGCAAGTTCCGGACTCAACCGGGAGACCATCGCGGCGCACGCCCCCGACTCGGCCGCCTTGGCGACAAACGCATTGGCGTCGAAATTGTCCCCGCTCAGGGCAACAAAGAAGTCCCCGGCGGCAATTTGCCGGGTATCCGTCGAAAATGTCGCGGCATCACCGTCACCGCCATGCAATACACCGCCGGTTACCTCGGCAATCGTGCTAAATCGCATCTTGCTCCCCTTGCTGGTTGATCGCCCGAGCCAGGCCCAAGCCGCGCCGGACTTCCTCGGCATCATCAAAGTGATAACGGACACCCTGAATTTCCTGGTAGTCCTCGTGCCCTTTCCCGGCGATCAGCACCAGATCACCCGGCACCGCCTCCGCCAACGCCATGGCTATGGCCCGGCGCCGGTCGGCGCAAACCTGCACGCGCGGGCGGTCATCACCCGGTATGCCCGCCAGTACCGCGTCAATAATCCGGTCCGGATTCTCACTGCGCGGGTTGTCAGAGGTGACGATCACCCGGTCCGCCAGACGGGATGCGATCGCCCCCATGATGGGGCGCTTGCCCGGGTCGCGGTCGCCGCCGCAGCCGAAGACACACCACAGTTGCCCCTGGCTGTGCTCGCGCAAGGTGGACAGGACTTTCTCCAGGGCATCGGGGGTATGAGCGTAATCGACCACTGCCGTTTTACGGTCACCCGAGTAACACTCCATGCGCCCGCGAACAGGAGGCACGGCCTCAATGGCCCGGACAGCGTCGGAAAGGCTGACATCCAGGCTCATCAGTCCCGCCAGCACGGCCAAGATATTACTGACATTGAAACGGCCCAGCAGGTGCGTCTGCATGCGGCAGGGGCCAAACGGCGTCGACAGCTCAAGGGCCAGCCCCTGCAGGGACGGGATGATCCGGGTCGCGACAAAGTCGGCCCCGGCATCCGGATACTGACTGTAAGTCCAGATCCGGACTCCATCCGCGATACGACGGCGAAAATCCCGGGAAACCGGGTCATCCGCGTTGAGAATGGCATTACGGAGACCCGGCCAGACAAATAACCGGGCCTTGGCTTCCTGATACGCCGCCATGTCACCGTGATAATCCAGGTGGTCGCGGGTCAGGTTGGTAAAAATGGCCGTTTCAATGGGCGTGGCGTTCATTCGCCCTTGTTCCAGTCCATGCGAGCTGGCCTCCATCGCCACCACCCCGGCCCCGGCATCACGAAAAGCCGCCAACCGCGACTGAAGTTGAACCGCATCCAGCGTAGTATGGGTCGAAGGCTCGATTGCCCCCACCAAGCCGTTGCCCAGGGTACCCAGCACTCCGGCGCGCAGCCCCACCCGTTCACAGGCATGCGCCAGCAATTGCGCGGTGCTGGTCTTGCCGTTGGTCCCGGTAACAGCGACGACCCGCAGAGCGTGACCGGGCTGGCCATAAAACCGGGAAGCCAGTCCCCCCAGACGCACGGGAAGATCCGGAATCCCGATCACGGGAACCCCGGCCTCCAGCATCACCCCCGGCTCATCTTCCGCCAGCACCGCTACCGCGCCCTGCGCAACCGCTCGGGCGATAAAGGCGCGGGCATCGTGCTGTCGACCGCGCAGGGCCAGAAAAAGGGAACCGGGACCAACCTGACGGCTGTCCGAAACCAGGGAGACAATCGGGATCCCGGCCCACTCGCCGGCCACTTCGGGCAGCACCTCGGCAAGGGTACGCATCAGATCTTGTCCACGGAAGAAGCCAACCCCGGCACAGGACGTTCGGCAGGCACGGGCGGCGGCGGTTCAAGCGGCTTGTCCGTGGGCACATTCATCAGGCGCAGCGCCTCCGCCATCACCCGGGAAAACACGGGGGCCGCCACCAGGCCGCCATAGTAGGATCCTTTCGAAGGGTTATCGATGACCACCGCCATCGCCACCTTCGGATGGGAGGCGGGCGCAATCCCGACAAAAAGCGACATGTAATCATTCGCCGCATAGCCGCCGGCGGTGGCCTTGTGGGCTGTCCCGGTCTTGCCGGCAACCCGGTAGCCCGGAATCGCAGCCCGCAGCGCCGTGCCATCGGAAGACACCACCGTCTCCATCATCGGCATCAACTCGGCGGCGATTTTTTCACTCAGGATGCGCTTGCCCGGAACCGGTCCGGTGACTTTCTGAAAGCTGACCGGATGCTCGACACCGCCCGCCGCCAAGGTTGCATAGGCATGCGCCAACTGCAACGCGGTGGTGGTCAGGCCGTAACCGTAGGACATGGTCGCGATCTCAACCGGATTCCAGCGTTCGGGGGGCTGGAGACGGCCACGGCTTTCCCCGGGAAATCCGCTGCCGGTCAATCGGCCGAAGCCGAAGCGGTCATAGAAGGTTGGCAGGGTCTCGCGCGGTAAGGACAGCGCGATCTGCGCGGCGCCGACGTTACTGGACTTGGTGATAATGGTGCCCAGATCAATCACGCCATAATTTTCATGGTCGCGGATGGTCTTGTTATAAACCTGATACGTTCCCGGATTGGTGTTGAAACGGCTGGCCGTGGTGTACTTGCCGCTTTCCAGACCGGCGGAAACCGTGAAAACCTTCATGGTCGAGCCGGGCTCGAACATGTCCGTGGCGCCGCGGTTGCGCAGGCTGTCCACCGCCACGCCCGCCCGATTGTTCGGGTTGTAACCCGGCAGGTTGGCCATGGCCAGCACCTCGCCGGTTTCCACGTCAATCGCCACCGCGATGCCCGCCTTCGCTCCATGCTCGGATACGGCGGCAGCCAGTTCCCGGTAGGCGATGTACTGTACCCGCGAATCAAAACTGAGGTGAATGTCGCGGCCGGGTTCCGCGGGACGAATACGGGAAATATCCTTGACCTTGCGGCCTTTCAGGTCACGCAGCACCAGCTGCTGGCCCGGCTTGCCCTGCAGGACCGGATCCAGAGCCAGCTCCAGCCCCTCCTTGCCACGATCATCCAGATCGGTAAAGCCGATGATATGGGACGCACTTTCCCCTTCGGGATAGTAACGCTTGTATTCATTCATCCCGTATACGCCGGGAAAACCGCGATCCAGAACGACCTGCGCCACATCGGGCGCCAGATGGCGCTTCAGGTACAGGAATTCCTTGCCGGAACTGCGCGCCAGACGCTCCGCCAGCGCGGTCGGCTCAACACCGATGGCGCGGGCCAGCTCCGGCACATCCAGCAGGCGCGGCTTCTGCTTGGGATTGACCGGATTCGCCAGTTCCTTGAGTTCCTTGGGGTTGACCCACAGCGACACCACCGGGGTACTGACGGCCAGCGGCACACCGTTACGATCCATGATCATGCCGCGATGCGCCGCCAGGGTTTCCTTGCGCAGCATGCGGGCATCCCCTTGCCGCTTCAGGAAGTCACGGTCAATGACATGCAGGTAGGCGGCGCGACAAACCATGCCCAGAAACACGACACCCAGACACCAGATCAAAACCCGGTGACGCTCGGGAAAACTGACCTCGACCGCCGGGGCGGAACGAACCGGGGATTTGCTGTTCTTCATTGCTGCACCATCACCACGGTTTGCGGAGGCGGGGGCAGCATTTGCAGCTCCTCGGCCCCCAGCTTGCCGATCCGGCCGTAAGATCCCCAGGCATGCTGCTCCAGCAGCAACTGCCCCCACTCCACGTCAAGCTGGTTACGCTCCTCATCCAGCTTCTGCAGGGTTTGCAGCTTGAGGCGGGAATGATGGACGCTAAAAGCCACTGACACCGCCGAGCCAACCAATCCCGCGATCAGGGCCGCCACGACCAAGGCGCTGAAATTAGGCCTGAAGCTGCGCTTCAACAGTTCTATCATCATGCGGACTCCAGCTTCATGGCCACCCGCAGATGGGCGCTGCGCGCGCGGGGATTCCGCGCGACTTCCGTTTTCGAGGGATCGATCTTGCCCAGGGACTTGGCGGTGGGGCGGAATTCGACCGCCCGGATTGGAAAGTCACGCGGCAAGTCATCCGCTTCACCCTGTGCCAGGCGGCGAAAGAACTGCTTGACCAACCGATCCTCCAGCGAATGGAAACTGATGACCGCCAGCTTTCCGCCGGGCTTGAGCGCCGCCATGGCTTCCGGCAGGAAACGGGCCACGTCGTCCAGCTCGTGATTCACGGCAATGCGGATGGCTTGAAAGGTGCGTGTGGCGGGATGCTTGTGCTTTTCCCAGGCCGGATGCGCAGCCGCCACCACCTCCGCCAGTTGGCGGGTGGTCAGGATCGGCTCGGGATGCTGCTTGATGGCGCGGGCGATCCGACGGCTGAACCGCTCTTCGCCGAAACGGTAGATGGCATCGGCCAAGTCCTGCTCACCCGTAGCGGCAATCCATTGGGCGGCGGACAAACCCGCCTCGGTATTCATCCTCATGTCGAGGGGACCGTCATGCATGAAACTGAAGCCGCGGGAGGCGTCATCCAGCTGGGGGGAAGAGACCCCGAGATCAGCCATGATGCCATCCACCTTGCCGTTCAGCCCGCGCTGGTCCAGCACCGCCGCCAGATCGGCAAAGCTGGCGTGAACCATGACAAGCCGGGCATCCTCGGCAGCGAGGGCCTGACCGGCGGCAACGGCTTCAGGGTCCTTGTCAAAGGCAATCAGGACAGCGTCAGGAGCAAGACGGGAAAGCAGTTCGCGGGAATGGCCGCCGCGACCGAAAGTCGCGTCGATGTAAACGCCGTCGGCGGCGCCGAGTACAGCCTGTACGGTCTCTTCCAGCAAAACGGTCTGATGTACAAAAAGGCTGCTCATAGTCGCGCCAAAAATGCAGGAGGCTGGCACAAAAAAATAGAAAAAAAGCCCCAATTCGTACCGTCTCCGGCCGGTGGCGCAATTTTTCCGACAAGCGGGAAACTATAGAGAGACGCCCTTACAGCGTCAAGCGGTGTACACACAAGTTTTGTGCTGAATTTTCAGCGACTTATGAGCACATCATCACATCCCGGAAGCTAAAAACAAATGCATGGCGCAATTTGCTGAGAAAGCACTTTAACTTACGGGGTTTGTTACGATTTTGTCACCGGAATTTCACGACAGAATAAGGTCCGAGCCGGCCTGTAAGCCGGGTTCTGTCGAGGACGGTCATTCCTCTAGGCGCACGGTCACCCGTACGCTCCAGCAACCTACCCGCATCCAGCGCGGGCCACGCCATCGGATGCCTATTTGGT
>DASUIM010000453.1:0-15138 GCA_036279775.1 Fluviicoccus sp. | reverse complement strand
CATGAAAATGGCACTGAATCCTCGTGATGTCGTGATTGTTGATGGCGTGCGTAGCGCCATGGGCCGCTCCCGCAACGGCATGTTCCGCAATGTCCGCGCCGACTCCCTGTCCGCCGAGCTGGTCAAGGCGCTGCTGGTGCGCAACCCGGCCCTCGATCCGGCCGACATCGAAGACGTGATCTGGGGCTGCGTCAACCAGACCATGGAACAGGGCATGAACATCGCCCGTAACATCGCCATGCTGGCCGAACTGCCGCGCACCGTGCCTGGCCAGACCGTGAACCGCCTTTGCGGTTCCTCGATGCAGGCGCTGCACACCGCTGCCGCCCAGATCGCTACCGGTCAGGGTGATGTCTTCATCATCGGCGGTGTGGAACACATGGGCCACGTCGGCATGATGCACGGCATCGACCTGAACCCGGCCGCGTCCAAGTACTACGCCAAGGCGTCCAACATGATGGGCCTGACGGCCGAAATGCTGGGCACCATGAACGGCATCAGCCGCGAAATGCAGGACGAGTTCGCCCTGCGCTCGCACAAGAAGGCGTGGGAAGCCACGCTGGAAGGCCGCTTCAAGAACGAAGTGATCGGCATTGAAGGTCATGACGCCAACGGGTTCAAGACCCTGTGCGAAATCGACGAAGTGATCCGTCAGGACGCCTCGCTGGAACAACTGGCCTCGCTGAAGCCCGCCTTCAACCCGAAGGGCGGCACGGTCACCGCCGGTTCGTCTTCCGCGTTGTCCGACGGTGCGTCCGCGATGCTGGTGATGTCTGCCGCCAAGGCCGCCGAACTGGGTCTGAAGCCGCGCGCCAAGATTGTCAGCATGGCCGTGGCCGGTTGCGACGCCGCCATCATGGGCTGGGGCCCGGTTCCGGCAACGGAAAAGGCCCTGAAGCGCGCCGGTCTGTCGATCAATGACATCCAGATTGCCGAGCTGAACGAAGCCTTTGCCGCGCAAGGCCTGGCTGTGATGAAGGGTCTGAAGATCCTCGACAAGGCTGACGGTTTCGTCAACCTGAACGGCGGCGCGATTGCGCTGGGCCATCCGCTGGGTTGCTCCGGTTCGCGTATCACCACCACGCTGCTGAACGTGATGGAATGGAAGGATGCCGAATTCGGCCTGGCCACGATGTGTATCGGCCTGGGTCAGGGTATCGCGACCATTATCCAGCGCGTGTAAGAAACCTCGCCTTTTACCGAAGGCAAGCGGCCCCGTCACTCACAAGGTGACGGGGCTTTTTCATGGCGAAGCGTCAGGGTTCAGATGGCTTTTCGCCGTGCCCAGATATCGTGGAGAGCATCTTCCAAATGACGGGCAAAGCGGGAGGCATCCATTAATGGTGAGGCGCGTAACCTGTCCCTCAAACCTTGCCGCAGGGCTGCCAGTTCGTCAATGCGGGTGGCAACAGTCGCGGCCTTGCGAATATAGTCGTCCTTGTCGGCCGCAATCCAGTCCGGCAGGCCGGCAGCCGTCAGCAGGCTTTCACCTTGCTTCGAAAGCATGGAGTTGCCCGACAGTGTCAGGGTTGGCACTCCCATCCACAATGCTTCACAGGTGGTAGTGCCTCCGGGAAACGGGAATGTGTCCAGCACCACATCAACCCGGCTATAGGCATCCAGATAGTCGCGGTAGTCCGCGTGTGCTTCCGGAATGATACGGTCTGTGTCAATGCCGCTGGCCGCCATGCGCTGCATCAGGCTTGCCCGAGCGCCCTCAAAGGCAAAGTCAGAATGCTTGATCAGCAGGCGACTGCCCGGCACCGCCTTGAGCACCGCCCCCCACAGGGCGAGCACTTCGGGATTGATCTTGCGGGGATTCTGGAAACAACCGAAGGTGATGTTGCCGTTAACGCGTGCCGGTAATGGCGAGACGGCCACATCCCGTGCCTGGCGTGGCGGTCTGAAGCACAACCGGGTGTCAGGTAACGGGTAGGGAGTTTCGGTGAACTGCCCTTCCGATCCGGCCGGTGCGGCGACGGGATCCGTGAAAATGTAATCAATTGCGGGTACGCCGGTTGACGCAAAATAGCCCAGCCAAGTGACCGCGACCGGAGCGGGTTTCCACGCAAAGAGACCCAGCCGGTTGGGGGAGGAGTGCCCTGCCAAGTCAATCAGGATCTGTACGCCGTCCTCGCGAATCCGCCGCGCCGCGGTCTCGTCGTCAAGATCGCATATATCCGTCCAGTTGGCGCAATGCTGCTTCAGTTCCGCGCTCAGGTCATCTTCGGTACGATGATGGTAATAAGCGTTGATCCTGATGCGGGACGGCGCCAGCTCGGCCAACACCCCCTCCAGGAAATAGCCGACCGGATGCGTGCGCAGATCGCCGGAAACAATGCCGACCACCAGCGGTTCCGCGCCGGCGGTGTCTGCCGGCCAGTCGTGAAAGGGCTTGGCGCGTGCACTGACCAAGGCGCCGAAACGACGGGCGGCATTCAAGTATTTGTTCAGGTTGAAATCCGGAGAATGCGAGAGGCAAAACAAAAGGTTGTTGTGCGCCAGCAGCAGTTCGGGTTGCAGGCTGATGGCCCGTTCCAGGCAAACTTCCTCTTCGGCAAACCGGGCCTGCATGTCCAGCACCAAGGCCAGGTTGTTATAAGTGCCGGGCATTTTCGGGTAGAGCCGGATAGCTTCCCGGTAGTGGGTTTCAGCCTCCGCATAGCGGCGGGCATCCATCAGGATGTTGCCGATCTCGCTGTACACCAGTGCGGAGGGTTGCAGGCGCAGGGCTTTATGATACTGGGCCAAAGCGGCTTCATGGTCTTTACCATTATAGAGCGCCTTTCCCAAACCAAGAGTGGCCTCAAGATTTTTGGGTTCGATCTCCAGGACTTGCCTGAAGGCGGCTGCCGCTTCTTCCGGTTTACGAGCCGCCAAGAGCGCGGCAGCTGTTTTCAAGAGTGCGGGAAGATTCTGCCGTCGCCGGTTGAGATCGGCCTGCGCTGCGGCGGTTGTGGACTCAGCCTGCAGGCAGCATTGCTTGTATTTACGGCCGCTGCCGCAGGGACAGGGATCATTGCGATTCGGTTTTGTTGTCATTGTCAGGGTGTCCGTTTACACGTGACTGATTATGGCGTGCGGCGATGCTGAAATGAAGCCCCGGAACCGGGGCACACCCGAAGCGGCTCTAGATGACCCGTGAAAACCGTTTGTTCGATTCCGCATTCTTGAGGTAAGCGTCAAACACCATGCAGACATTGCGGATCAGCAACCGGCCGCGCGGCAATACCTGAATGCGGCCTTCCGCCAGGCTGATCAGGCCGTCAGCGGCCATGTCCTGCAGTTGCGCCAGTTCCTTGGCGAAGTACGCGGTGAAATCAATCTTCCATGCATGCCCCATCGCCGCCATGTCCACCGAGAAATGGCAGATCAGCTCGGTGATCACGGCGCGGCGCAGCTTGTCATCCTCGGTCAGCTTCACCCCGCGAAACACCGGCAGCTTTCCGGCGCTGACGCGTTCATGGTATTCCTCCAGCGACTTCACGTTCTGGCTGTAAGTGTCGTCCACCATGCCGATCGAGGTGATGCCCATCGCTACCAGGTCGCAACCGGCGTGGGTGCTGTAGCCCTGAAAGTTGCGGTAAAGCGTGCCGTGTTCCTGCGCCAGCGCCAGTTCGTCATCCGGTTTGGCGAAGTGGTCCATGCCGATATAGACATAACCTTCCGCCGTCAGTTTTTCGATCACGTATTGCAGGATGGCCAGTTTCACGGCCGGGGAAGGCAGGGTGTCCGCATCCATCTGCTTTTGCACCTTGAACAGGTGTGGCATATGCGCGTAGTTGAATACCGACAGCCGGTCCGGTGACAGTTCCAGAATCTTTTCCAGCGTCACGGCGAAACTGTCGACTGTCTGGAAGGGCAGGCCGTAGATCAGGTCGATGTTGATGGACTTGAAGCCGTTGGCGCGGGCCGCATCGACGGCATCGAAGGTTTCCTTGACGGACTGGATACGGTTTACCGCCTTTTGCACGACCGGATCAAAATCCTGCACACCGAAACTCATGCGGTTGAAGCCCAACTGGCGCAGGTGCGCGATCTTGGCCGGAGTAACTTCACGGGGGTCGATCTCGATGGAATAGTCGCCTTCGTCGTTGTCGAGGAAGCTGAAATGTCCGCGCAATTTGTTCATCAACGCGCTCATTTCCTCGTCGCTGATGAACGTCGGCGTACCGCCGCCCCAGTGCAACTGACGGACTTCCCGACCCGGCGTGAACAAGGCGGACTGCAGTTCAATTTCCCGGTGCAGGTCGGCCAGATAGGGCGAGGCGCGCTTGCGGTTGGCGGTGATGATCTTGTTGCAGGCGCAGTAATAGCAGACTACGCCGCAAAACGGCAGATGCACGTACAGTGACAACGGCCGCGCCGCCGCGTTGGAGGCGGTGATGGCATCGCGATAGGCGTTCTCGTCGAAGCCTTCGTGAAATTGCACGGCGGTCGGATAGGACGTATAGCGAGGCCCCGACAGGTCATAGCGTTGCAGCAGTTCGGGGTCGAAGATCAGGGCATTGTTCATGGGAAAGTCCCGGCAGGTTTCCCCATAGTTTATAGGGGCTTGCGGGTCAGGGGAACTGTCCGGACGAAGAGGGTTCGCCGGACAGCGGCATTTCATTCCTCAATGCTGTCTTCATAGGGAATGAAGGGCTGCGCCGGAGCCTGTTCCGGCGTCATCACCATGATTTGCGTGGCGCAGAAGCCCTTGTCATTGCGGCCCAGCAGGAAGCTGACGCGGTCACCGACATGCAGCGAGGCAAAGTTGCGGTTCTTTACTTCGCTGAAGTGGAAGAAGACGTTGTCCATGTTGTCGTCGGGCGTAATGAAGCCGAAACCGCCTTCCTTCAGGCTCTGGATCACGCCTTCATTACGGATATCCGGATTGGGGATATGCGGGGCAGCCGCAACCACCGGTGCCGGCGGTGAATGGTGGTGGTGGCCGTTGCCGCTGCTGCCGAAACCGAAACCGCTGAACATGCCCTGCTCTTCCTTGGGGTAAAGGAAGAGGTTGTTGGTCTGGGCGTCATTGCGCATCGAACGGTCATCGATGATCTGGTGCATCAGCACCGGATAGGTGGCTTCATCCAGCAGCACCTGGGCGGTGCGGGTCAGTTTTTGCAGGTTGTTGCGGTCGGTGTATTCAAAGTCCCAGGCCAGCAGCATCACGCGGGTGCCGAGCGTGTTCAGCTTGCGCAGCAGCGGCCGGAAGTCGCCGTCGCAGGCCACCAGCACCAGCACATCAAACTGCTTGTAGATGGACAGCTCATACGCCTCCAGCGCCAGCCAGACATCAATGCCTTTCTCGCCGTCCGGACCCAGCGGCAGATAGTGGGTGGTGACGCCTTCCCGCATCAACACTTCATCGAACAACCGTTCCTTCAGCAGCAGATCGCGTTGTTCGGCATCCTGGGCGCGCAGGCGGCCGCGGAAGTAATGCGCGTCAACGATGTGGCAGTAGCGTACGTCAGTGTTTTCTTCCGTGGCGACACGGTGGCGGATGAAGTCATGCAGGCCGGAAATGCTGATGCGGGATTTGCGGGAATGATAGTACTGGTAATAGTTGCTGACATGCAGGAAGAAATTACCATCGTAAAAAATCCCGATCTTGGTGAAGTTTTTCTGGGCAGTGGCCATGACGGCTCCTTCTTATTTGTTTTGACTATGTGTTTAGTGACGCCTATCCGTTTTCTTTCATTCCTTGGAATTGCCGATTCATTCGGTCAAGAATCCGGGGCGGCAAACACCGTCCCGGATTTCCGGTTTTCAAAGTTCAATCTGGGTGCCCAGCTCCACCACCCGGTTGGTGGGAATCTGGAAGAAGTCCGTGGCCGATGCGGCATTCCGCGACATGGCGACAAACAGCATTTCACGCCATGGAGCCATGCCGCCCTCAACGCGCGGAATCAGCCGCTCCCGCGACAGGAAGAAACTGGTGTCCATCATGTCGAATTCCAGCCCGAAGGCCTGGCATTGTGACAGCAGCAGCGGGACGTCGGGTTGCTCCTTGAAACCGTAATCTCCGGTGATCAGCCAGAAATTATGGGAAATCTGCTCGACTTTCAGGCGGTGTCGATCCTCTACAAATGGAATATCTTTGGTGCGCAGAGTCAAGAGCACGTTGCGGCTGTGCAGGATTTTATTGTGTTTCATATTGTGTAGCAGGGCGTGTGGCACATATTGATGGCTGCCGGTCATGAAGACGGCCGTGCCGTCTATTTCCTGCACCGGGCCGGAGGCAATGCTGTTGACGAAGAGATTGAGCGGCATGGTTTCGTTGTTCAGTTTCTCGAACAGGATTTCACGTCCGCGCTTCCACGTCATCATGATGGTGAACGCCGTGGCGCCCAGCATCAGCGGGAACCAGCCGCCTTGAAGGATCTTCAGGGAGGTGGCGCCGAAGAAGGCAAAGTCGGCGATCAGGAACGGCGCCGCCAGCAAGGCGGCCAGCCACGGTGACCAGCCCCAGACGGTAATGGCGACAAAGGCCGCCAGCAGGGTGTCGCAAATCATGGTCATGGTGACGGCGATGCCATAAGCCGACGCCAGATTGCTGGAAGACTTGAAGCTCAGCACCAGGATGATGATCGAGCCCAGCAGCAGCCAGTTCAGGAACGGGATGTAAATTTGTCCGATTTCCTTGGCGGATGTGTGCTGGATATCGAAGCGTGGCAGATAACCCAGTTGCACTGCCTGGCGGGCGATGGAAAAGACGCCGGAGATGACGGCCTGCGAGGCGATGACGGTGGCGGCCGTCGCCAGGATGATCAGCGGGATCAGCAGGGATTGCGGGGCCAATTGATAGAACGGGTTGTTGATGGCCGCCGGGTCGGTCAGCAGCAGGGCGCCTTGCCCGGCGTAGTTGAGGATCAGCGCCGGGAACACCAGCGCAAACCAGGCGTAACGGATGGGCTTGCGGCCGAAATGCCCCATGTCGGCATACAGCGCCTCGCCGCCGGTCACCGTCAGCACCACGGCCCCCAGGGTGATGAACGAAGTGCCGGGGTTCTCGGTCAGGAAATGGATGGCCCACAGCGGATTGACCATCAGCAACACTTCAGGATGATTATGAATGTTGTACAGTCCCAGCGCACCCAAGGTGACAAACCAGACCAGCATCACCGGGCCGAACAGCTTGCCGACCGAGCCGGTGCCGTGGCGCTGGATGAAAAACAGCGTGATCAGCACAGTGATGGTAATGGGCAGCACATACTGATGCAGCGCGGGGGCGGCCACGTTCATGCCTTCAACCGCCGAAAGCACGGAAATGGCCGGGGTGATAATGCCGTCGCCGAAGAACAGCGCCGCGCCAAACAGGCCGATGGCGATCAACAGCCTCCTTTGCCACAGCACCAGCGACTTGTTGCGCAGGCTGAGGGCCAGCAGCGCCATGATGCCGCCTTCGCCGTTATTGTCCGCCCGCATGATGAAGGCGATATACTTCAGGGAGACGACAATGGTGATCGACCAGAAAATCAGCGACAGCAGCCCCAGGACATTGTCATGGGTGATGGCGATGCCGTGGCTGGCATGAAAGCATTCCTTGAGCGCATACAGCGGGCTGGTTCCGATATCGCCGAAAACAATGCCGAGAGCCCCCAGAGTCAGGGCGGGCATCGGGGTTCGCTGGGAATCATGGGACTGCATGAAAAAATATTCTCCGTGGGCGCCGTGACGGGCCTGGAACTGGAATAAGGCGTTGGGGCGGATTTCCGTGGGATCGGTGAATAGCCGGTTATGCGTTATTCCATTTTACCATTGCCCGGCCTATTTCCACACCGGGGCCAAGGAGAAAGCGCGATGAAAAAACTTTTGCGTTTCCAAGAACATTGCGCTAATCTTTCGCACCTCGCTGGGCCAAGCCCGGCGAGACCCCGGTGAGGTGTCCGAGTGGTTTAAGGAGCACGCCTGGAAAGCGTGTGTACGTTAATAGCGTACCGAGGGTTCGAATCCCTCTCTCACCGCCAGATTCAGCAAACAGGCCCGCCAATGCGGGCCTGTTTGCATTTCAGCTTCCGGCTTGCCGGAGCTGTGTCAGGAATTCCGGAATCCGCTGTTCCAGATAGTAGACCGGCGCGCGCACGCTTCCCCCGATAAACCCGACATGGCCCCCCCTTTCCGCCAGTTCGAAATGGACGGCCGAGGACAGCGCCCGGCGGTCCGGGACCACGCCGGGATCCATGAAGGGATCATCGGTGGAGTGGATGATCAGGGTTGGCGCCTGGATATCCTTCAGGAACTGGTTGGGCGTGCAGCGGCGGTAATAGTCGTGGACGTCCCGGAAGCCATGCAGCGGCGCCATCACCCGCTGGTCGAATTCCCAGAAGGACGAAAAACGTCCCGTGCCGACATGCCGTTGCAGCAACCGGGCTTCCTCCTGCTTTCCGGTTTGCCGGAAATGACCCAGCTTCGCCAGCCATAATCCGCTCATCCCGTCCAGCAGATGCTTGCGATAGAGCCGGGACAGCCCCCGGTCCATGCGATCGGCGCAGCGCGCCAGGTCCAGCGGCACTGAAACGGCCACGCCGCCAAACAAACGCGGGTCATCGCCCAGCTCCGACAGTGCTTTCAGCACCATGCTGCCACCCAGCGAATACCCGACCAAGGCTATCCGTCGGGGCAGGCCGACGGTCAGTGCGGCCATCACCGCGATCACGTCATCGCTGGCTCCGGCGTGGTAGGCGCGAGTGGCCTGATTCGGTCGGCGGGAGCCCCGGCAGTTCATCGCCGCGCTTGGCCAGCCGAGCTCCGCCAGCGCCTTTTGCAGGCCAAGGACATAATGGGAGTCACTGCTGCCTCCCAGCCCGTGCACAATCAGGGTCAAGGGAGCGTCAGGGTCTGTCCGTGCCGGAGTGTGGCAGTCCAGCAGGATGTGATCGCCGTCGGGCAAGGTGATTTCCCGGACCTCGCGGTCCAGTGACGGCGGCGTCCGGCGATGGAATGTCGCGAAAACCGTTTGCAGGTGCGGGTTTGCCAGGCCACGGGCCGGGCGGAACGGACTGGGGAAGAACGCATGGGGAAACGCAGGTGTACGCATATCGGATCAGGCCGGGCAGTTGCAAATGGCATGGCGGTCACGCTAGCACGCGGCCGCGCTGAAATGAATACATCCACGGCCGAATAAGCTGCGCTATCATGTATCCCCGTCGCCGTACCCGTTCCGGGCGGCAATGATCATGTAAAACAAGGCAGGTGTAATGATGACTGAGTCCGGCAAACCGCGTGTAGCCGTTCTGGGCGGCGGTAGTTTCGGAACCGTGATTGCCAATCTCGCCGCCGGTAACGGCTGCGACTCCACCCTGTGGCTGCGGGATGCCGAGCTGGTGGCCGAGATGTCGGCGGGACGTGAGAATACACGCTACCTGCCGGGCTTCCGTTTGGCGGAAAGCTTGCGTTTCAGCAATGACTTGGCTGAAGCGGTGGCGGGAGCCGATCTCGTCTTCGTGGCGATTCCCAGCAAGGCTTTCCGCAAGGTGGTGCAAACCGTCAAGTTGCATCTGCAGCCCGGCCAGATGCTGATCAGCATGACCAAGGGAATCGAAGCCGGCACCTTTGCCATGATGAGCCAGATCTTGCGGGAAGAAGTGCCCAATGCCCGGATCGGGGTTTTGAGCGGACCGAACCTGGCCAAGGAAATCGCGGCGCGCATGCCGGCCGGCACGGTGATCGCCAGCATTGACCCCGATCTGCGCGCTGCCGTCCATACCGCGCTGGCCTGCCCGCATTTCCGGGTCTTCGCCAATACCGACATTTACGGTGTCGAACTGGGGGGCGCCCTCAAGAACATTTACGCGATTGCCACCGGCATGGCGGTGGCTCAGAAGGTTGGTGAGAACAGCCGCAGCATGCTGCTGACCCGCGCCCTGGCGGAGATGAGCCGTTTTGCCGTGCAGATGGGCGGCAATCCCTTGACCTTCCTCGGCCTGTCCGGAGTAGGCGATCTGTTTGCAACCTGCAGTTCCCCCCTGAGTCGTAATTATCAGGTCGGTTTTGCACTGGGCTCCGGCAAGAAGCTGGCCGATATCGTGGCCGATCTGGAGCAGACCGCCGAGGGGGTCAACACCATTCTGCAGGTTCGCCAGCAGGCAGACCGGCTGGGGGTTTACATGCCCATCGTGGCTGGCCTTTATGAAATCATTTTCAACGACAAGCCCATTTTTGAAGTGGCGGCGGCGATGATGGTCAGCGGCCAGCGCAGCGATGTCGAATTTGTATTGCCCAACCGGTGAGTCCTTATGAAAGTTATCCTGATCCGGCACGGCGAGGCCGAGCCTCTGCGCCGCAGCGATGCCGAGCGCAACCTGACACTCAATGGTCTGCATCAGGCGCAGCAGGCGGCGGCCTGGCTGCTCAATCACGGCTTTACGCTGGACGGGCTGTTCGCCAGCCCGTATTACCGCGCGCGTCAGACGGCCGGTGAAATTGCCAATATCATGGATGTGGCGGTAACGCTGACGGATCGCATAACCCCCGAGCAGGATCCCCGCGAGATAGTCGCCTGGCTGGATGGCATGGATTTACCGGAGGAGTCGGTCATTGCACTGGTTTGCCACATGCCGGTGGTGGGGCGCCTGGCGGCGTTGCTGTGTGATGGCGCGACGCCCTTTGCATTGGCGGAGGTCCGGGTGATCGATCTTCCCGTGGTGGCGGCCGGGCAGGGGGCATCCGAGGGAGGGTTTGTCCCTCATTGACATGCCGGAGCTTCAGGATGTCACGATCCGGCGCAGGTTGATGCCGGCGATGCTGCAGAAGTTCGCTCTGATGCCGCGCCGCTCGAATTCGTTGCGCAGCTCCTCGATCACGATCTTTTCGACCTCGCCTTCCACGTCGGCCACAATCTTGCCCAGCATGGCGGTCAACGAGCCCCGGTGCTCCTTGACGAGTTCATCCAGGTTGGTGATTTCGATGGTAATCATGGCGATAGGGTCACTTGTTGAGGCGGAGCCGCATCTTAGCATGAGGTCCCGGCGAGTAAAGGCAGCCAGGCCGGCTTGCTGATTTTCCTTACAATTGTTGCGCGGCAGGCATTTCCCCTTTGCTAGAATGCAGCCTCAACTCATGGAACGGTCGTTGTATGTCCACCCTGATCATTGTCATCGCCACCGCCATCCTGTCCAGTCTGCTGACCCTGACCTTCGGCTACTGGCTTTTTCGCCGTTTCTGGGAGCGCGATATGGAGGTGCGATTCCGGCAGCTGCACGATGATATCGGCCGCACGGTTGAAACCCGGGTGCGCCGGGCCGTGACCGAAAGCCTGAGCGACCCGCGTCCGGCGGACATGTTGCGGGAAACCACGTGGAAAGCCGCCAAGTCGGGCTCCGACCTGCTGAGCGACAGCCTCAGCACCCTGATCGGAAAATGGCGGCGTCAGACCGATGATGTGTGAGGGGCGTCAGGTCACGCTCAACTGAGGGCATAGACAATCCAGGCGCCTATCCCGCCGCCCAGCGTCAGCAGCAACGCCGCCATCATGAAGCGGATGTAGGACAGCTGGGTTTGCAACTGCGTGGTAATGGTTTCGAGTTGGTGTTTTTGAGTCAGCAAATCCCGTCGCAGCTCCAACACCTCTTCCCGGGTCTGTCGAATCAGTTCCGGAATCGGCTGCAGATCCTGCAACCAGCTCAGATCCTGCTGGCTCAGCTTCTGCCACAGCATGTTCAAAGGCCAGTGGTTTTTCAGCCAGCTGCCCGCCGCCGAGCGCAAATTGAATTCCTGTATCAGCAACCGCAAGCTGTCGGTAATTTCCGAATCACCCCACAGGTTCAACTGCCCCTTGGCTTCCAGCCGTTGTTCGTCTCCCAGTCCCAGAAACGTCCAGACCAGATCCCGGACGCGGCCGCTCATGCGCACCTGGACTTCGCCGCCGGGCGCGCGCGGCGACACTTCAATGCGGTCACTGGAGAACTGGAGGTAAAAAACCATGTACGGCGAGAACGTCTTGACGCGGACAACCATCCCGTTCAACGGGGCAATACGCTGCTGCCGTTCAGGATCAAGCTCTAGGAACGAGTTGAGCACGCTCTCCAGGCTATTCAGCCAAAAGTAGGACAGCGTACCGGTATGTTGGGCGTTTTCTTCTCGTCCAGTCATGTTGTTCAGGGGGTATGTTTTAAGTAGGCGCGGCACCGCCACGGAATGGTGCGGGCTGGATATTCTTATAACGGTTGGCGCAGCAGAATGCAAAAGCTTGTTCGCAGATTTTTGTCCGACAATTTCGTCGAAACCGTCATCCGTGCGTGCTAGGATAATGGGTTCATAAAAAAGCCATTTTGGGGGGCGTGCATGTCAAACGAAAAGAAGGGGGCCGACAAGACCCCGAAGATGACTTCCGTCACGGACCTTCGCAAATATACCCAGCAAATCTGGCTGGCCGGTTTGGGCGCGTTCTCCCGTGCCGAGGAAGAAGGCGGCAAGCTGTTTGATAATCTGGTCAAGGTGGGTGAGGACCTGGAGTCCCGGACCCGCGACATTGCCGACACTACCGTGGAAACAGTTGCCGAGGCCCGTGACAAGGTCATGGAAAAGGCCAGCGATACCCGTGGCAAGGTCGAAAAGGCCTTTGACGACAAGTTGACCGCGGCGCTGAACCGTTTGGGCATCCCCACCCAGCGCGAGCTGGACTCGGTCAACCAGCGCCTCGACAACCTGACGAACGTGCTGGTCGAACTGACCGAAGAGATGCGCAAGAACCGCAAGGGCTCCTGATTCCGGGAAGGCTCCGCGAAAGGCCCGGCTGTGCAGACAGCCGGGCCTTTCGCATTTCAGCTCTTGAGGTTGCGGTAGTGGGCGAAGATTTCGCGCAGGGAATAGCGGGGTTTGAATCCGAAGGTGTGGGCGAACAGGCTGCCGTCGATGGTGGCGGCGTACTTGAAGTAGTTGAGCAGATGCGGCGGAAACAGCGGTCGGCCGATCAGGCCTGACATCAGCGCGGGCATGGCGGACGGCACCGACGGAACCGGCAGGGTTTTGCATCCGCAGAGCGCGACGGCCTTGGCGTAAGGGACGCAATCATCCGGCGCGACGTTATAGATACCGGGTTTGTTGCCTTCGAATCCGGCCACAATGGCATCGGCCATGTCTTCCAGGTGGATGAACTGCATCATCGGCGAAAAGCCCATCAGTACCGGCACCCGGTCCTGCATCAGTAACTGGCTGAGCGTATTGTTCACCCCGGGGCCGACAATATTGCATGGTCGCAGGATGCTTATGTTCAGCTCGGGGTATTTCCACAAGTAGATGGTCGCCAGATTTTCCAGTTCCACGGAGTCGATCAGATCCATGGTAATGCCGGCGGCTTTCAGCGGGGAGCTTTCGGAAAGGTAAGCGGGGTTGAGCGGGTGCGCGCCGTAGACAAAATACGTGGACAGGATCAGCGTCTGCCCGACCCCGTACTTTCGCGCCAGGTCCAGCAGGCGCTGGCTGCCCAGCACGTTGGCGGCGTATCGGCCCTCGCGGTTGTATTCATGGGTGCCGATGCGCCCCAGATGGATAATGCTGTCGAAAGGGTATTCCCGGAACAGGTCTTCAAAACGGCGCTTGTTGAAATCGACATGATGGCTGGGAATGTCTTCGGGCATGCTGACTTCACGCCGGGCATCGCATACCACCAGATTGTAGCGGCCATGCAGCCGGTTGATGACCTGCTGGGCCAAGGCGCCGGCGGCGCCGGTAATGAGTACGGTCTTGCGGGGACTGGCGGTCATACGGATGTTTCCTGTCCCCGTTTGTCGAGGCCTTGCTGAATCAGTTGCCGGATCTTGTTGCGCACCACGTCGACCCGCGCCTCCAGATCATCCTCGCAGTGGATCGGGCCGGAAAAGTACAGCGGCTCGCCGTAATGCAGGGAGACCTTGACGGGCAGCGGGAAGGGCGGGGCGATCGCCACATAGGGCAGGCCCAAGCGTTTGGCCAGCCCCTCCATGTTGCCGAACATCGGCAGGGCTTCTTCGCACCCGACCACGCCCACCGGAATGATGGGCGTGTTGGTGTCGATGGCGATCTGCATGAAACCGCAGCCGAAGCGTTGCAACTGGTAACGCCTGCCGAAGCCCTTGGCGGCGCCGCGAATGCCCTCGGGAAAGACAATGACGGCTTCTTCCTGCTGCAGCATGTCCAGGCAGTTGTGAGGCTCGCCGACAACCGCGCCGATGGCGTTCATGAAGTTGCCCAGCCAGGGAATATCCGGAAAGAAACGTTCGATCATGGCGCGGGGCACCCGCGGGCCGAACGGGTTGGTCAGCATGCTGTAACCGATCAGGGAACCATCCAGGGGAACGTATCCGGAGTGGTTCGGTACAATCAGCACCCGGCCCTGCGCCGGAATGTTCTCGCGGCCATGGGATTCGACCCGGAAGTAGCGCTCGTAAAGGGGGCGGGTCAGGGCGGCGGCGACGTGGCTGGTGGGCAGGTGGTAGCCCCAGCGGTCGTACTCCAGACTGCCCAGCGGCTTGCGCGCCTTGGCAAAAGCCTCCTTGAGGTCAGGCGGCATCAGTCGCCTCTCCAGGGTTTTCAGCAGCATGACAATCCCTCCTTATGACAGGGTTAATCGTACCAACAAGGCAGAGGCCGTGGTAAGGGAAAATAAAGCGGAATTTTCATCACGTATTGACGAATGGCTACTGTCTTTAACTTGACCCTGACACAGGGCCATTGCTATAAATGGCAACCTGTTGCGGTGCCTGTTTGCCGCGGACCTTTCTGCAACATCATCAAAGCAAGAACAAGGGGAAGAAATGAACAAGTCCGAATTGATTGATGCCATCGCCGCCTCTGCCAACCTGACAAAGGCAGACGCTGGCCGGGCACTGGATGCGGTCACCGCTGCCATCACCGATGCCCTGAAGGCCGGTGACTCCGTAACCCTGGTGGGTTTCGGCACTTTCGGCGTCAAGGAGCGCGCAGCCCGTACCGGCCGCAACCCCAAGACCAACGAGAAAATCGAAATCGCCGCCCGCAAGGTGCCTGACTTCAAGGCCGGCAAGGGCCTGAAAGACGCCATCGCCTGATCGGCCGGTTTTCCGTCCTGAAAAGCGCGCCCCTCATGGGCGCGTTTTTGTTGCAACATCAACCTGTGGTAGAGATACATGGAAGCTTTTCGTGACCTTATCCGGGGCTGGCTGGGCAAAGCCCTGCTGGTCCTGCTGCTCG
>DASUIM010000452.1:0-4858 GCA_036279775.1 Fluviicoccus sp. | reverse complement strand
TTTGACAGCCGCTTCACCCACAAGCTGTTCAATGTCTTCCAGCGCCTGCACACGGCGGAGGAATTCCCCGGCAACGGCGTGGGACTGGCCATCGTGGCGCGGGTGATCGAGCGCCACGGCGGCCGCATCTGGGCGGAAGGCGAACCCGGCCAGGGCGCGGAATTCCACTTCGCCCTGCCCCGCCCGGACACACAGGAGTAAACCGCCATGGACCGACTCTTCTCCACCGATGTGCTGCTGGTCGAGGACAGCGCCTATGACGCTGAACTCACGCTGCATACCCTGCAACAGCAGCAACTCGCCAACCGCGTGGTCTGGGTCAGGGACGGCGAGGAGGCGCTGGACTACCTCTTCTGCCGGGGACGCTTCGCCGACCGCGACCCGATTCCGCCGCGTCTGGTGCTGCTGGACCTGAAGCTGCCGAAAGTGGACGGGTTGGAAGTACTGGCCGCCATGAAGGGGGATTCGCGGCTGCAGCATTCGCCGGTGGTGATGCTGACCTCCTCGGCTGAGGAAAGCGATCTGGTGCAGTCCTATAACCTTGGCGTCAACAGCTACGTGGTCAAACCGATGGATTTCGATACCTTTCGCACGGAAGTCGCGAAACTGGGCTTTTACTGGCTGCTGATCAACCAGGCTCCGGCCCGCTAGGAGAATAGACTCATGTCGCTGCTTCGCATTCTGACCCTGGAAGACCTGCCCACGGACGCCGAGTTGCTGCGGCATGTACTGCAACACGCCGGATTGCAATTCGAATCAGAGCGGGTGGTGGACGAAAAAGGGTTCCGGGAGGCCTTGGAACGCTTCAACCCCGACATCATCCTGGCGGACTACATGGTGCCCGGCTTCAACGGCATGGAGGCGCTGGCGTTGCGCAATGAGCTGAAACCGGCCATTCCCTTCATTTTTGTCAGCGGCTCGCTGGGCGAGGAGCGCGCGGTCGAAACCCTGGTGGCGGGCGCCACCGATTACGTGATCAAGGACCGCATGGCGCGTCTGCCCAGCGCCATCCTGCGCGCGCTGGAAGACGCCCGGCTGATGGCGCAGATGGATGCCGAGCGCAGCCTGCGGCAAGTGATCCTGGAAACGGTGGTCGGGATGATCGTCACCGTCGATGACCAGGGAGTCATCCTCAGCGCCAACCCTTCTGCCGAACGGCTGGCCGGGTCGCCCGGCGCCGCCATTACCGGCAAGACCTTCTGGGACTGCTATGCCCCGGACGAGGACATCACCTCCTGCAAGTTGAAGCTGACCGCGATTGCGCGCGGCTTCATCGATGCCGAGTTCTCGTGGCGCGGCGTCAGCCGCACCGGCCGCACCATTGTCTGGACGGCGGCCCCGTTGCGCGGCGACCCGCGTTCTCACACCCGTCTGGTGCTGTGCGGCATCGACATCACCGACCAGCAGCAGGCCCAGGAAAAAGCCTACTATCTTGACCATTTCGACGCCGCCACCGGCTTGCCCAACCGCAAACTGTTCCTGTTGCAGTTACAGCAATACTGCGCGGCCAAGACAACCGAAACCGGCACCGACATCGCCGCATTGATGGTTTGCTTCGACCGTACCCGGGAAATCCACGACAGCTATGGCGAGGACGTGCTGCAGCAGATCCTGACGGAAATGGTGCGGCGCATGCGCACCTGGCAAGTGCAGCGCGAACTGCTGGCGCACACCGGCGAGCAAAGCTTCTCGCTGGCCTTTGAAATTGCCGGGGAAGCGGAAATCGACTCGGTGATTCCTTATATCCTCAAGGAATTGCACGAACCGGTCGAGATCAACGGCACCTCCTGGGTGCTGCCGGTGCATGCCGGGGTGGCCGTGTTCAAGCCGGGCCACCAGACGCCGCAGGAATTGGTGCTGGCCGCCGAGGCCGCGCTGCACGACGCCCAGTCGCGCGGCCTGCTGTATACCTGCTATCACCCGCGCCTGGCCTTCCGCATGCGCGAGCGGCTGCAACTGGAGACCGAACTGCACCAGGCCTTGCAGCGGCCGGACCAGTTCGCCGTCTATTTCCAGCCGCAAGTGGATGCCCGCAGCCATAGCCTGATCGGGCTGGAAGCGCTGGTGCGCTGGCGGCATCCGCGACTGGGGCTGATGTTGCCGGGACATTTCATTCCGCTGGCGGAAGTGGCCGGGCTGATGCCGCAACTGGGACAGCTGATCCTGAAAGCGGTATGCCGCCAGATGCGCGACTGGCGCGAAGCGGGATTGACCGTGCCGACCGTCGCCATCAATATCTCGGCGATCGAGTTCGCCACGCCGACACTGTTCGACAGCATCCGCGCCGCCCTGCGGGAAAACGAGATTCCGCCGGAGCTGCTGGAACTGGAACTGACCGAATCCGCCAGCATGCAGAACCCGGACGCGACGGTAACGATCATGAACCGCCTGCACAGCCTGGGCATCCGCCTGTCGATCGACGACTTCGGCACCGGCTATTCCAACCTCAGTTACCTGAAGAAATTCCCGGTGGACCGGCTGAAGCTGGATCAGGCCTTTGTACGCGACATTCTGGTGGACCCGGATGACCTGGCGATTTCACAAGCGGTCATCGCCATGGCGCACCAGTTGCGGCTGGAAGTGGTGGCGGAAGGCGTGGAAGCGGTGGAGCAGCTGGACTTGCTGGTCAAGGCCGGTTGCGACGGCATCCAGGGCTACCTGTTCAGCATTCCGCTGCCGGGAGAATCGTGCGTTGGCCTGCTGAAGTCGGGCGTGGTGTCGCCGACCACGCCGGTACTGCCTGCCTGAACGGACGGGAGCGACGGAGGCCGGGTCAGGCCTCCTCCTCGCTCAGTTGCAGCGCCCACATCTTCGCGTACACCCCCTCCTTGGCCAGCAACTCGCGGTGCGGCCCGCGCTCCACCACCCGGCCGTGTTCCATCACCAGAATCTCGTCCGCCTCGACAATCGTCGACAGCCGGTGGGCGATGATCAGGGTCGTCCGCGACGCCGAAATCTGCGCCAGTTCCGCCTGGATCGCCTTCTCGGTCTGCGAATCCAGCGCCGAGGTCGCCTCGTCAAAGATCAGGATCGGCGGATTCTTCAGGATAGTGCGCGCAATCGCCACCCGCTGCTTCTCGCCGCCGGACAGCTTCAGCCCGCGCTCGCCCACCGTCGTTTCCCATTGATCGGGCAGCGACTCGATAAAGTGGAGGATGCTGGCCGAACGCGCCGCCTCCATGACTTCCTCACGCGTGGCGTCCGGGCGGCCGTAGGCGATGTTGTAATAGATGGTATCGTTGAAGAGCACGGTATCCTGCGGCACGATGCCGATGTTGGCGCGCAGGCTGGCCTGGGTCAGGGTGCGCAGATCCGCGCCGTTGATGCGGATAACGCCGCCGCCGACATCATAGAAACGGTAAAGCAGTTTCGACAGCGTCGACTTGCCCGCCCCGGAACTGCCTACCACCGCCACGGTCTTTCCGGCCGGGATGCGGAAATCGACGCCGTGCAGGATCTGCCGTTTGGCGTCATAACCGAAATCCACCCCCGCGAATTCCACCGTCGCCGAACGCGTCGCCAGCGGCACGGCATCCGGCGCGTCCTCGATCTCGGCATCCTCGCGCATCAGGCTGAACATGCGCTCCATGTCGGTCAGCGCCTGCTTGATCTCGCGGTAGGCCATGCCCAGGATGTTCAACGGCGCATACAGCTGGATCAGGAAGGCGTTCACCGCTACCAGATCGCCCAGTGTCATCGCGCCCTTGGCGACACCGTCCGCCGCCAGCCACACCAGGATGGTGATGCCGACCGCGATGATGCCCGACTGGCCGCTGTTGAGGATGCCGATGGAAATCTCGTTCTTCACTGCCGCGTCTTCCCAGCGCTCCAGCGCGTGGTCGTAGCGCTTCGCTTCCCACTGCTCGTTGCCGAAGTACTTCACGGTTTCATAGTTGAGCAGCGAATCGACGGCGCGGGTATTGGCCTTGGAGTCCAGCTCGTTCATCTCGCGGCGGGTCTTGTTGCGCCATTCCGTGACAATCACGGTGAACGCGGTATAGATGACGATGGTGCCCAGCGTCACCACGGCGAAGCGCCAGTCATACAGCGTCACCAGGATGCCGGTGATCATGCCGATTTCAAGAATGGTGGGCAGGATGTTGAAGAGCATGAAGCTGAGCAGCGAACCGATGCCGCGCGTGCCGCGCGAGATGTCGCGCGTGACGCCGCCGGTCTGGCGGTTGAGGTGGTAACGCAGGCTGAGCTTGTGCAGGTGGTTGAAGGTTTCCAGCGCCACGTTGCGGATGGCGCGCTGCGCCACCTTGGCGAACACGGCGTCGCGCAGTTCGCCGAAGGCGGTCGAGGCCAGCCGCAGCACGCCATAGGCGAGGATCAGCCCGACCGGTACCGCCAGCAGCGCCTTGGGACCGGTGGAGAGATCATCGACAATATGCTTCAGGATCAGCGGGATGGACACCATCGCCACTTTCGCCAGTACCAGGAAGATCAGGGCCAGCACGACGCGGGCCTTGTACTGCCACAGGTAGGGAAACAGGGTTTTCAGGGTTTGCCAGTCGTTGCGCGGGCCGCTGGGGGCTTCGCTGTCGGGAGCGGTGTGTCGCATGGATGCCGGTGTCTTGAACGGTAAAGGCGGAAGCATACACCCGCGCGCGCAAGACCGGTGTAAGTGATCGGCGACAGGGATGTTGACGGCGGGGAAACACGCCGTACGCGATAACGGGAAAGCACCATTCGCGTTGCCGGGTTAGAATGGCGATCCGCCCGGAGATCCCTCTTGACCCAAACCCGCCCTTCCTCGTCCTGGCTGATCCTGCTCGGGGCCATCGTCGCCCTGGGGCCGCTGGCCATCGACATGTACCTGCCCGCCTTCCCCGCCATCGAACACCAGTTCGGCGCG
>DASUIM010000451.1:0-4657 GCA_036279775.1 Fluviicoccus sp. | reverse complement strand
GGTCTGCCCGTCATAGCCGCCCAGATTGGTGAAGGCCAGCCCCTTGCCGTCCAACAGCGTATTCAGCTCGCGGACTCGCATGCCGCTCATCACCCGCACCAACTTGTTATCATTGGGGTTTTTCAGTCTGGCGCGGTCCAGATTCAGCGGCTGGTTCAGTTTTTCCGGCGTGAACAGCACTTCGTTGGTAATGGCGATGTCCGAGCCGGAATGCCCGGAACCGGTCATGCGCACGCGCTTGCTGTTGCTGCTGGCAGTGCTGATATAGCTCATCAGTTGTTTGGCGCTGTCCGGCTGGGCGCGGTATTGCGGCGTCACCTTCTCGGTCTTCGGCACGTTTTCCCATTCGTCGCAACCGGCCAGCGCGCCGCCCAGGGCGGCCAGCGCCAGCAGGCGGGTCAGGAAGGGTGCGGATATCCTTGCGTGGTTCATGGGGTCTCCCCTTTAAAGCTGTTGTTGTTATGGTGGTGGTGTTCTGTCATGAAAAAGGCGCTTTCCACCCGCCCTGACTCCCGCAAGCCCCCCGGTACAGGTAAACTTGACATCAAGCGACTTGCCATCAACATGAGCAACGCTCATATCTGTATTCTTTTTAACCGGGAAGAGTCATCTTGTCAAGCGATCCGGAAACCCAGCATGCCCACCTGAAGCGCGTTCCCCGCCAGGAACGCAGCCAACAGCGTTTTGAAACCATCGTCGCGGTGGCCTTGCGGCTGTTCGGGGAGAATGGTTACGAGGCAGTGTCGATGCGGGAAATCGCGCGCGAATCCGATTGTCCGATCGCTTCGGTCTACCAGTACTTTCCGACAAAGCAGGCCATCGTCAAGGAAATCTGGGTGCGCTACAGCCAGACCGTGCGCGAGGCGCTGGCCGGAGACCTGCAACGCTTTGTCGAAGCGCAGCGGCTGGACGGCGGGGAAGAGCTGATCGACCGCATGGTCGACCTGATCACCGAACTGCAGTTGTCCAGCCCGGCCTATGTGGAAGTATGGGGTTGCATTGCCGCCACCCCGGAACTGCGGGTGCTGAATGACCAGGACACGCTGAACAGCGCCGCCCTGATCGCGGAAGCCATCCTCGCCATCCGCCCGGAAGCGGACCGGGAGCGCATGGAGGGCCTGACGCTGATGCTGACTGAAGCCGGCAGCTCGATCACCAAGCTGACGCTGTCACTGCCCGAAGAACAGCGCAACCGCATCATCGCCCGGCTGAAAGCCTCGATGAAGATCCTCTACCGGGCAACCCTGGGATTGTGAGCCGCCGTTAACCGGTGAACGCCCGGGCGATGGCGCCCGAGCCTGACAGGGACAGGCCGCCGTCCACCGGCAGCACCACCCCGGTAATGAACGCCGCCTGTTCCGAGCACAGCCACAGCGCCGCATCGCTGATGTCCTTCAGCTGTCCGAAACGCTGCAATGGCACCGCCTGCGTCCAGGCCGCCACCGATTCCGGCGTCGGCGCCAGCCGCGCCATGCCCTCGGTGCCCGTGATCGGTCCCGGCGCAATCGAATTGATGCGCACCCCCGACCCGCCCCACTCCAGCGCCAGGGTGCGCGTGATCTGGTCGATGCCCGCCTTGGCGGCGCAGACATGCACCTGACCCGGCACCGCCAGCCAGCTTTGCGCGGCGGTGATGTTGATGATGCTGGCCCCCGGCTTGCGCAGGTGCGGCCAGGCCGCGCGCATCACGTTGAACGTACCCAGCAGGTCAATGTCGACTACCGTCTTGAAACCGTTGGCGGACAAGGACGCCGCCGGACAGATGAAATTGCCCGCCGCTCCGGACACCAGCACATCCAGCAGCCCCAGTTCGGCGGCCGTTTGCGTCAGCGCCTGGCTGACGGACTCGAAGTCACGGACATCGCCGCTGAACGACAGCACGCGGCCGCCGTGCCTCGCCAGTTGCGCTGATGCCGCCGCCAGCTTCTCCGCCGACCGGCTGAAAATGGCCACCTGCGCTCCCGCTTCGGCAAACGCCTCGGCAATGCCCAGATTGATGCCGCTGCTGCCGCCTGCCACAAACACCACACGGTTCCGGAAATTCATCTTGCCTGCCCCTTCGCCCTGAAATGGATTCGGGTCCGGATTGGACCCGGCTTTGTCGGACAATCCCACAACTCCTGCTTGGATGACAGGGTCAAAGAGGCCAAATTGCGACGGCGCGAAAATCCCATGCTAAGATCATGGACATTATCCACCGCCATTTTCCAGGACCCACCGATGGCCAACGCCGCGCCGACACCGGCCCCGCCGGTCCTCACCGGCCGCATCTTGCGGAGCCGTCGTCCATGAAGGCGCGCGGCATGCACCTGCTGCTGGATTTCAACGACGTTGATCCGGCACTGCTGGCGGATGCGGTACATCTGGAAGCAGTTCTGCGGGAGGCCGCGCTAGCCGCCGGAATCGCGGTGCGGTTTGTCCGCTTCGAACCGGCGGAAGAGCATGGCGGCGTCAGCGGCATCCTGCTGCAAGGCGACTCGCGGCTGGGCATCCATACCTGGCCGGAGTCCGGCTATGCCGCCATCGACCTGTTCATGGCCGGCGGCCAGACCCCCGAATTCGCCGTGGAAGTGCTCGTAGACCGTCTCGATCCCGGCGCCATCCGCCAGCAGGTGGTCAGGCGCGGACCGCGTGGGCCGGCGGCTGATGCCGCTGCTGGAGAAGACGATAACGGCTAGCGGCGGCCAGCACGGACGCCAACGGCGGCGGCGTCAGTCCCATTCGCCGGGCCATCTCATCGGTTGCCGCCGTAAACAAAGGCTCCCGGCGCAGGAAATCCAGCTTTTCGCGGGTCAGCCCGGTCTGTCGGGATAGCCAGGACCAGCCGGCCAAACGCCGCAACAGCGGCACCGGAACCCTCATCGCCGGAGCTTTCACCCCGGCCTCGCGGGCGCAAACCTGCATCACCGCCTTCAGGTCGGGCGTGGCCGGATCGGCCAGCAGGTATTCCCGCCCCGCCGCTTCCGCATAATCCGCCACCCGCGCCATGAACACCGCCAGATAATCCAGGCTGACCAGCGGCAGCCGGTAACCGCCGCCGCCCGGTACGGCGGGCAGCCTGCCCGCCAGCAGATCGTCGATACTCCGCGCCATTTCCTGCGTATCCGGCAGTTCGCCGGTTCCGGCATGACCGGCCAGCGTCGCCGGATGGATCACCGTCAACGGGACGCCCCGCCGCCCCGCTGCGCGTTTCACGGCAAAATGCCCTTCCAGCTTCGACGCTTCATAGGATCCGGTGCGCCGGTAAACCGCGGGCCAGTCCACCCCGCTGCCATCCCCGTGAATGCCCAGCGACGCCAGATGGCCGGGGAAGGTCAGCATGTAGCCCGACACCTGCACGAAGCGTTGCAGCGACAATCGCGAAGCCGCCGCTTCGAGCAGGCCCGTCGCACCGGTCACGTTCACCGCCCGCACCTGTTCCTCCGGCAGGTTCCAGCCGAACAGCGCGCCGCTGTGATAGACGACCGTCACCGCCGCCAGCGTGCGCCAGCCTTCGGCGTCAATCCCGGCCTCCGGCCGCGCCAGGTCGCCCGCCACCGCCTGCAAAGCGCCGACGTCGGTTCCCTGCGCGCGCAGCCAGTCCTGCAAGACCGGCAACTGCGCCGCCGGACGCCGCAGCAGCACCGTCACGCAGTCCCCCTTGTCCAGCAGTTCCTTGACCAGATAGCGCCCGATATAACCGCTGGCCCCGGTCACCAATACGTGTGTCATGTCCGTTCTCCCGATGAATGATGATTTCACGCAGCCTAAACCCTGGAGTACACTCCAAGGTCAAGCGGTATTTGCGGACGGCACTCATGAAAATCGGACAACTGGCGAAAGCGGTCGGCGTCAGCAGCGACACCGTGCGTTTTTACGAGCGGCTGGGCTTGTTGCAGGGCCGGCGGCTGGACAACGGCTACCGCGACTACCCGCCCGCCGCCGTCGAGCTGCTGCACTTCGTGAAGCTGGCGCAGGAGCTGGGATTTTCGCTGGCGGAGATTCGCGGCATCGCGCCGCTGCTGACGCAGGGCGGCCTGCCGGTCGGGCAGGTGCAGGCTTTTGTGCAGGAAAAGATCGTGGTGATTGACCGGCGGATAGCCGAACTGCAGGACTTGCGGCGACGGCTGGACGGTCTGGCGCTGGGCGCGGATTGCCCGTTGCGGCGCGACTGCGATGGCGGACAGCCGCCGGTCGCCGTGACGCTGGTCGCCGCCGAAACCGCCTGAAACACCGGGCTCAGACCAGATCGCTGTCGACCACCATCAGGCCGAAGCCGTCGGCGAATTCCTCGCGGATCTGCTTCAGCTGCGGCAGCGCCTTGTGGAAGGCCTCCATCAGGCCGGGATCGAAATGCGAGCCGGCCAGCCGGTCGATGCGCCGCACCGCTTCCGCCACCGGAATGCTCTTGTGGAAGGGGCGGTCGCAGGTCAGGTCATCGAAGGCATCGACCAGCGCGACAATGCGCGCCATCAACGGGATGGCAACGCCGGACAAGCCCTGCGGATAACCGCTGCCGTCCCAATGCTCGTGGTGGGACAACGCGATCTGCCGCGCGGCGCGCAACAGTTCGTCGTTCGGCTCGCCGATGATGTCCGCGCCAAAGCCGGTGTGCTGGTTGAGGATTTCCTGCTCGGCCGGGTCCAGCGGCCCGCGCTTGAGCATGATGCTGTCGGGA
>DASUIM010000450.1:0-1795 GCA_036279775.1 Fluviicoccus sp. | reverse complement strand
CCGACGGAATTCGCGTAGAAAACGGCCAATGACAACCGTTCGTCCTATCCCGTCACGCCCCGGCAGCGTAATCTATTGCCGCACCGGATGACGGATGCTAGTGTCCCGGCATCCCGATTTTGTCCAACAATTTTCACCAGGAGGTGTACCCCCGTGAACAAACAGAAACTCCTGCTCGAACTGCAACGGCTTTATGTCGTGATCATGATGGAAGTGATCGGCAAGGGGCTGGTCGCCGCCAGTGAAGTCGACGAGGAAATCGCCCGCGAAGTCGCCGCCTTTCCCGCCGGACTGGAAATCGAAATGATCGTCATGCCCGCCGGTCCGTCCTTCCGCGTGCGCGTCACCCCGCACGGCACGCTGGAACTGGCCAACGGCAGCACCGCGCGCCCCGGCCTCAGCATCAAGGTCAAGCACCTGGCCCACGCCTTCCTGGTGTTCACCTTCCAGGAAAGCACCGCCCGCGCCTTCGCCAACGACCGCATGGTC
Organism: Fluviicoccus sp.; assembly: GCA_036279775.1. Lineage (GTDB taxonomy): Bacteria > Pseudomonadota > Gammaproteobacteria > Pseudomonadales > Moraxellaceae > Fluviicoccus. Next base: position 1,306 of record DASUIM010000450.1, on the reverse strand, counting down.
GCCGATGGTGAAGTCTCCTACGCCATCCGTCTGGTGCGCTGCCTGGACCGCATGGAAGCCCTGATCCTGCCGAAACTGGTGGCCGAACGCGCTGTGAAGCGCTATCCGGTCAACCTGCAACTGAGCGACAAAATCCAGAAAGCCGCCCGCATTTACGCGCTGGTGGGCAAACTTTTCCTGACACGGAGCTGATGCACCATGGCCAAGCCTTACTACGAATTCTTCTGTCCCGTCAAAATCGTCGCCGGCCACATGGCGCTGGAACACATCCCGTTCGAGCTGTCCACGCTGCAAGCCAAGCGTCCCATGATCATCACCGACAAGGGCGTGCGCGGCGCCGGTCTGCTGGCCCATGTCGAAGCCGCCTTTGAAGGCGCCGAGTCCGTGATCGCCGCCATTTATGACGACGTGCCGCCCGACAGCAGCCTGACCACCGTGCGCGACGCCGCCGCCGTGTTCCGCGCCAACAACTGCGACGCCATCATCGCCATTGGCGGCGGTTCCGTCATCGACACCTCCAAGGGCGTCAACATCCTGGTCACTGAAGGCGGCGACGACCTGATGAAGTACATGGGCGCGCACAACCTGAAGCGTCCGCTGAAGCCCTTCTTCGTGGTCCCGACCACCTCCGGCACCGGCTCGGAAGTGACGCTGGTGGCGGTGATTGCCGACAAGGAAAAGGGCGTGAAGATGCCGTTCACCTCCTATTTCCTGATGCCGAACGCCGCCGTGCTGGATTCGCGCATGACGCTGACCCTGCCGCCGCACATCACCGCCATGACCGGCATGGATGCACTGACGCACGCCGTCGAAGCCTTCACCTGCATGGCGCACAACCCGATGAGCGATGCCTACGCCACGGCCGCCATCAGCAAGATCAGCCAGAACCTGATGAAGGTGATGGAGAACCCGAAGGACGCCGAAGGCCGTCTGGAACTGGCTCAGGCCTCGACCATGGCCGGCGCCGCGTTCTCGAATTCGATGGTGGGCCTGGTGCACGCGCTGGGTCACTCGCTGGGCGCGGTGTGCCATTTGCCGCACGGCCTGTGCATGAGCCTGTTCCTGCCCTATGTGCTGGAATACAACCTGGAAACCAGCGCCGACCGTATTGGTGAGCTGTTGCTGCCGTTGGCCGGGGCCGATGTGTATGCCGCCACGCCGGTGTCGCAGCGGGCGTTGAAGGCGATTGCGCATATCAAGTCGATGCGCGATGAGCTGTATGAGCGTTGCAAGCTGCCGCGTACGTTGAAGGAGACCGGTAAGGTTTCGCTGGATCAGCTGGAGCATGTGGCGGAGCTGACGATCA
>DASUIM010000449.1:0-5279 GCA_036279775.1 Fluviicoccus sp. | reverse complement strand
TTGGCGAGGAGCGGTCATGACGGTCTCCCGGAGTCAGTGAAGAAGGGTCTGGACCAGCCCGAACAACAGGCAGGCGAGCAGGGCGGAGCCGGGCAGCGTCAGCAGCCAGGTGAGGGCGATTTCCCCGGCGACGGACCAGCGTACCGCGCGCGGGCGCTCGGAGGCGCCAATGCCCATGATCGCCGTGGTGACGACATGGGTGGTGGACACCGGGCCGCCGACCAGCGACGCGCCCATGATGACCCCGGCCGAGGCCAGCTGCGCATCCAGTCCGTGCAGCGGCCGCAGCTTGTAGATGCCGAATCCCAGCGTGCGCACGATGCGCCAGCCGCCCAGCAGCGTGCCGGCGGTGATGATGACCGCGCTGAGGCCCATCACCCAGAGCGGCACCTCGAAATGCGGCAGTTGCCCGCCCAGCACCAGCACCAGCGTGATGATGCCCATGCCCTTCTGGGCATCGTTGGCGCCGTGCGAGAAGGCCAGCGCGGCGGCGGTAACCCACTGGCCGCGCCGCAGGCGGCGGTTAACCTTGGGACGGGCAGCGCGCAGCAGGAAATTCATCAGGCGGTGCAGCAGGAACCCGGCGGCAAAGCCGACCACGGGCGATACCAGCAGCGCCGCCAGTACTTTGGCGACGCCGGTTAGGTGTCCTTGGATCAACGCCGTGAATCCCCACGCGACATGCTCCGACCCCGGCCCGGCCATGACCACACCGGTCAGACCGCCCACCAGCGCGTGTGACGATGACGAGGGAATACCGAGCCGCCAGGTCAGCAGGTTCCAGCCGACCGCGCCGCCCACCGCGCAGAGCACGATGCGCAGCGCCTCCGGCGGCGGCAGGGTTTCGATGGAAACCAGTCCGCCGATGGTGTTGGCGACGGCGGTGCCGCCCAGGATGGGTCCCAGCAGCGTGAAGCAGGCGACCAGCAGCGCCGCCTGCGCCGGGGTCATGGCGCGCGAGGCCACCAGCGTCGCCAGCATGTTGGAAGCGTCGTGGAAGCCGTTGGTGAAGTCGAAAGCGAGGACCGCCACGATAGTCAGCACGACCAGCAGGAACACGGTGTCCAGAAGGAAAGCCTCCGGTGGCATTGATGGTGGGTTTTCCGCCAGCATAGGCGCAATGGCGGCGGTCGTCATGTCCTTTGATGCGGCGATGCCGGGAAAATAATCTGGCGCAAAAGGTCAAATGAAACTTGATAGTGTACGGGCGTACCAATAGATTCGCAGCCTGTTCCGGCGTGACCGCCGTCCTTTTCCGCCTATCGGGAGTCTTCGCATGGCCTGGCACTACAAACAACGAGGCACCGGTCGCCCCCTGATCCTGCTGCACGGCATCGGCATGTCCAGCAATGCCTGGAAGCCGGTGATGCCCATTCTTGCAGCGCAGCGCCGTGTCATCGCCTTCGACTTGCCCGGTTTCGGCCGCACGCCGCCGCTGCCCGCCGGGACGCCGCCGACGGCGGAAAACATCATCCGCTCCCTGCAAGACAGCCTGCACGAGCTGGGTATCGATGAACCGGTGGATTTCGCCGGGAATTCATTGGGCGGCTATTTCGCCATGGAAGCGGCGCGGCGCGGACTGGCGCGCAGCGTGGTGGCGCTGTCGCCGGGCGGGTTGTGGGAGCGCGATGCTTCGGCGCATGTAAAGCCGTTGTTCAAGATCATGCGCAAGGGCCTGCAGACATTTCCGCTGCTGGGCGAGGCGCTGGTGCTGCTGCCGCCGCTGCGCATGATGCTGATGGCGGTGCCGATGACCTCGCAGGGCTGGAAGATTCCGGCGCGTGATGCGATCGTGTCGCTGCGCAACTTCGCCCGCGCCCCCGGATTTGACGATACGCTGGAAGCGGTGGAGCCTTTCCGCGACGGCCGCAAGATCACCTGTCCGCTGACGGTGGCCTTTGGCGACCGCGACTGGCTGCTGACCGCCGCTTCGCAGAACCGGGGCGAACTGCCCGCCCATACCCGCTGGCTGAAACCGCGCGGCTGGGGGCATGTGCCGATGTGGGATGATCCCAAGGGCGTGGCGCAGCTGATTATTGAAGGCACCCGTTAGGGCGGGCGCCGGGACTCAGTTGGCGAACAGCTTGTAAGGCAGGGGTTTGTCGGAGTTGAGGTATTCGGGCAGCTGCACCATACGCAACATGCCCACCACGGCGGCGTAGGGCGCCTGCCGCTGCACGAAATTGACGGTCCACACCGGCGCGGCTCCACCCGGGTCAATGTAGCCCTCATTCTCGAACAGGGTCTTGTTCTTGCCCAGCGGCGTGTATTTCACCACCATGTCCTCGGCTTGCATCCGCACCAGCGGCGGCTTGGGCGGCAGGTAGTCGGGAAGGGCGTTGATGCGGACCAGCGCATAGCCTTTCTGGGCGGTGTAGGGTTCCACCACCGCGCGAAGGATGACATCGCGGTCGGGGTTGCCCACCGGCGCGTTGTGCACCAGATAATAGATGTACTCCCGGTCGGACACCTTCTTAAGCAACTTGGCGTCCAGCAATTGCCAGTACCAGCGTTGATAGCTGTCAATGTCGAAACCGACGCGCGCCACCGCTTCCATCGGTGCATCAATCACCGCCTCGATGCGGAATGAGCGGATTTTCTTGCCGTCTTCCAGCTTGGCGTAGGCCTTGATGTTGCGCAGCTTGTCGTTCTTGACCAGTTTCCATTCATTGGTCAGGCGGTCACTGCCGCGCAACTCGTCCAGATCGTTTTCCGCATGTGCGGCGACCGGCAGGGTGGCGGCCAGCATCAGGGCCATCAGGGCTTTCTTGGTCATGGTGTGGGCTGTGTCACATTTTAGGGGTGGGCAAAAATGCAACAAGTCGGCGGGCACAGCTTGACCCGGAGCGCCAAAAGCCGTGAAAAGTTTAGGGAGGGGTGAGAAAGCAGCGTTGCACTTCCCTGTCCCGGTCATCAAATCCAATAAACAATTCCGGCCGCTCCGACGGCGGATGCGCCAGCGCATCGGGCGCCGCCAGCGCCAATTGCAACGCCGCCTGCTGGTCCGCCAGCCATTCGTCGCGTCCGGCATGCCGCCAGTGCAGTTTTCGGAACGCGTGATCGGCGCGGAATGCCGCCCAGTCCAGCCACTGTCCCTGCAAATGCCCGGCAGACAGGCAGTCCAGGGTTCCACCAGTCCATGCCTGCGGGTAGAACAGCTGCCCCTTCATCACCAGGCAGCGTTGCTCGATGATTTGCCCCTCATAATCGTCGAAACGGAATTGCTGCCGCGCCAGATGCTCCAGCTTTGCGCCCAGCGTGTCGTGGCTGTTCGGGCCGATCCAGCGCTGCGCCTCGGCCAGCGGCGGATGCCCCAGATAGAACTTCACCGCCACTTCCCAATGCTCCACCTGCCCGCTGCCGGTGTTGTGCACCAGATAATCCAGCTCGCCGGTGGTGATCTTGCCCGCCATGATCGTGGCACGGTGGCGGATCAGCCGGAAGGGGTGGAAGGCTTCGTCCTGCAGCCAGAACAGCAGCAGGTATTCGAAGTAATAACCCAGACGGTGGTTCTTGTGGGCGGCGAGGAATTCGGTCAGTGGCAGCGGATCGCGTTCCAGAACGTCCAGCCGGGGACGGTAGGCTTCAAACAGCGGCTGCCAGAAGCGGTCGTCGAGGATGCGCACCGGGTGCAGGCTGTCCGGCAGTCGGCTGAGCAGGGCGGGCGAGGACAACACCCAGGCGAGGTTGCGGACATCGGGGTGATGCCAGGGTTGCCAGGGCGCGCCGGTCATGGCTTATTTCAGCTTGGGATGGGCAAAGTGCAGGCGGCGGTCGCAGCCATAGGTCACCCGGCTTTCAGTCAGCACCACTTCGCCGATGTTCAGCCAGGACGGGCTGTCCTGATCGGCGGATTGATCGGAAATCTGAATGGTGAAGGCCAGTGTCCCCGAGGGTTGCCGACGCAGATCCAGTTCCTCCCGGAAGTCCGCCGCCTCGTTGCGCCGGTTGCGGTCCGCGCCTTTCAAGCGCAGGAAGCGCGGCGCTTTTGCCGCTTCGCCCGGCTTGAGGCCGAAGGCGGCAATGCCGGTAACCGGGCGGTAGCCGGGATCGCTGTCCGCCTGGCTGAATACCCGGCCCACCCGCAGCGCCAGCGGAATGACCCCGAAGCGGAAGCCGGTGGACGGTTTGTTGGTCATGCCGGTATCCAGATAGTGATCGCGCTGGGCGCCCGCCAGCACATCCACCAGGAAGAAATTGGCGGTGGCGGTTTTCTGGTCCGGATCCAGGGTCGGGAACAGCTTGCCTGCAAAGCCGAAGGCGCGAGGGTCGCCGCGTTCGGTTTCGGTCAGGGCGGTGGAAGCGCGGGCAATCAGCAAGGCCTCGCTGCCCTGGCGGAAGCCGCCGCTGTAAGGAGTTTCCGCCGTGATCTTCCAGCGGCCGGTAAAGCAGATGCCGTTGCTGTGCAGGTGCTTTTCCAGACGGGGGTAGTAGTCGGCCGTTTCGTTAAGGGTGCGTTGTGCATCGGCTTTCAGCAGGTTGACGCCATCGCGGATGAATTGCCTGCTGCTGACTTCATAGTGCGGCAGCCGGTTTCCGGCATAAACCGCCATTTCCTGCTGCTCCGCCGCCGTCTGGCCGGGCGGCGGCGGGGTAAAGATGACGTTGCGTACTTCGTTGAAGCTGGAGTCGGCCAGCGCGGGTGTCGCCAACAGGCCGGAGCAGATCACGGCCAGGGTCAGGCGAGTCATGGTTTCATTCCTCTTCCAGCGGCATCAGGAACCACAGAACCAGATAGACGATGATGCCGGGAAAGGCGGCGCTGAGGCAGGACACGATCACGAACAACAGCCGCACCTTGAACGGACTCCAGCCCAGGTATTCGGCAATACCGCCCATGACCCCGGCGATGATGTTGTAGCGGCGCGACCGGCAAAGCTTCTTTTTTCCGTTCATGAAACGGTCTCCTGACGCAGGTAACGGATGACGTCCAGCATCCACCAGGCCACACAGGCTGTGACCAGCACCACCAGCACCGGCGCGACGGCGGGCAACAGGGCGCTGCCTTGCGCGCCCATCACCAGGTAGGTGACATAGGCAGCGTAGCACAGAAGGAAGGCGACGCCGTCACTGCGGCTGACCGTGTAGCGGGTCAGGAAGACCGGCAGGCAGGCCAGCGCCACCAGGATCATCACCGGGATGTCCAGGACCAGCGAGGAAGCGGCCACCGGCAGGCCGTCGGGGGCGACCAGACCGGAAATGCCCAGCACCGCGCCGATATTGAAGATGTTGCTGCCCAGCACGTTGCCGATGGCGATGTCGCGCTCGCCCTTGAGGCT
>DASUIM010000448.1:0-8431 GCA_036279775.1 Fluviicoccus sp. | reverse complement strand
TTCCCTGGGCATCAAGCAGTGCAAGGCCAACCCCTGGGAAGAGTTCGCCAAGAACCACGAGAAGGGCCAGAAGGTTTCCGGCAACATCAAGTCGATCACCGATTTCGGTATCTTCATTGGTCTGCCCGGCGGCATCGACGGTCTGGTTCACCTGTCCGACATCTCCTGGAACGAAGCCGGCGAAGAAGCCATCCGCAAGTTCCGCAAGGGCGATCTGGTCGAGGCCGTTATCCTGGCCGTTGACGCGGAAGGCAACCGTATCTCCCTGGGCGTCAAGCAACTGCAGAAGGACCCGTTCAGCGATTTCACGACCGCCAATGAAAAGGGCGCCATCGTGAAGGGCGTGGTCAAGGCTGTTGACGCCAAGGGCGCCACGGTTGAGCTGGCTGATGGCGTTGAAGCTTCCCTGAAGGCTTCCGAAATCATCCGTGACCGTGTGGAAGATGCTTCCAAGCACCTGACCGTCGGTCAGGAAGTCGAAGCCAAGATCATCGGTGTTGACCGCAAGTCGCGCGTCATCAGCCTGTCGATCAAGGCCAAGGACGAAGCTGAAGAACGCGAAGCCATCACCAACCTGCGCAATGCACCGCAGGAAGCCGGCGCCGCCGGTCCTCGCACCATTGGCGACCTGATCAAGGCGCAAATGAAGTAAGCGACCGCTTCGGTTGAAAAAAGACGGGAGAAGGCTTTGCCTCTCCCGTTTTTTTATGCTAAATCAGGAACATAGATTTTGAGGATCTGAGTATGGCCCTTACCAAGTCTGCCCTGATAAACCGCATTGCCTCGCGTCAGCAATTATTGACCGAGAAAGATGTGGAACTGGCCGTCAAGGCTTTGGTTGAACAGATGGTGGAAACATTGGCTGAAGGCGAGCGGGTGGAAATCCGCGGCTTCGGCAGTTTCAGCCTGCATTATCGTCCCCCCCGTACCGGCCGCAACCCGAAGACGGGTGAAACGGTTGAAGTCGGCCCCAAATATGTTCCCCACTTCAAGCCCGGCAAGGAGTTGAAGGACCGCGTCAACTACGAGGACGAGGGATCATGACGCTACAAAGCGTCCGCAAGATTTTTCTCTCCTTGGTAGCGCTGACGGTTTTCCTGGCGGGTATCTGGATTGTCGTGGCCAACCACCAGCATACGGTGACCCTGAATTTGGTCGTGTATGAGTTCACTGGCGCCAGTGTCGGTGTGATCACCCTGTTGAGCTTTGCTGCGGGCTCCCTGACCGGCCTGGTGGTCGGATTGGTGGCTTTCCGTGTGCTTCCCCTGCATTTCCAGGTTCGCCGCAGCCACCGCGAACTCGAAATCCTGCGTAAACAGCAAAGCCGGTCGTCCGGCGGTTCCTGAGCGCTGCCACGATGCGGCGGCATGCTTTACAATAGTCGCCTGCCCATGTCCTGAAGTCCGCATCATGAATGCTGCTGTTGTCTCTCCCGTTATTGTTGCTCTGGATTTTCCCGAGGCCCGTTCCGCCCTGGCGCTGGCTGATCGTCTTGACCCTTCACTCTGCCGCTTGAAAATCGGCAAGGAGTTGTTTACCCGGGAAGGGCCGGCGGTGGTGCGCGGTCTGCAACAGCGGGGTTTTGACGTCTTCCTGGATCTCAAGTTCCACGATATTCCCAATACTGTGGCTTCGGCCGTGCATGCCGCCGCCGATCTGGGTGTGTGGATGGTGAATGTCCATGCCAGCGGCGGGCGGCGCATGATGACGGCAGCCCGTGAGCGTCTGGAGCAAGGGAGCTACCCGACATTACTGATTGCCGTGACGGTATTGACCAGTTCCGAGCGCGCGGATCTGGCTGAAATCGGGCTCGATATGGAGCCAATGGAGCAGGTGCGTCGTTTGGCGGCGCTGACGGCGGATTGCGGCCTGCATGGCGTGGTCTGTTCGGCTCAGGAAGCGGTCATGCTGCGCGAACGGCATGCCAAGCCCTTTGCGCTGGTAACGCCCGGTATTCGGCCCGCCGGGGCGGCCGCTGATGACCAGCGGCGAATCATGACGCCGAAGATGGCGGTGGAGGCCGGGGTGGATTATCTGGTGATTGGACGGCCGGTGACGCAGGCCGCTGATCCGGTTGCGGCGTTGCAGGAAATCATTGCCAGTCTGAGGGGGTGAGTGTGAGTGGCGGCTGCCGGGCGAGGGTGGCCCGGCTTGGCTGAGCCGTCAGTTCCGCACTTGCCAGGAAATCTCCATGTCATTGATTCCCTGAATCTGAATAACATTCCCCAGGAAACGCAGGGTGAAGTCCCCCGAGTCGAGTCGGATGCTAAGCGACTTGTTGTTCAGTTCCGGTTTGGTTGACAGCAGGTTGCCGGTGTCATTGCTGATAATGTCAGCATTGGCGGCCAGCAGCCGGTTTTCTGTGGCGGCGCCAAACCGGAAGGTATCATTGATCGAGGAATTCTCGAGCGTTTGTGTCTCAACCGGCATCAGCGGGAAGCTCTTGAAGCTTGAGCGGTGATAATTTTCACCGGGGCTGTAATGAGGGAGCTTGAGTGTTTTGGCCATCGCAACCGCACCCTCGATGGTTTCGGGCCCTTCAGTCACCAGGGAAGGCACTTCTGAAGATTGCACGGTTTCCGTATCCAGGTCAGCTTCCAGCGGCGCCATTCCTTTCAGTTTCTCGATGTCAATTACCGGGGCGGCAGGGGTGGGCTGGGCAGCCTGGCTGCGGGCAGCTTCTGCTTTCTTGAAGGCATACATGGCCTGCAGGAACTGATTGTAATTCTCGTAGTTTTCCAGCCGAGGCCGTTCAGGCATGTCTTCCAAGGCCGCAGCGCCGGCGACCGCTGTTGCGAGCGGCGGAGTGGGGGTGGCTCCGGCTCCGCCGCTACCGGAAGCCTGGGTGGATTCCGCATCCGGTTCAATGTTGTCAATTTGGCCCGGGAAGGTTCCCTGGAAGAGGGCGGGAGCTTCACCCATCCTGACAATGAAGGTCTGGCCGGTCAGGACATCGGCGCTGCCCTTGGCGTTGCTGAGGTTGACGATGCCGCCAAGCACATTCAGCAGCAACTGGTTGTTGTTGATGACGCCTGCGTAATCAGTGCCGCGGATACCGATGGTGGCGCTGGGGGTCTTGATGGCGTAGTTGGCGCGGTTGACCTTGCCGATGGCGCCGCTGATGGTGCGCATGCTGCCTTTCAGGAAGTTGAAAACCAGCGAGCTTTGGTCGGGTTTGTCGCGGTTGTAGTTGTAAGTGTCCAGTCCAAACGTGGTGTTCGGCTGCAATGACAGGAAACTGCCATCCGTAAAACGAATTTGAATGCGGGATTTGTTGCCGGTTTCAAGCCTTTCGCCGCTATTGACGACGTCACCCCGCGCCAGCGGCCGGCGGGAATTGTCCGGCTTGACGGCGGCGGCATCGCCCACGACAAAATTGACCCGGCCGGCTTGTTCGCCCCAAGCGGAGCCTGTCAGCCAGATGCCGATCATGGAAGCAATCAGGAGTTTTGGTCTGGCGAGAAAGCCCGGAACATGCATGTTTGGCCCCAGTGATCCGTGGTTGAGCGGAACAAGTTTTTATTGGTTTTCAAGGTGTCAGTATTATTTTGCCGTATTGTAACCGGAATCTGCTGGAAAATTACAGAACGGTAGTACTTCTATTCAGAGAGACTACCTGCATTTGGCCAAAAGTAAAGGGTCGGCGGGACAGATTTTGTCAGCCCGAACGCCAACACACGGTTTGACTACCTGCGCCATCATCTTGGTTCACAAGGGAATTATGCCGAAGCTGAGCATGTGTCATTCCCCGTCAGTCACTGGGCATGAACGTTAATGAGATTCGTTTGCGATTCCGTGGCGTCGCTCGTATAATTCCATGCATTCCCTGCCGATAATGAACCCTCCGGTTGTCATGTCCCTGAAATGCGCGGTTCTGTTTTCCCTGTCCTTGCTGATGGTTCCGGCGGCTGATGCGGCAGCGGCGGATCCGGTATCAACGCTGTTGCCCGGTGCAGACCAGAAGATGTTGTGGTTGACGCCCGGGTTGAAGCAACGGATCGAGGCTGTGCTGGGGCATGCTTATCCGGGCCTTCGTATCCGTTACTGGCAGGCGGGGAGTCGTACAGCCTGGATTCTGGATGAAATCGGCAAGGAGCAACCGATTACGGCGGGCATTACCATCGAAAGCGGGCATATTGTCGACATGCGGGTGCTGGGCTATCGCGAAAGTCGTGGCGGCGAGGTGCAACAGGCTTTCTTTACCCGCCAGTTTGCCGGTGCGGCGCTGGATAGTGGCAAGGATGCGCTCAATCGCCGCATCGACGGTATTACCGGAGCTACCTTGTCAGTCAGTGCAATGCGGAAGATGGCGGCGCTGGCTTTGTTGCTTGATAGCCAGCGTCCGCAGTCATCGAGCGGTCAATGACATGAGCCGACGTTCCCACTGGCGGTTTTTCCTGTTGCGCTGGCACCGCCGCATCGGTGTCGTCCTGGGACTCTATCTGTTCTGGATGGCCGGATCGGGGGTGTTGCTGCATCATGCCGCCGATCTCGGGCTGGACCGTCAGTTGCTGGAAAGCCCGTTCTGGCTGGCCCGTTACGGGGTGTCGCCGCCGCATCATTTCCGGATTGGAGCCAAGGAATTCGTACTGGGCGGGCAGGGACTCAGCACCGGTCCGACCCTGCTGGGCGAGTGCCGCACCCTGCTGGGCGTGGCGGCGGTTCCCGACAGCCGTGTGCTGGCGTGCGAAAATCGTGTCCTGCTGCTGACCCCGCAAGGGGAGCTGGTGGAACAGACGGATGGCGGTCGCGGGTTGCCCGGCCCCTTTACCGCCATGGCCGCGCGCCATAACCAGGTCTGGTTGCGTCAGGCCGGTTCCGGCGCGGTGCTGGCGCTGGACCCGATGGATTTTTCGCTGCATCCGGCCACGGAAACACTGCCGGACGGCGCTTGGTTGTCCCCGGTCGCCGCCCCGGCGGCGCTGAGCGGCGAACGTTTGTTGCAGGATCTGCATTCCGGCCGCCTGCTCGGCCGCTTTGGCCCGTGGCTGGTCGATTTCTTGGCGATCGCCGTGCTGGTGCTGGCTGTTTCCGGCTGGGCGCTGGCGAGGAAAAGACACCATAAAGTGTGAGAAAGCCGAAAATCCCGCCGCTTGACGCCTTGAATTCCGACGCATAAAGCCTCATCTTTTGCGTGCCGGGCAAATACCCTAGTATTTTGCTCTGACTAATTCCACGCCGAGGCGCACCGCGCTTCCTGAAAAAAACTCACAAGGAGTTCAACATGGCCGTTCTCGTTGGCAAACCCGCTCCGGACTTCACCGTTCCAGCCGTCCTCGGCAATGGCGAAATCGTTGAAAGCTACAATCTTTCCGCCGCCATCAAGGGCAAATACGCGCTGGTGTTTTTCTACCCGCTGGACTTCACCTTTGTCTGTCCGTCCGAGCTGATCGCGCTGGATCACCGCATTCCGGACTTCCAGGCCCGTAACGTGGAAGTGGTCGGCGTCTCCATCGACTCGCACTTCACCCACAACGCCTGGCGCAATACGCCGGTGAACGAAGGCGGCATTGGCCCGGTCAAGTACACGCTGGCCGCCGACATCAAGCATGAAATCTGCCAGGCCTATGATGTGGAAGCCGATGGCGGCGTGGCGTTCCGCGGTGCGTTCATCATCGACAAGAACGGCATTGTGCGTTCACAGATCGTCAACGACCTGCCGCTGGGCCGCAACATGGAAGAGCTGCTGCGTCTGGTGGATGCCCTGCAATTCACCGAAGAGCATGGCGAAGTCTGCCCGGCCAACTGGAAGAAGGGTGACACCGGCATGACGGCCTCTCCGGAAGGCGTCGCCGCGTACCTGTCCGCCAACGCTGACAAGCTGTAATTGATTCACCGGGGCCGGGAAGGTTTCCGGCCCTGTTCTTTACCCCCGAACAGACCAACTGGAGTTGCATCATGGCCTTTGAATTGCCGGCCCTGCCGTATGACCGTACCGCCCTTGAGCCGCACATTACCGGTGAAACCATTGATTACCACCATGGCAAGCACCACAACGCCTATGTGGTCAACCTGAACAACCTGACCAAGGACACCGATCTGGCGTCCAAGTCGCTGGAAGAAGTGATTAAGCTGTCCGCCGGTGACGCTGCCAAGGTCGGCATTTTCAACAACGCCGCCCAGATCTGGAACCACACCTTCTACTGGCACTGCATGAAGCCGAACGGCGGCGGCAAGCCGACCGGCGCCATCGCCGCCAAGATTGACGCCGATTTCGGCAGCTATGAGAAGTTTGTCGAGCTGTTTACCGCCGCCGCCACCACCCAGTTCGGTTCCGGCTGGGCCTGGCTGGTGCTGGGCGCCGACGGCAAGCTGGCTGTCACCAAGACCGCCAACGCTGACCTGCCGATGGCCCACGGCCAGAAGGCGCTGCTGACCATCGATGTGTGGGAACATGCCTACTACATCGATTTCCGCAACCTGCGTCCGAAGTACATCGGTACTTTCCTGGAAAGCCTGGTGAACTGGGATTTCGTGAACGCCAACCTGGCGGGCTGATTTCCGGCGGTTGTGAACAAGCCAAAGGGCAGGGTAAAACCTGCCCTTTGCTTTTGGGGCGTCAGGCGGGGATTTCGCCCTGATAGGTGTAGATAAGCCACGGCTTGTGCGCCGTGTTCAATGCGTTGTAGAGGCGTTGGGCGGTATGGTTGTCGGTGGCGGTGGTCCATTGCAGGCGTATGGCTCCGTGGCGGCGGACATAGTCGTGACAGTGGACAATCAGCGCCTTGCCGATACCCCGGCTCCGGTGCCCGGGCAGGGTGAACAGGTCGTTCATGATGCCGACTTTGGCGGCGGCGGTGGAGGAAAAGCAGAAGTAGACCGTCGCGAAGCCGATGGCCATGCCGTCATCTCCGCGAAAAAGAAACAGGCAGCCGAAAGGATCATCAGGACCGAAGCGGGAGAAGAAGCTCCGGTTGTTTTCATCCGAGATATTGGCGACTTGATAAAACTCCTGGTACTGCCTGATCAGCGGCAGGACTTCGTCGATATTGAGGGGCGTGACGGCTTCGATCATGGCGACTCCTTGCGAGGCGGGACTTAGAATTTACGGGCGATGGCGCGGACTTTTTCCAGCCACTGGTTGAGTAGGGAGCGGGTCTCGGTGGTGGTGGCCGAGGTTGGCTGGTTGGCGGTGTCCGAGCGTTCCGTCCAGGCGGCAAAACCGATGCCGCCCAGCACGGCGATGATAATCAGCGGCGTGAGGCCGGAGCCGCGGCGGCGGGCCACCGGCGGCGGCAGGTAGTCCGGCATCCGGTCGAGTGACGGGGGAGAAGCATGTTCGGGGCGCACAACGGCCCTGGCGCAAGGACGGCCGTCCGGGCCGGTGACCTTTTCAAACAGCAACTCTTCCCCCAGGCGGGGATTCATGCCCTTGGGAAAGTCCGCCCGCGTGACCGCATAGGTTTCATGACCATGAACCGGGGTGATGACGCCGGTTCCCGACCGGCTGTCCCATTGCGACAGCGTGCCTTCCATTTTCATGATGCAGATCCGGTTTGATTCCGCCGAGTGCGTGTCCGGTGCTAAAGAGTGTCCGGCCACGGACGGACACGTGGGAAGGGGATTTTGATACGGCGCGGCCGGGGTTTCAAGCCGGCGCGGGGAAGGAGGCGGACAATCCTTGTCCGTTCGCGCAGCTTAGACGACCCGTTCTTCCGGTTTCACCCGGAAGAAGATGGCGTAAAGCGCGGGCAGGCTCAGCAGCGTCAGCGCGGTGGCCACGATCAGGCCGCCCATGATGGCGCAGGCCATCGGCCCCCAGAACACGCTTTCCAGCAGCGGGATCATCGCCAGCACCGCCGCCGCCGCCGTCAGCATGATCGGGCGGAAACGACGCACCGCCGCCTCGACAATCGCCGTCCAGCGATCGACGCCCACCGCGATATCCTGCTCGATCTGGTCGATGAGGATGACTGAGTTGCGGATGATCATGCCGTTCAGCGCAATTATGCCCAGCATGGCCACGAAGCCCATCGGCCGTCCCAGCAACAGCATCATCAGGGCTGCACCGATGATACCCAGCGGGCCGGTGAGGAATACCAGCAGCGCGCGCGGGAAGCTGCGCAGCTGCAGCATCAACAACGTGAAGATGATGAACAGCATTAGCGGCACGTTGGCGGCGATCGAGTCGGACCCCTTTTTCGATTCGGCGACCGTGCCCGCCAGTTCGATGCGGTATCCCGGCGGCAGTTGCGCGCGCAGCTTCTCCAGCTGCCGGTCGACCCGCAGCGCCACGGTTGATCCTTGCACGCCTTCCATCACATCCGCCTGCACGGTGATGGTGAACTGCCGGTTCTGCCGCCACACCACGCCCGGTTCCCAGGCAAACACCGGCCGGGCGATCTGCGAAAACGGAATGTAGGTGCCGCTGGCGGTGGGCAGGTACGCGCCGGTCAGCGCCGACATGGTGTCGCGCTCGGCCTTTGGCTGG
>DASUIM010000447.1:0-2411 GCA_036279775.1 Fluviicoccus sp. | reverse complement strand
GACGTCGGTGATCATTTCGCTGGTCTCGTCCCAGCCGGGCGGCGGCCGCACGGCGTCGCTGCCGCCGTGGCAGGGCAGGTCGACGGCGAACACCGGCCGCCCCGGCAGGCGGCGCACGATCTGATCCCAGCAACGGGCGTGAAAACCGGTGGCGTGCAGCAGCAGCACCGGGTCGCCTTCGCCGGGCCAGAAGGCCACGTGCAGATGCAGGCCGTGAGTGTTCAGGTAGAGATGGGTGGGGGGCGTGCGGTCGGTCATCGGCAGGCTCAAGTCGGAATCGGGGGAGAAGGGGGTCAGGTCGCCTTGACCTTGCGTTCACCGCAGCGCTCGCAGCGCCAGACGGTGACCAGCTTTCCCTGCTGCACGTCAAACTGTTTTTCCTGGAGGATCCGCCAGCGGTGGAAGCCGTGCTGGCACAGGCCCTTGGCCGGGGCGGCGGGTTTGCGGAAGGGCAGCACGTTCGACATGGCCGGAAGCCTCGGGGAGGAAAACGGAAAGTGGCGGCTATCTTAGCCCGGTTCGCGCTTCAGGTCATGGCCGGTGGCGGTGACTTGCCGATTCCGCCGCATTTTGCGTCCGGCGGACGATTCGCATACATGACCGGTCTCGTCAGTTCGTTTTCTAAGGACTAAGCTGAAGGCCAGTAATTATCGTGATTGAGGATGTCATGCTGCGTATCCGGGAACCGGCGGTCGCCGGCCGGTTCTATCCCGCCGATCCCGCCGAGCTGCGGGCGACACTGCAGACCTGTTTTGAACGCGCCTGCCCGGTTCGGCCCGGCGCGCCCTGCCCGCGCGCGCTGATTGTGCCGCATGCCGGTTATGCCTATTCCGGGGTGGCGGCGGCCACCGCCTTCGCCACCCTGCGCGAGCACCGGGCGCTGATCTGGCGGGTAGTGTTGCTGGGACCGTCGCATCAGATGGCCTTCAAGGGGCTGGCGCTCAGTCGCGCCGAATCCTACCGCACGCCCTTGGGCGACATCCCTCTGGATACCGGCTCCAGCCGCCGCCTGCTGACGCTGCCGGGCGTTCACCTGCTGGAGGCGGCGCATCTGCATGAGCACAGCCTGGAGGTGCAGCTGCCGTTCCTGCAAACCGTGCTGGGCGAATTCATGTTGCTGCCGGTCGTGGTCGGCGATGCCGACCCGGCGCAAGTGGCGGCGCTGCTGGAGGCCTTCGGCGGTGATGAAGGCACGCTGTTCGTGATCAGTTCCGACCTGTCGCATGATCTGGATGACGCGGCGGCGAAAATCCTGGACCGCCTGACCTGTGATGCCGTCGAGCAGCTGGACGCCGCCGCCATCGGCGACCGGCAGGCCTGCGGCCGCATCGCCGTAAAAGGCCTGCTGCTGCATGCCGAACGCCGTCACTGGAAAGCGGAGACGCTGGCGCTGTGCAATTCCGGCGACGGCCGCCCGGGCGACCCTGGCCGGGTTGTCGGCTATGGCGCGTGGGCGTTTCACCCCGAAACCTACAACCCCGGCCGCCTTTCCACCAGCGACCGCGATACGCTGAAATCCATTGCCTGGGCGTCCATCCGCCAGGGGCTGGCCGGGGGCGGGCCGCTGGCGGTGCGCCCGGAAGTCTATCCGCCGCGACTGTCGGCGAACGGCGCGGTGTTCGTCACGCTGCTGAAGGACGGTGACCTGCGCGGCTGCATCGGCTCGCTGGAAGCCCGCCGCCCGCTGGTGGAGGATGTGTCGCACCATGCCTGGGACGCCGCCTTCAATGACGGACGCTTTACGCCATTGCACCCCGAGGAGCTGGACGGCCTGACCATGCACATTTCCATGCTGGTGCCGCCCGAACCGCTGGAGGTGCATTCCGAGGAGGAGCTGGTCAACCGGCTGCGGCCGGGCATCGACGGCGTCATCCTGGAGGAAGGCCACCGCCGCGCCACCTACCTGCCGTCGGTGTGGTCGCAAATTCCCGATCCGGTGCGCTTTGTGCGCTACCTGAAACGCAAGGGTGGCTGGCCGGAACGCTACTGGAGCCCGGCGCTGCGGGTGTGGCGTTACGAGGTTGAAGAATTCTGAAATCCGCGCTTGACCGCTTGTGCCGTTCCCGGCAGTATCGGGAAATCATGACCTTCCAATCCGTTGTCTCCGTCCGTCGAGTCCATGCCCTGCGCAAAGCGGCAGCATGGCGCTCGTCCCTGTCCCGGCGGCCAGACAAGGACTAATCCAGCACCCTGTTCCCCCTGAAAAAGGCCGCTCTCCCAGCGGCCTTTTTTGTTTTTCCATCCCCGCAAAAATTACTGAAAAAGGAGCCGATCATGGAACCCGAACCCCCGCAGATGCAGGTCGCCAGTCGTTACGCCCTGCTGGTTTTCATCTGGTCCACCACGCCGCTGGCGGTGGTCCTGAGCATTCGCGAGCTGCACCCGGTCTGGGCGCTGGCCTTGCGATTCGC
>DASUIM010000446.1:0-1037 GCA_036279775.1 Fluviicoccus sp. | reverse complement strand
GATGCGCGGCGTGTGGCCGGGGCGGTTGGCGGGAATGATGTCGGCATGCATCAGCTCCGGCAGCGGCGTCCAGCCGTGCATCACTTCCACCGTCAGGTTGTCGGGATCGCGCAGCGTCACCATGCGGCCGCCGCGCTGCGGCAGGTTGTCGGTCACCACGATGCCGTGAGCCGCCGCCAGTCGGTCAAGATCGGCAGCATCTTCAACGGTGAGACTAAAACCCAGATAACGCGCCGGACCGCGCTCGATAACGACGCTGGCGGTACTGTCGCCGGTGCCGCGCAACAGGGCGAGGTTGCCGTCGTTATGGATGCAGGTCAGGCCGAAATCGCTGAAGAAGGTTACCGCCCGGTTCAGGTCGGGACGGGACAGGCGGATCGACGCCAGGCCGCTGACCTTGCAGACCGGGTTTTCGGCGCGCGGCGACACCGCGCAGATTCGGGCGAGTTGATCCTGGTCGACAGAGGGGGAAGACATGGCAGGGCTCCGGGTGTATGATGTAATTGTGAAACTATTTCATTTTTGAAAGACTTTCAAATGTTTTTTGGGCACATGCCCGAAATCCGATGAACGGGAGGAAAGCCATGACGATCCGCAAGCGGGACCGCACCCGGGAAAAGCTGCTCAGCGCCGCACAGGCGCTGTTGCTGGAAGGGGGCTTCGCGGCGCTGGGCATCCAGCAGCTGACGGAGCGCGCGGAAGTCGCGTTGGGCACCATCTACAACTATTTCCGTACGCGCGAAGAAGTGGCGGACGCCGTGGTGGAATTGCTGATCCAGTCCTTCCTGCAGTCGATGACGCGCATCACCGCCGGTCTGACCGATCCGGCCGAGATTGTCTCCGCCTCGATGCGGCAGACGCTGGTGTGGATGAAACCGGGCAGTGAGTTCGGCCGTCTGCTGTTCCTCAGCGGCCTGCCGCTGACGCGCTATGTCTACCAGACCCGCCAGGGCTTCATGGCCGACATGCAGCTGGGCCTGCGCAGCGGCCGGTTCCACGTGGCGCACGAGTCGGTGACGGCGTCGATGGTGGCGGGC
>DASUIM010000445.1:0-5435 GCA_036279775.1 Fluviicoccus sp. | reverse complement strand
TCGAACAGGTTCTTGCCGTCGAAGGACAGCACCACGCCGCTGCGCTGGGCGTTCTTGTCCAGCGACAGGCTGAGGCTGTGGCCATAGCCCAGCAGGTTGTCGTCGACAATGCCCACCGAGGTGCTGTTCTCGCCGCCCGTGCGCTTGAAGGAGGCGGTGGGTTGCAGCGTCCAGATGTCGCGCACCACGATCAGCAGGTCGATCTTGCCGTCGCAGGCGCGCTCCGGCACGATCATGGCGTCATAGAGATAGCCCGCGCCGCGCAGGATGCGCTCGCTTTCATGCAGGCGGTCGACATCCAGGGCATCGCCGGGGCGGATCAGCAGCTGCTTGCGCAGGGTGTCGGCGCGCGTCGGCTTGTGCAGCCGGTTCAGGCCGCGAAAGACGGCGTTGTTCTCGTGCGGGTCGGCCTCGTTGAAGATCGGCAGCGTCGCGAAGTTGATGCGGCCGATGGCGAGTCCCTGCCACGGCGTGAAGTCCACGCCTTGCCGGGTCTTGATGAAGTCGAACAGCCGGGGGTCGCCGGGAGTGAACAGCGTCGGGCAGGCGTCCGGCTCGTCCGCCGCCCGCGCCGGATGGCAAGCAATGGCAAGCAGCAGCAGAGGGAGGCGGGTCAGGACGGCGGTCATTCGCGGGTGCACGGTATCGGGGCTCGGCCGGAAGTCAGGGTTCAGGGATCATAACAGGGACGGCTTAAGCCGGGATTAACGCAAACGGCCCTTCCTCAGAAATCAGCGTCAGCGGGTTTGGCGCCGCCCAGCTTGGCGTCCAGCGCCCGGTTCACGGCGGCGGCGGGGCGCTCGGCCGCCGGGGGTTCCTTGCGCAGGTAGCGGTCCCACGCGCCGTAGGCCAGCCCGCCCCACAGCAGGCACAGCAGCACGAGTTCCAGCAGCGTCTTCGGCTCCTTTTCGCGGATGGCCTGGCGGGTGGAGGCGGGGGCGGTGCTCTTGATGTTGAAGGAGTCGCAGGCCGGACACTTGCCGCCCGGGAATTTCCGGCTGGATTGGTTGCCGCAGTCGTTGCAGAGGTAGGCCATGTTGTTGTTCTGGGTCAGCCGCGTTTCCGGCAACCATAGCGCGCTTCGCGGCGGAATGCCATTCGAAGGCTGATGGTCAGCCCCCGGTCGCCAGCGCCCGCAGCCCGTCCATGTCCAGCAGTTCGATGCCGTTGCGGTGCAGTCGGATCAGCTGTTGCTGTTCCATGCCCTTCAGGATCTGGTTGGCGGTCTGGCGGCTGATCGCCAGCAGTTGCGCCAGCTGCTCCTGCGAGATGTTCAGCATCCGGCAGGGCGGCAGGCCGCCGCCGGGCGATGCGCCGCCATAACGGTCGGCCATCATCAGCAGCCGGTAAGCCAGCCGTCCCGGGGTCTGCAGCACGGAAACCTGCTCAATCGCCGCAAAGGTCAGGCGCAGCTTGTGCGTCAGCAGCAGCGCGAAATCCCGCCAGTAATGCGGCTGCTGTTCCAGCAAGGCGTGCAGCGTCGCGGCGGGCACATGCGCGACAATGGCGGCGGTTTCCGCCCAGGCATCGTGGCTGCGCAACTGGCGGTCGAACAGCGGCATTTCCCCGATCCAGTCCGGCGCCTCGACCAGCGCCAGCAGCGCTTCCTTGCCGGAATCCGCCGGGCCCCGGAATCCGGAAATGCGGATGACGCCGCTGACCACCGCGAACAGGCCGTTGAAGGTCTCGCCCCGGCTGAAAATCCGCTCGTTCACCGCCAGCCGACGCACGGTCGCGTGATCCAGCAGGTAGTCGCGCAGGCCGGGGTCAATGCTGCCGAACCAGCGGCCCTGCGCCAGCAGGGCCTGATAATGACGGGCGGAATGCGGCATCGCGGTGGTCATGGTCTCTCCGCTGTCTTTGTGAGGGTTATGTCGGAAAGCCGACAGAGATAATCGGCGGCTTGCGTCATCATGGAAGTATGACCTAACGGGGAACCGTGATGAACAACCAGTCTGAAGGCAACACCGCCGTCGCGCCGACGGCGGGCAGTGTGGGCGACGCGGGCGGTCTTTTCAAGCGGTTGCGGCCCTTGGCCGGGGCGGCGCTGCTGGCGTTGGCGGCCGTCACCGCCCACGCCGCCGAGTCCGCCGCGCCGCCCGCGAAACTGGCCCTTGAACGCCAGGGCATCCGCGTCTGGACGCACATGGCCGAAGGCAACCCGGCAGTGAATTACCGCGCCACCACCGTGCTCAACAGTACCGTGGCCGGGGCCGCCAACCTGGTCCTTGACCCGGCGATCGCGCCGCAATGGGCGCCCTATGTGCACCAGGTTGATGTGATCAGCCCGCCCGACAGCGCCGGCATTACGGTCTTCCGCATGGAGCTGGACCTGCCGTTCCCGCTGCAGGATCGTGACGTGGTGGTGCGCGCCCGCATCACCCGCACCGGCGACGGTGTCTTCACCCTGCACGGTGAGGCCGTGACCGACCCCCGCGCGCCGGTGCGTCCGGGTCTGGTGCGCATTACCCGTTATCAGGGCGGCTGGACCATCCGTCCGTCCGGCGCGGGGCAGGTGGAAGTCACCACCCGCGGCTACGCCGACCTGGGCGGCGCGGTGCCACTGTCGCTGGCCAACCTGCTGGTGCCGCAGCAGCTGTTCCACATGCTCAGCAACATGCGCGACCAGGTCGGGCAGGCCGGTTTCCGGCACATGACCGCCTCCCTCGATTGACTTTCCTGATGCGGGCGTCCGTTTCCGGACGCCCGGCAAACAGATCCAGACGCCCAGTCAAGTCACCCCGCCGCGAATTCCCTACGTTAGGGCGATAGCAGACCCGGAAAAACCGGGCCATTCCTGTCCCCGACACAAGAACAAACCGGGAGTTCCACCATGATCTATGCCAATCCCAACCACGAAGGCTCCGTCATCCACTTCAAGGGCCGCTACGACAACTACATCGAAGGCGGCTGGGTGCCGCCGGTCAAGGGCCAGTACCTCGACAACATCAGCCCGGTCAACGGCGAGGTGTTCTGCCAGGTGCCGCGCTCCACTGCCGAGGACATCGAGCTGGCGCTGGACGCCGCCCACCGCGCCTTCGCGCTCTGGGGGCAGACCTCCGTCACCCAGCGCAGCAACATCCTGCTGCGCATTGCCGACCGCATCGAGCAGAACCTGGAAATGCTGGCCGTGGCCGAAACCTGGGACAACGGCAAGGCCGTGCGCGAGACGCTGGCCGCCGACATCCCGCTGGCGGTCGACCACTTCCGCTACTTCGCCGGCTGCATCCGCGCCCAGGAAGGCAGCATGGCCGAGATTGACGGCCAGACCGTCGCCTATCACCTCCACGAACCGCTGGGCGTGGTCGGCCAGATCATCCCGTGGAACTTCCCGCTGCTGATGGCGGCCTGGAAACTGGCCCCGGCGCTGGCGGCGGGCAACTGCGTGGTGCTGAAACCCGCCGAGCAGACCCCGGCCTCGATCCTGGTGCTGATGGAGCTGATCAACGACCTGCTGCCGCCGGGCGTGGTCAATGTCGTCAACGGGCTGGGCGAGGAAGCCGGGCAGGCGCTGGCCACCAGCAAACGCATCGCCAAGATCGCCTTCACCGGCTCCACGCCGGTCGGCCAGCACATTCTGCGCTGTGCGGCGGACAGCCTGATCCCCAGCACCGTCGAACTGGGCGGCAAGTCGCCCAACCTCTACTTTGCCGACGTGATGCAGCACGAGGACGACTACCTCAGCAAGTGCGTGGAAGGCATGACGCTGGCCTTCTTCAACCAGGGCGAAGTCTGCACCTGCCCGTCGCGGGCGCTGATCCAGGAAAGCATCTACGACGACTTCATCGCGCTGGTGGTGGAACGCTCGCAGCGCATCATCCGCGGCAACCCGCTGGATACCAGCACGCAGGTGGGCGCGCAAGCCTCCGCCGAGCAGTTCGACCGCATCATGAGCTACATCGCTGTCGGCAAGGCGGAGGGGGCGAAGGTGCTGCTGGGCGGCGACGTGGCGCGTCTGGGCGGGGAATTCGACAAGGGATTCTACGTGCAGCCGACGCTGCTGCTGGGCACCAACAACATGCGTGTCTTCCAGGAGGAAATCTTCGGACCGGTGGTGGGCGTCACCACCTTCAAGGACGAGGCCGAAGCGCTGGCCATCGCCAACGACACCGAGTTCGGCCTGGGCGCCGGGCTGTGGACCCGCGACATGAACCGCGCCTACCGCATGGGCCGCGCCATCCAGGCCGGACGGGTGTGGACCAACTGCTACCACGCCTACCCGGTGCATGCGGCCTTTGGCGGCTACAAGAAGTCCGGCATCGGCCGCGAAACGCACAAGCGGGCGCTGGAACATTACCAGCAGACGAAGAATTTGCTGGTGAGTTACTCGACCAGTCCGTTGGGATTCTTTTAAGGAAGCGGGGAGGGGATCAACACCGTTTGTCCCCTCCCCATAGCCATTTCCCGCCCGCCATGCCTACACTCCCCGGAAACTACAACAACACTCCTCGCCCCGAGGTCGTCATGCTGGATTCCGGACTGGCGTCACGCGCCGCCTTCAACCGCCGTCGGCAAACCCCGGCGCAACTGGTGGAAAACCGCACCATCTACGAGCGCCACGGCGCCGAACTCTCCATTTACGACACCTTCGCCCCCGCCGAGAAAGTGCGCCTGGATGCCGAGGAAGTGCTGTATTGCGGCATGATCACCGGCAAGAAGGTGCTGCACGGCCAGCAGCAGTTCCGGTCCGACTTCCTGCCGCACGAATCCTTTGTGATGGGCGCGGGGGAAACGGTGGAAATCGACTTTCCCGAGGCGCGGCTGGACGCGCCGACCAGCTGCCTGACGCTGGGCATCAGCCGCGAGCGCCTGCGCCAGGTCTGCGACCAGCTCAACCGGGATGAACCCTTGCCGCCTTCGCTGGGCGAACGCGACGCGCAGCGCGAACGCATGTTCCACATCTGGCATACCGAGGCGACGCAACGGCTGCTGGTGCGCATCGTCGACAGCTTCCTCAGCCAGGACGACGACCGCGATCTGGTGCTGAACCTGGGCGTCACCGAGCTGCTGTCGCGCATGCTGCGGCAACAGGGGCGGCAGTTCCTGCTGGCCTGCGCTTCCACCGACCCTACCCGCCATGCGCTGACCGCCGTACTGCGCTATATCGACGATCATCTGGACCAGCCGTTGGAGGTGGACAGTCTGTGCCGCATCGCCTGCATGTCGCGCAGCAAGTTCTACGAGCAGTTCCGGGCCGCCGTGGGCTGCGGGGCAATGGAATATATCCAGCAGCGGCGGCTGGAACGGGCGCGGGAGTGGCTGGCGGCGGGGCGCGGCGTCACCGAGGTGTGCTATGCGGTGGGCTACGTCAATCCCAGCCACTTCACGCGGCGCTTTCACCAGCAGTACGGGATGTCGCCCAAAGCCTATGGACAAGGGCGGCGCTAGGCCCGTCCGTTTTCTGGAGTCTTGTCATGACCGCGTATTACGGCTTC
>DASUIM010000444.1:0-9135 GCA_036279775.1 Fluviicoccus sp. | reverse complement strand
TTCACTGGTACGATACAACCAGCGGCTGGCGGCATCGGTATCGGTAATCAGACCGACGATATTGCTGAGTTTGGACCGAACGGTGGTCACCGCCTTGAACCCGTTGAGGGGGCTGCCGGGAATGGCGTAAGACCAGATGCGTATGCCCTGCTTGTCGAGCACCAGCTTCATGTCGGCGGGTTGCGGGGCGGCCATGGCCATGCTGCCAAGCAGGGATGCCAGCAATAGCGTAATCAGGGAATACAGCTTCATGGGGGGCTCCCGCGCATGCGCGCATTGGACCGGTTTCGGGGCTGGCCCGATGATAGTGGTGCCCCCGTACGAAAAACAGTGACAAATGACACATCACGCGCCATCAATGTATATGAATTGTGTCAGGCGAGCCCCAGTTCGCGCAGCTTGAGAATGGCCTGGGTGCGGTCGCGCACTTCCAGTTTTTCGAGGATCATCGACAGGTAGTTGCGCACTGTTCCGGCGCTGAGCTGCAGGGCCTGGGCGATTTCCTTGTTCTGCTTCCCCGCACATAACTCACGGATCACCGCCAGTTCGCGGCGGGTAAACAGCGCCGGGCGCGCCCCGCCCGCCGGCTCTACGGTGCCGCCCGCCGCCACGATGCGGATGGCCGTCACCAATCCGGCCTGGTCGATATCCTTGAGCAGGCAGGCTTGCGCCCCGGCCGAACGCCCCTGCGCCAGCGTCACCGGTTCGTCAAAGGTGGTCAGCAGCAGCACCGGCGTGGTGATCCCCGCCACCCGCATCCGCCGCACCGCCTCCAGCCCGTTCAGTTTCGGCATGCGGATATCCATCAGAACCACATCGACCTCATGCTGTTGCAGCAGGGACAGGGCCTCTTCGCCATCAGCGGCCTGAGCCACCACCGCCAGATCAGCCTCGAAACCCAGCAAAGCGACAATGCCGCGCCGCACCAGTTCCTGATCATCCACCACCAGAATGCGGATCACGACAGACACTCCTCCGGAAATTCCACCAGCAGCCGGAACCCTTGTCCCGTCGAACCGCTCTGCAACTGCCCGCCCAACTCGCGGATACGCTCGGCCATGCCCTCCAGCCCGATGCCGGAGCCGAATTCCGCCGTCACCGCCTGCCGGCCGTTATCCTGCACCAGCATGCGCAGGCCGTTGTCCTCGCGGGTCAGGCAAATCACCATGCGGCTGGCGTCACTGTGCTTCAGGGCGTTGGTAATCCCTTCCTGCACCACCCGCAACAGGCAGGACGCCAACTGGGCATCCATCATCAACAGCTCGCTGTCGATCGACACTTCGAATTTCAGGTAAGGAATGCTGGCCAGCATTTTTTCCAGCAATTCGCCGAAGCTGGACTGGTCCTGCCGAAGCTGTTGCAAGGTCGCGCGAACGTCCTCGAACAGATCGCGGGCCAGGTCGCGGGCATGCCCCAGCTCCGGCAGGGCCGTCTCGGGCAGCTTCTTCTCCAGCACCTGCAGCTGCATGTTCAGCGCCACCAGATGATGTCCCATCTGGTCGTGCAGGTCGCGGGCGATGCGGGTGCGTTCGTTGCGCGCCACCGCCTCGGTCAGCAATTGTTGCGTGGCGTGCAGCTGCGCGTGCGCGGTGGCGGTTTCCTGAGGCGCCTGCCATTCGTCGATATTGCTGGACGCCATGTACCACAAGGCGCTTTGCGCCAGCAGCAGGAACAGGCCGAAGGGCACGGGCGGAAGGGCTTGCTGCAATAACGCCACCGCCAGCGAGGACAGGATGATGACACTGATCGCCACCGGCGCGGCGAAACGGTTCATCAGCGGCGCCATGTTCACCAGCAGGAAAGCGAGAAAGAAACCGCCGGAAGGATTCAGTTGCAGGCGCATCGCCAGCAGGCTGGCCGTGCCGTAGGTAATGAACACCGCCAGCCAGACAATGGGATCACGATTGTCGCGCTGCCAGCGACGGGTGGAAACGATAATCCAGAACAGCCGCACCAGCGCCATCGCCGCGCCGACGCCGTTGAGGGCGATCAGCAGGAAGGACAACACCGCATCCTGCTGCATCGCCGCCGCACCCAGCTGCCATACCGCCAGCAGCCAGCCCAGCACTCCCAGCATGATGATGACCGGCTGCCGCCGCAGGAAATGCATGGCGTCATGCATGGTGCGTGCCCTGCCAGGCGGCGGCATGCAGCACCGCGCTGCCGGTAAAGGATTGCCAATGATCGGCATAGCACCGGCCGGTCAGCGGGTGCCGTTCCTGACCCGCCAGATCGGCCAGCGGCTTCAGCACATAGGCGCGTTCCAGCAACTCCGGGCGCGGCAGGCGCAGACCTTCGAAGTCACCGCAGGCATCGCCGTACAGTAGGATATCAATATCAATCACCACGTCCGGACGGCCGCGTTCACGACCTATCAGCGCTTCGATCCCGCGCAGCTTCGCTTTCAGCGGCAGCACCGGCAAGACCGTCTCCAGCGACACCACGAGATTCAGATAGGGGGCGCCGGGGGCATCCGCCGCCTCGCTTTCATAAACCGGGGAAACGGACAGGGGGCCGAACGCCTGCTCCAGCCGCGACAAGGCCGCAGCCAGCGAGGCCTCGCGTCGGCAGTTACTGCCCAGGCTCAAATAGACGCGGGGCATGCTTGTCGCCTCGTTCAATGATCAGGCCGACGCTGTCAGCGGCGGGCAGCGCGGCGGGCTTGGACAGGGTCAGCCGCAGCCACGACACCCCGAACTCCTTCATCAACAGTTCGGCGATGCGCTCCGCCAGGGTTTCCACCAGATGCCATTCGTTATGGGCGATGAACTCGGTCAGCCGGTGGGAAACGTTCTTGTAGTCCAGGGCGTGCTTGATATCATCGGTCTCGGCCGCCTTGCGGATATCCACCGCCATCTCCAGATCCACATGGATCGGCTGGCGGATGCGCTTCTCCCACGAGAAGATACCGATCACCGCCTCAACCCGCAGGTTGCGAATATACAGAATATCCATCGTCGACCACGTCAGCCTTGCAATCACCGTAAACCGGCATTATAGATTGCCACACCCCGATTCCATCAGCGATAGTGCAAAATGTCCGATGTCCTCCCTTTTGTCCTGCTTGCCGTCGCTTATCTGCTGGGCTCCGTCTGCTCCGCCATCCTGGTCTGCCGCACCCTCGGCCTTCCCGACCCGCGCTCACAAGGCTCTCATAACCCCGGCGCGACCAATGTCATGCGCATCGGCGGCAAAGGCCCCGCGCTGCTGACACTGGCAGGCGACATGCTCAAGGGCGTCCCGCTGGTGCTGCTGGCCAAGCACTGGGGACTCTCTTCAGACCTTGTCAGCGCCATCGGCCTCGCCGCCTTCCTCGGCCACCTGTACCCCGTCTTCTTCCGCTTTGAAGGTGGCAAGGGGGTCGCCACCGCCCTCGGCGTCCTGCTGGCGCTGGACTGGCAACTCGGCCTCGCCGTCATCGGTATCTGGCTGATCGCCTTCGCCCCGACCCGCATCTCCTCCCTCGGCTCCCTCACCGCCTTCACCGCCGCCCCGATCCTGGCCTGGTACCTCGACCCCGGTTATATGCTGGGCGTGGCGGGAATGAGCGTGCTGCTGATTACCCGGCACAAGACAAACATCAAGGCGTTGCTGAAGGGGGAAGAAAAGAAATTCGGAACCCAAAAACCGGAAGCGGCTGAAGAAGACACCCCCAACTAACACCGCCGTCCGCAGCCAACTGTCTGAGCGGCGCAATTCCGGCAGAAAGAAAACCACCGCCGGACAAGGTGGTGCTGAATATAAGGGAAGGTGCGCGAGTTTTGGCGAAGGACACGGTTTTTGCCTTCTTTTTGCCAAGACAAAAAGAAGGGCCCGCGGCAGGCGGATGGCTTAAGACAAATAACAACCGACGTGTTCGGCCAAGAGGGCGCACGCAGTGCGCCCCTACAGATTCATTACGAGATAACGGGACTCAAACCGCCGGCAACTCCACCATCGGCCACCTCGGCCGCACCGACACCGCCAGATTCTCCCCCTGCCCCGCCAGCAAGCGCTGACATCCGGCAAAGGCAATCATCGCCCCGTTATCGGTGCAAAACGCCGCCGACGGATAAAACACCTGCGCCCGCCGCCGCTTCGCCAGATCCTGCAGCATCGCCCGCAAACGGATATTGGCGCTGACCCCGCCCGCCATCACCAGCCGCTTCATGCCGGTCTGCTTCAGCGCCCGCTCGCACTTGCGCACCAGCGTATCGACAATGGCCGCCTCGAAGCTGGCGCAGATATCCACCGTCTTTTCCGGATAATCCGGTGTATTCTCGATGACCAGCCGCACCGCTGTCTTCAGGCCGCTGAAGGAGAAATCCAATCCCGGCCGATCAATCATCGGGCGCGGCAGCGCAAAGGCCTCCGGATTGCCCTGCAAGGCCAGCCGCGCCACGTGAGGGCCGCCGGGATAATCCAGCCCCAGCATTTTCGCCACCTTGTCAAAGGCCTCACCCGCCGCATCGTCCACGCTTTCGCCCAGCAAGGTGTAGCGGCCAATGCCGTCCACTTGCAGCAACTGCGTATGCCCGCCCGACACCAGCAGCGCCACGAACGGAAACTCCGGCCGGTTTTCCTCCAGCAGCGGCGCCAGCAAATGCCCTTCCATATGATGAACACCGATCGAGGGCACGTTCCAGGCGTAAGCCAGCGTCCGCCCCATGACCGCGCCCACCATCAACGCTCCGGCCAGCCCCGGGCCGCTGGTATACGCAATGCCGCCGATATCCCCGGGCGTCGTCCCCGCCGCCTCCATGACCTCGCGCAGCAGCGGCGCCAGCTTGCGCACGTGGTCGCGCGAGGCCAGTTCCGGCACCACGCCGCCGTAATCGGCATGCAGCTCTATCTGGCTGAAAAGGCGGTGCGCCAGCAGTCCGCGCTCGCTGTCATAGACAGCCACGCCGGTTTCATCACAGGAGGTTTCAATGCCGAGTACACGCATGGGATAGGGGTCTCCATCGGGGGCAACGATTTTAGCGGAACGGCGCGCTTGCCGGTACGCCTTTCTTTGCGTAGAATTGCCGCCTTCCTGTAACTGTGATTGCAGGATTTTCCAACTCAAAGGTGAGATTGTAATGCCCCAAGTCAAAGTCAAAGAAGGCGAGCCGTTTGACGTAGCTCTGCGCCGTTTCAAGCGTTCCTGCGAAAAAGCAGGTGTTCTGGCCGATGTTCGCAAGCGCGAATTCTACGAAAAGCCGACCCAGGAACGTAAGCGCAAGAAAGCTGCCGCCGTCAAGCGTTATGCCAAGAAACTGGCTCGCGAATCGGTGAAGACCACCCGTCTGTACTAAGCAGACCCGGCGGTTGCAGCACCCTTTGATGAACGAATGAATTTTTCAGGACGGTGATATGTCTGCCTTGAAGGCCCGGCTGACCGAAGCAATGAAAGACGCGATGCGCGCCAAAGAGTCGGCGCGCCTCGGAGTCATTCGCATGGCGCTGGCGGCCCTCAAGCAAATCGAAGTTGATGAACGTGTCGAACTGGACGATGCCCGCGTGCTGGCCGTCCTGGAAAAGCTGATCAAGCAGCGCCGGGAATCCGTCGCTGCTTATCAGTCCGCCAATCGCGCTGACCTGGTGGCCCAGGAACAGTCCGAGATTGCGGTTCTTGAAGTATTTCTCCCCGCCCGGCTCTCGGACGAGGAAGTGGACAGCCTGATCGCTGCGGCCATTGCTGAAACCGCCGCCACCACCGCCCGTGACATGGGCAAGGTGATGAACCTGTTGCGCCCGCAGATTGCCGGCCGCGCCGACGGGGCCGAGGTTTCCAAGAAGGTCAAGGCCAAGCTCGGCTGACCGCTGTTACACCCCTGCTGTCATTTTTGCTACCTTACTCTCTCTTTCTGGCTGACGGCATTTCCCCATGGCAGGCCGCATTCCCCAATCCTTCATTGATGAAGTGCTGCACCGCACCGATATCGTCGACCTGATCGGGGCGCATGTCCGCCTGAAGAAATCCGGCAAGAACTACTCCGCCTGCTGCCCGTTCCACAACGAAAAGACGCCCTCCTTCTCCGTCAACCGTGAAAAGCAGTTCTACCATTGCTTCGGTTGCGGCGTATCCGGCAATGCGCTCAGTTTCCTGATGCAATATGAACGGCGCGAGTTCATGGACAGTCTGGAGTACCTGGCGCAAAAAGCCGGGATGACGCTACCGGAAACCAGTCAGGGTCACGGCGAGGAACGCGCCTCGCGGCAACCGCTGTACGACATCCTCGATGCCGCCGCCCGTTTCTATGAGGAACAGTTGCGCCAGCATCCGCAGCGCGAGCGCGCCACCCAGTACCTGCGCCAGCGCGGACTGACCGGGCAGGTGGCGAAGGAATGGCGGCTGGGTTACGCCCCGGCCGGTTGGGATAACCTGCTGCGCGCCCTGGGCGACTCGCCGGAACAGGTGGCGCTGCTGAAACAGGCCGGACTGGTCATCTTCAACGAACAGCGCAATTCGCATTACGACGCCATGCGCGAACGGGTGATTTTCCCGATCCGCGATTTTCGCGGCCGGATCATGGCCTTCGGCGGCCGGGTGCTGGACGACAGCAAACCCAAATACCTGAACTCGCCGGAAACCCCGGTGTTCCACAAGGGCGAAGAGCTCTATGGCCTGTATGAAACCCGGCAGGCGCGGCAAGACCTGAAGCGGGTCGTCGTAGTGGAAGGGTACATGGACGTGATCGCCATGCATCAGGCCGGACTGCCGTTTGCAGTGGCCACGCTGGGCACCGCCACCAGCACTGTGCATGTCGAGCGCCTGTTCCGCAGTGTCCCGGATGTAATTTTCTGCTTTGACGGCGACGAAGCCGGGCGGCGTGCCGCGTGGAAGGC
The DNA here is from genome assembly GCA_036279775.1 of Fluviicoccus sp. Classification (GTDB taxonomy): domain Bacteria; phylum Pseudomonadota; class Gammaproteobacteria; order Pseudomonadales; family Moraxellaceae; genus Fluviicoccus. The sequence goes on along the minus strand of DASUIM010000444.1, from coordinate 2,325 downwards.
GCTGGAATCCGCCCTGCCCGCGCTCAAGGACGGCGTCAGCGCGGCCTTCCTGTTCCTGCCCGACAGCCATGACCCCGATTCGCTGGTGCGGGAAGAAGGGCTCGACGCCTTCCGCCAACGCCTCGACAGCGCCGAACCACTGGCCGATTTCCTGTTCCGCCATCTATCGGAAGGCTTGCGGCTGGAATCACTGGAGGGACGCAGCCGTCTGGCCAATCTGGCCACGCCGCTGCTGGAAAAAGTCCCGGCCAGCCTGTTCCGGCAACTGTTGTGGCAACGGCTTTCGACATTGACCGGCATCCACAATCCGGATACCGGCAAGGCTCCGCCTGCACCTGCTCCGTCAGCCGCCTTCCGTCCCCACACTCCGGAAGAACACGACGATGACGACGACGGTTACCGCCCGCCGATGACCACGCAGCCGGTGCGCGCCGTCTATCAGTCACGGCCGCAACTGGTGCCGCGCGGCCGCAACAGCCTGTCGCTGGGCGACCGCGCCATCCAGCTGTTGTTGCAAAAACCGGAGGCGGCGCTGACCATCAACGCCGACCGACTGGAACAGCAACTGCCGCTGGAAGGGGCGTTGCTGCTGTCGGTGGTGCGCTTCCTGCAACAAAGCCCGGGCAGCACCAGCATGACCCTGCTGGGCGCCTGGCAAGGCAGCGAGGAAGGCGACCGCCTGCGGCGCATCGCCGAGGACACCAACTTCATTCCCTCGCTGGACGTGGACGGCGAACTGGCCAGCATCATTACCCAGCTGGGCATCCACACCCTGCGGGAAAAACTGGCGGACACCCACGGACTGGCGGCCATCCTGCAACTGAAGGCGCAACTGAAGGAGCTGGAAGAAGAAATGCGGGAACTGGACAATAAACGGGCGGATTGACCGGCACGGGACATGCATCACTTTTCAGACAGCCGCAAAGAGCCCGAAAATCGTGCGGATTATCCCCATTTTCCGGCGGCGTGCTATAATTCCACTCTTGCCTGCACCACCGAGAATCATCAATGAGCAACGACAAAGAGACGCAGACCACTTCACAAGTAGCTGCCCTCATTGCACGCGGCAAAGAGCAAGGCTACCTGACTTACGCCGAACTCAATGACCACCTTCCGGAATCTATCACCGAAACGGAACAGATAGAAGACATTATCCAGATGCTGAACGATCTGGGCATTCCCGTGCACGAACGCGCGCCGGAAGCCGACGATCTGCTGCTGGAAGAAACCCCGGACGCCAGTGACGATGAAGTCGCCGCCGAAGAAGCGGTTGCCGTTCTGACTTCGGTGGAAACCGAGCCGGGCCGCACCACCGACCCCGTGCGCATGTACATGCGTGAAATGGGCACCGTGGAACTGCTGACGCGGGAAGGCGAAATCGCCATCGCCAAGCGCATCGAAGAAGGCATCCGCGACGTGCTGCACGCCATGGCGCACTGGCCGACCTGCGTCGCCGGCGTCATTGCCGACTACGACCGCGTCGGCGCCGGTGAGCGCCGTCTGGCCGACATCCTGGTGGGTTACCTCGATCCGGAAAGCGACGCCATTCCCGAAGAAGTGGTGGAAGCCGAGCTGCCCGAAGAAGCCGAGGCCGAACCCGCCAAGGCCGCCGACATCGACATTGACGCCGAGGAAGCCGAAGGCGCCAGCGATGACGAGGAAGAAGCCGAATCCGGACCCGACCCCGAAATTGCCCGTGAGCGCTTCACCGCCCTGCGCAACCAGCTGGAGGCCACGCTGGCCGTTCTGAAGAGCAGCGGCCGCGCCAGCGTCGAGGGCCAGCAAGCCCTGGCGCTGCTGGCCGAAGTCTTCATGATGTTCAAGCTGACCCCGCGCGTGTTCGATGCGCTGGGCCAGGAAATCCGCAACTACCAGGATCAGGTGCGCGCCCAGGAAAAGGCGATCATGATCGCCTGCATCCGCCGCGCCAAGATGGATCGCAAGACCTTCATCACCACCTTCCCCGGCCACGAGACCAACCTGGCCTGGGTCGACAGCCAGATCGCCACCGGCAAGCCGTGGGCGGCGGCGCTGGAAGCTCAGCGTGAGAACATCCTCAAGGCCCAGCGCGAGCTGATCGCCATTGAAGAACAATTCGACATGCGCGTGGCCGAAATCAAGGACATCAACCGCCGCATGTCCATCGGCGAGGCCAAGGCCCGCCGCGCCAAGAAGGAAATGGTGGAGGCCAACCTGCGTCTGGTGATCTCCATCGCCAAGAAGTACACCAACCGCGGCCTGCAGTTCCTCGACCTGATCCAGGAAGGCAACATCGGCCTGATGAAGGCGGTGGACAAGTTCGAATACCGTCGCGGCTACAAGTTC
>DASUIM010000443.1:0-1242 GCA_036279775.1 Fluviicoccus sp. | reverse complement strand
ACAAACTCGGAGATAGCTGGTTCTCCCCGAAAACTATTTAGGTAGTGCCTCATGTATCACTTCCGGGGGTAAAGCACTGTTATGGCTAGGGGGTCATTGCGATTTACCAAACCATGGCAAACTCAGAATACCGGAAAGTGCAAGCATGGGAGACAGACGGTGGGTGCTAACGTCCATCGTCAAGAGGGAAACAACCCAGACCGCCAGCTAAGGTCCCAAATGATCAGTTAAGTGGTAAACGAGGTGGGAAGGCATAGACAGCCAGGATGTTGGCTTAGAAGCAGCCATCATTTAAAGAAAGCGTAATAGCTCACTGGTCGAGTCGTCCTGCGCGGAAGATGTAACGGGGCTCAAACTGATAACCGAAGCTGCGGATGGGCACAGTCAAATGTGTCCGTGGTAGGGGAGCGTTCTGTAGGTCTGTGAAGGTGGTGGTGTAAACCCTGCTGGAGATATCAGAAGTGCGAATGCTGACATGAGTAGCGATAAAGGGGGTGAAAAGCCCCCTCGCCGAAAGCCCAAGGTTTCCTACGCAACGTTCATCGGCGTAGGGTGAGTCGGCCCCTAAGGCGAGGCTGAAAAGCGTAGTCGATGGGAAACGGGTTAAAATTCCCGTACTTTTATGCAGTGCGATGTGGGGACGGAGAAGGTTAGGTCAGCCAACTGTTGGAATAGTTGGTTCAAGCCGGTAGGCTGGTGCGGTAGGCAAATCCGCTGCACCTTAAGGTCGAGAGGTGATAACGAGGTTCTACGGAACTGAAGTGACTGATACCACGCTTCCAGGAAAAGCCACTAAGCTTCAGCTGCATAAGAACCGTACCGCAAACCGACACAGGTGGGCAGGATGAGAATTCTAAGGCGCTTGAGAGAACTCAGGAGAAGGAACTCGGCAAATTGATACCGTAACTTCGGGAGAAGGTATGCCTCTGCGTGTGTAGTGACTTGCTCACGAAGCGTGCAGAGGTCGCAGAGAATAGGTGGCTGCGACTGTTTATCAAAAACACAGCTCTGTGCCAACACGAAAGTGGACGTATACGGAGTGACGCCTGCCCGGTGCTGGAAGATTAAATGATGGGGTGCAAGCTCTTGACTGAAGTCCCAGTAAACGGCGGCCGTAACTATAACGGTCCTAAGGTAGCGAAATTCCTTGTCGGGTAAGTTCCGACCCGCACGAATGGCGTAACGATGGCCACACTGTCTCCTCCTGAGACTCAGCGAAGTTGAAATGTTTGTGAAGATGCA
>DASUIM010000442.1:0-1048 GCA_036279775.1 Fluviicoccus sp. | reverse complement strand
CGGCGGCGATAGCGGTCAAGCCAATCACGGTTTCCATTGTAATTACCTCTGCGTCGTAGTGTTTAAAGGGGAAAAGGGTTATCAGTGATGCTCACTGGCCATACTCAGGTACACGATGGTCAGCATCATGAAGATGAATGCCTGCAACGTGATGACCAGAATGTGGAAGATGGCCCAGGGCACCGACAGCATCCACTGCAAACCAAACGGCAGCAGCGCAATCAGGATGAAGATCAGCTCGCCGGCATACATGTTGCCGAACAGTCGCAGGCCCAGGGATACCGGCTTGGCAATCAGGGTCACACCTTCCAGAATCAGGTTGATGGGAATGAAAAACGCCTTGAGCACGGGGTTCTTGGGGTTGAACGGATTCAGCGCCAGCTCACCGGCGAAGCCACCGACACCCTTCATCTTGATGCTGTAGAACAGGACCAGCAGGAATACCGAAATCGACATACCCAGCGTAATGTTGGGATCGGTGGACGGCACCACTTTCATATAATGGAAACCCAGCATCTGGGCAACCGACGGAATGAAGTCAACCGGGATCAAGTCCATGAAATTCATCAGGAAGATCCAGCAGAAAATCGTCAGCGCCAGCGGGGCGATCAGGGAAGACTTGCCATGAAAGGTATCGCGGACATTGGTGTCCACGAACTCAACAATGATTTCAACGAAATTCTGCAGGCCGCCGGGAATGCCGCTGCTGGCCTTCTTGGCGACAGCACGGAAGATCAGGCAGAACAGCAAGCCAAGGCCGATCGACCAGCCCATCGAGTCCAGGTGGATCGCCTTGAAACCCATGGCCTGCGCCTCATCGCCACTGTGCGCGATAGTCCAGGTTGCCTCGGTCAGGGTCTCCTGACCATGCTCGCCGTGACGCACATAACCGGCCGGCAACTCGCCGTAGGTCAGGTTGGTCAGGTGATGCTTAATATACTCTGAGGAATTTCCAGCCATAACTGCACCCGTTAGGACCTGTCGCGCAACGCATCCCGCAAGGGACTCAGCCACGCCACAAGCTGCACCAAAAAGAAACCGGTCAGCA
>DASUIM010000441.1:0-1111 GCA_036279775.1 Fluviicoccus sp. | reverse complement strand
GTGGATGGGCAACCGCCAGGCGATGGTGGTGGGTTTTGAACGCGGCCGCGCCCCGGAGTGCGCCGGTTGCGAGTCCGAATGCGACAACGCCTGCCCGATGCGGCTGAAGCCGCGCAACGTCAAGCGCATGATGTTCAGCTGTGTGCAGTGCGGCCAATGCCTGAACGCCTGCGCCCATGTGCACCAGGACAACCCCGAAGGCCCGTTGCTGCATTGGGTGCACGAAGACCGCGCCGGTGACGAAGCCTCGTTCAACACGCGGACGGCGAAGCAGGGTGAACGCAACCGCATCCCGGTGACGCCGGTGCGGGAGGACTGAGCCGTGGAAGAATGGATTGGCGGGATCTGGGACCGGGTAGTGCGCCGCGCCGCCCATCGCGGTTTCCCCGAGGCGGCGGTGACGCTGGAATCCATGCGCGAAGTGGTGGGGCCGTATTTCCGGGCGGTGGGCGGTGATGCCGGGGTGGCGCTGAAATCCGGCTCGGCGGCGGCGCACGGGGCGCGGCGGCGCTGGCTGGAACGGCTGGCGGGGACGGGGGAGCGGGTCGATCTGGCCTGGCAGGACGCCGAGGCGCTGTACCTGCCCGATACCGTCGACACCTTCGCTGAACCGGCACTGAACCGCGAACTGTATTTGTGGCTGGCGACGCTGGCCGCCTTCAGCGTCGGCGATGACGAGCCGGACGGTTGGAAACGGAATGTGCGCGCCACCCGCGCTGTGCTCGACGCCTTGCCGGGTTGGGAAGGGCGCTATCGCCGCCTGGTGGATGCCTGTCTGGCGCTGCGCACGCCGCCGGAATCGCTGCCGGACGACGAGGCCGCGCTGGAGCGGGCCGTGCGTGAACAGTTGCCGCATCCCGACCGCGAGGTGCCGCGCCCGGCGTCAAAGCGCACGCATTGGCCGGTGCCACTGTGGTTGCGGCCGGAGATGCCGCCGGTGCGGCGCGAAGCCGCCGACACGCCCGCCGGAGACCGTGAAACCGGCGGTGACGGCCCGCGTGAAGAGGATGACAACCGCCGCCGCTTCGCCGCCGAGCGCGTGGAGATGCCGAAGACGCAGAACGGCATGCTGCTGATGTTCCGTGCCGAGAGCATTTTCACCTGGGGCGAA